>CAUEUD010000059.1 GCA_959020865.1 Eubacterium limosum | reverse complement strand
GAGGATGCGCTCTCCCTCTTTCGCGCGGATCGCGTCTTCCTGCGCTTCACCTGCCCAAATCCAATCCAATTAAATATTCCATCATATTACCTCCCTCAGTGTAATGATATACATGGTATTTTGAATACGATCGTCAAAAGATTAACGATTACAAGGCCTCTATAATAAATGGAGAATCTTAAAATTCTCCATTATTTAAAATTTTATTTTGTCTGTCCCCCAGATGTCCTGAATCGCTTTTTATTTTAATCAATGCCGCTATGCTTCGATTGTCTCAAATTCCTTCCAAGGAATATTAACTTTTTCCCCTTCGTTGAGCAGCTTATCCACATGCATTAACAGTGGGAACTGTGCGATGTCAACCTTGCCGGCCTTTGCCAGGGCTTTGACCGCCTTTGCCGTACGTGTGGCAATAACAACGGCTTCCAGCGTTTGTCCTGCCAGCTTTTCATTGATTTCTTCCATGGACAGTCCTTCGCCCAGGTACTGGCCCACGCTGCGGCTTCTGCCGCCAGCTACGGTAACGTCCAGGTCTCCGGCCGCAAACATGATCATGCGGTGGCTGCCGCCGACCAGCTCGAGTAAATCGTCCATTTCCTTTACACTCTGCTGGAACAGGGCGGCCTTGGAGTTTACATGCGCAACACCGTCATCCCCACAGATATTTTTAAGGCCGATGGCCAGTGCTGTACCGAGTGCATAGCCATTTTTCAACGCAACGGCCGCTTCCAGGCCGACCACATCGGTGGTGAGGCTGATGTGATAGTAGCTGGTTGAGAAGATATCCCGCAGCATTTCCTGGGTTTCGATGTCGCGTCCGCAGAAGCCTACAAAGGAATGGTCGTGGTCAGCCAGGTCGCGGGCTGTACATGGGCCGCCGATGGCGTAAATTTTAAGCTTAGAGCCTTCCGGCAAATGTTCTTCCCAGTATTCGGGATAAACCTGAAGGCGGCCATCCTCAAAATTCAGCATCCCCTTGGTGACTGAGAGCATCGGCACACCTTCGGGAATCATTGGGATAATTTCGTTCAGGAACCAGTCAACGCCAAAGCTGGACACACCGCAGACAACAACGTCCGCGCCTTCCAGAGCTTCCTTGACCTGGTCTACTTTATAATAATGAATACCATCATGCAGGGTGCGCAATAAATTAAAATGGTAGTTGTCTTCTCTCAGACGGTCGATAATTTCGTTATCGAGGGGAGAACCGACTAAACGGACCTCGTGACCGTTTTCGTAAAGGGGAAAGGTTAGGGCTGAAGCCATCTGGCCAGAGCCAATCAAAGTTACAGTGCTCATTGATTTCACTCCTTGTAAATGTTTTATAGGTGTATTCTATACCCTGTGGTGCAAATTTGTCAATAGAAAAATGGGTATAATTCCAAATTTAAGAAAATAATTTTTTCTTCTTTGGGAAAAATTTCAACATCTTTTTTCATTATATTTTCATACATTTGAATAATTCACGCTTTTTTCCTTGACATTCCTTTTCATTCTTTTTATAATGAAATCATAAGTATCATTCAATTTTTCGTTTTTATGGGAAAAATTTCACATCATTGGAGGCGCTATGGATCTCAAAAAAATAAATCAGATTCTTCGTATATCAAAAATGTATTACGAAATGGATATGGGCCAAATTGAAATTGCTGAAAAGGAAGGGATCAGTAAATCCAGTGTCAGTCGGCTGTTAAAAAGCGGCAAGGAAATGGGCCTGATTGAGGTGCGCATCAAAGAGCCGGTGCTTTCCTTCGGCGAGCTGGAAACACAGCTCATCGCCCATTTCCCGCTGAAACGGGCAGTCATTGTTCCCGACCTGGTGGGCGACAAACGGATTCTGGTCCACGACGTCTGTCTGGCGCTGGCCCAGGAGCTCCCGCGCTATGTGGATGACGACTCCATCCTGGGCATTGCCTGGGGCAGCACCCTGGAGGTTTTGTCAAACCTGCTGCAGCCCATCAAGCGGCGCGGCGTGTCGGTAATCCAGCTTAACGGCGGCTACTCCCGCGCGGTCTATGAATCCAGCGCCCTGAATATCCTCAAAAATTTCGTGACCTGTGTGGACGGCGCGGGCTACCAGATTCCGGCGCCAGCCGTGGTGGACGCGCCCTTTATCGCCGACGCCATCAAACAGGACTCCCAGGTAGCGCAGATTCTCTCCATGGCAGAACGGTGCCAGACCGCAGTCTTTTCTGTGGGCAACCTGGCGCGGCCGTCCATCATCTATGAGATGGGCCTGCTGTCCGACGCCCAGTACTGGGAAATGGAATCCAAGGGCTGTATCGGCGATATGTGCTCTCATTTTATAAACGCCAGGGGTGAAATCTTCGACGAAACCCTTGACCGCCGGGTCATCGCCGCTTCGCTGCCGGTGATCAAGGCTATCCGGAACAAGCTTCTGGTGGCCAGCGGCATTGAAAAGGCAGACATCATCTGCGCTACCCTGATGGGCGGCCTGGCCGACGTGCTGTATATCGACGCCCCCACCGCGGCGGAGGTTTTGAAAAAAAGCTATGAAAATACTGAAATTGACTGAAGGAGGTTTTGATGAATTTTATTTTACGACCCTGGCGGAAAACCGACATCGACAGTGTGGCAAAGTACGCCAACAATAAAAAAATCGCGGATAATCTGCGCAACGCTTTTCCCTGGCCCTACACCTATGAGGACGCCCGCGGCTATGTGACGAGCTGCATCGAGGCTGGTGAAACGCGCCAGTGTACCCGGGCCATTGACGTGGACGGCGAGGCTGTTGGCAGCATTGGCATCTTTCTGGAAGAGGATGTCTACTGTAAAAACGCTGAGATCGGCTACTGGCTGGCAGAACCCTTCTGGGGCCGCGGCATCATGTCTGCCGCCATCCGCCAGCTCACAGGGGCTGCCTTTGAGCACTATGACCTGGCGCGTATCCACGCCGAGCCTTTTGCCCACAACCAGGGGTCCCGCAGAGCGCTGGAGAAGGCTGGCTACACCCTGGAGGGTACCCTTAAAAACCGCGTCTTTAAAAATACTGAAATTTTTGACAGCTACCTCTACGCTTTTACACGCTGATCTTGCCATATGCCTTTTAACAGGCGTATAATAGAAGTATAAAATCAAAGGAGTGATGATTGTGAAAATTGTAGGAATCCACGGCAGTCCCCGCCCGCAGGGCAACAGCACCGTGCTGGTGGACGCGGTGCTTGAAGGCGCAAAGGAAAAGGGCGCAGTGGTTCAGTCCTTTAACCTGAACGCGCTTAACATTAAAGGCTGTCAGGCCTGCGGCGCCTGCCACAAAAACAAGGATATCTTCTGTGTTCAAAAGGATGACATGCAGCGCATCTATGAAGCCATTGCCGACGCCGACGCGGTGGTCATCGGATCACCCATCTACATGGCACAGATGAGCGCCCAGACCATGCTGTTCTTAAACCGCCTCTACGCTTTTATGTATACCACCCAGGATGGAAAATCCCATTTTAAAATCGGGCCCAAGCGCGTGGTCACTGTTTATTCCCAGGGGGCGCCGATGGCCGGCCACTATGTTCCCTATTTTGACATGTCCGACGCTTCCTTTGGCATGATGCTCCAGGGCAAGGTGGAAAGCCGCATTGTCTGCGCCAACGCCTACACCGATGAACTCATCGCTGATGCACGGGAGGCCGGTAAAAAACTCGCTGAATAACACACATAAAAAAAGCTTATTCACCGTATGGTGGATAAGCTTTTTTGTCAGGATTCATCAATCCGGAACACTGTATATCCGCTGTCCTTTACGCTGAGCTTGAGTATCTCATCGTCAAAGGGCTTTTTCATCAAAACCTCTCCCTTCTTTTCTGTCAGATTCACCTTTGCCCAAACGCCATCCAGGCTGTTCAGGGCATTCTCTACATTGGCTGCGCAGTTGCCGCAGACCATTCCGTCGATCCATAAAACCTTACGATAGGGGTAATGTCTCTTGTCCTCGTCCGGCACGCGGATCTTTTTGACAGTTCCGCCGCCGCCTGAGCCGCAGCAGCCAGATGAAACTCGTTTCATATAGCTGCGCACACCCAGGATTACAATAACGGCAATGGCGATGCAGATCAGGATGGTGGCTGTCATGGTTTTGCCTTGGCAGCCGGCATGTTAATGTTCAGTGTATCGGATTCTTTATAGGGACGTGCCATCAGGTAAATGATACCCGCCAGGAGCGCGATGGCAATAACGGTCCAGACGGAGAAGCCGCCGCCTGTAAAGAGCAGGCCCAGACGGTAGATAATCAGTGAGATCACATAGGCAAAGCCTGTCTGGTAGCCAACAGCAAACCAGAACCATTTCGCGTTGTTCATTTCACGCTTGATGGCACCCATGGCTGCAAAACACGGTGCGCACAGCAGGTTGAATACCATGAAGGAGAAAGCGGAAAGCGCGGTATAATGGGCGGCCACTGCTGTCCACAGGGTCGCGTCGGTTTCTGCAACCTCGCTGCCCACCTTGAACAGGATACCAAAAGTACCCACCACATTTTCCTTGGCCACGAGGCCGGTAACCGTCGCAACGGTTGACTGCCAGTCACCAAAGCCATTGGGGATAAAGATCCAGGCCAGGGCGGAGCCGATGGCGGCCAGAATACTGTCGCTCATATCCTCTACCATGCCAAAGCTGCCGTCTGCCATGCCAAAGCTGGAGGTAAACCAGATAAAGACTGTGGACAGCAGAATAATGGTACCGGCTTTTTTAATGAAAGACCAGCCGCGTTCCCACATGCTGCGCAGTACATTGACGACGGTGGGCATATGGTACGCTGGAAGTTCAATGACAAAGGGCGCCGGGTCACCGGCAAACATCTTGGTCTTTTTAAGCATAATACCGGAGATGACAATGGCTGCGATTCCGATAAAGTAAGCGCTTGGCGCTACCCACCACGCGCCGCCGAAAATCGCGCCGGCGAACATGGCGATGATTGGCATCTTCGCGCTGCAGGGCACAAAGGTGGTCGTCATAATCGTCATACGGCGGTCGCGCTCATTTTCAATGGTACGCGATGCCATGATCCCCGGTACACCGCAGCCGCTGCCGATAAGCATCGGGATAAAGGATTTACCAGATAAACCAAAGCGGCGGAAGATACGGTCCATAATAAAGGCAACACGCGCCATATAACCGCAGCCTTCCAAAATCGCCAGGAAGATAAACAGCACTAAAATCTGGGGTACAAAGCCAAGAACCGCGCCAACACCAGCGACAATCCCGTCTAAGATCAGGCTCTGGAGCCAGTCGGCACAGCCCACCGCTTCCAGACCGTCTCCGATAATCGCCGGAATGCCTGGTACCCAGACTCCGTAGTTTGCCGGGTCCGGCTCTTCTGCAGCTGCCGCTTCCTTAAAGTCATTGACCGTTACAGGAACGGTTTCCACCACTTCGCCTTCCTCATCGGTGATTTCAGCGTCGGTGGTCACACCTGCTGCGGCCTGTTCAAAGGCGGTAACAGCGCTTTCATCCGCTTCGCCTTCCCCTGCTTCCAGGGCTTCTGTCACTGCGTCAGTGCTGATTCCCTCGGCCTGGGCGGCTTCTAAAAAGGCGTCCATCTTCTGCGCCTGAACGTCATACTCACCGGCGGCTTCTTCATACTGGGAAGTGCCGATGCCGAACAGATGCCAGCCGTCGCCAAAAACGCCGTCATTGGCCCAATCTGTGGCCCAGGAGCCCACAGTGGTGACGGAAACATAGTAAACCAGAATCATGACCAGCGCAAAAATCGGAAGTGCCAGGAAACGGTTGGTGACAACTTTATCAATTTTATCTGAGATCGAAAGCTGTCCCTTGTTTTTCTTCTTATAGCAGTCACCGATAATATTAGAAATATAATTATAGCGTTCGTTGGTGATAATGCTTTCAGAATCGTCGTCCATGGAGTCCTCAACCGCTGTAATAACGGCTTCCACATTCGGCACACGCTTCATCAGTCCGGAAATCTTATCATCCCGTTCAAAGAGCTTAGTGGCAAAGAACCGCTTCTGTTCCTGCGGGATATCGTCCTCCAGCCTGGCTTCTATCTTATCAAGCGCTTCCTCTACTTCCGGATCAAACCGGTGTACCGGCGCGCTGATGGTATTTTTGCCCGCAATTTTAACAGCTTTTTCAACTGCTTCCTTCAGGCCCTTGCCCTTAAGCGCTGAAATTTCCACAACCT
Source organism: Eubacterium limosum (assembly GCA_959020865.1). Taxonomy (GTDB): domain Bacteria; phylum Bacillota; class Clostridia; order Eubacteriales; family Eubacteriaceae; genus Eubacterium; species Eubacterium limosum_B. Next base: position 10,778 of record CAUEUD010000059.1, on the reverse strand, counting down.
CACAGCCAAGATCCTTTGACAGACGCTTGACATCAATCTTATCCCCGTTCTTTTCCACGAGGTCCATCATATTCACAGCGATGACTACCGGAATCCCGAGCTCTGTGATCTGTGTGGTCAGGTAAAGGTTACGTTCAATATTGGTCCCGTCGATAATATTAATGATGGCGTCGGGCCGTTCATTAATCAGGTAATTTCTGGCAACCACCTCTTCAAGCGTGTAAGGTGAAAGCGAGTAAATACCTGGTAAGTCCATGATAATGACGTCTTTGTTTCCTTTCAGCTTACCTTCTTTTTTCTCAACTGTAACACCAGGCCAGTTGCCGACATACTGGTTAGAACCTGTGAGCGCGTTAAAAAGTGTCGTCTTGCCGCAATTGGGATTTCCTGCAAGTGCTATCTTTGTTGACATGATATTTCCTCCTTAATTTTATATTCTTAGCTAAGCCTTACTTTAACCGTCAACACCACAAGGGCTGTTAATCCGGTAATTCCTTGGTTCTGTTTCACAATAAGATTCGAGTAACTTATTTCATACAACTTAAAAAAGTTAGGTTAAGCTAATTACAATAATAGATTAGCATTACCTAACTTTATTGTCAATAGTTTTTTTAAAAATACCTGTGAGATAATCTTTATCGCTTTTTATTTTATATTCATTCTAATTTAAACCTTCTTTGCATCAGCTCAAGGGTAACTCCACATGAACATAGCCCGAGCTGTAATAAAGTAAAATATTTAACCCGGTTTCCTGTGCCTGTGCGGCCAGATCGCCTATCCCCATACCCGGACAATACAGATTGGTGGCCAGCCCCTTTTTGTGGAAGGACCAGACTACTCCGCCCACCTCGGCGTTGCGCGCCGCACACCGGACTTCAGAGGTAATGATCACCGGCCGCCCCCAGGCCATGTGCAGGGCCCCAATGCGTTCGAGAAGCTCAGGGTTCATTTCTGTGGGCCAGCCGTCACAGTAGTCCGCGCAGTCACAGGCATACTCGTCCATGAGAAAGTGGGCCCAGGTCCAGGGGCCGTCGGTGTGGATGGGGGGCCTCGGGCAGCGGGTGGTCGATGACGGCCCGTCGGGTGGCGTTTCGGGCTCTGGTACGCTTGTCTCTGGCCCGCACTCCTGATGAGACGCCGTGGGCGATGACTGGGGAACAGCCTCTGAAAGGGCATTATACCAGGTGCCTTTTCGGGTTCTGAAGTCTTATCAGCCATAAGTCCATCAACTGTATGATATTTTTCTACAGCTGAATCGCCCCTTCTAATTTCAACTTTCTTTTTAAATCACCCCAATAACGTCTGGAATTTTCCACCTCAGTTAAAACTGAAATGACATCAATAATTGGAAAAGACTACTTTTTTTCATCACATGCAGTACAGATTGTACTATTCTCAAATTACTGTATTTTTCCACATCTCCTCTTAATTTGCAAACGTTCTTTTTATTAGTTATCCAGGGGTGTGTATGTGTCCAAAATTTTAATTCTTTTTCTTTTTTGATGCAGTTAACTCATAACTCTGATCGAGTAACCATTTTAATTGATTGTCCTTGATACTGCCATCCATAGCCAGTGTTAACCAGTTTTCTTTGTTCATATGATAAGCGGGATAGACTCCCTTTTCATTTCTAAGTGTACTGATAAGCGCTGGATCGCATTTGACGTTCAACACATCAATCACCTCATGACTGGTCAAGCCTAGCTTACTTTTAGGAATATCCATGATAAGGGCAAACCATTTTTGGTTATCCTCATGTCTGAACACAGCATAATTGGGATACTTCTTCCACGGATTTTCTTCATGCGCGTTGTATTGTTCTGTTATAAATTGTATTAACTGAGTCCTATCCATTGCCATTCTCCTTTTTATTTCCTTTCTCTATAGGGTATTTACATGTTGGATAAAAGTAAAATCATAGTCAGTAGCGTTAATCCGATTCCTCCAACAAAACTGATCACATTTATCAGTGTTATCCAATTTTTTCTTGTTATTTTTGAAATAACAAGTGTAATAACAACCCCGATTACTCCACCCAATGAATTGGAAAGAACGTCTGTGATATCACTTGCACCAATGGCAAAAATATATTGTATTCCTTCAAACAAAAGGCTTGTAAGAATGATTGGAATGAATTGCTTTATTAACGTCTTTTCTTCCAAGAGCACATGAATAAAAATGCCAAAGGGTATAAATACTAACATATTATGAATGATTACATCAAAATTCATTTTGTCATTTACGATAGCCGATTCGGTAAATGGAATCAGGTTAAGACTTCTAAAATGTGGCAAATCTTCAAAAGAAAATTGCAATTTAAAAATAATAATCCATGTCAAAATCACACAGTAAAATATAAACAAACCTAAAGTGAATTTTTTCGATTTCATTTTAATCTACCTTTTTTCTTTGAACACATGAATTCTAATTTTTTCAGCCCTTGAGTAAACTGGCAGTTGTTTATTTTAATAAAAACACAACTTATAAAGATTATAGCCATGTTCTCGTTGATAAGCCAGTTCTTGTGGGTTTAGGCCAACCCAATCCTTTTCACTTCTCACTTTATCAAATAGCCTCAATAAGTTCTGAAACCCACTCCTCGTAGAGTTGTCATACTTCGTATTACAGAGCTTCTGGCGTATGATTTCTCTTTCCATTTCCCATTCTTTATCCGTCAATTTTTTATCCACTCGAAGCTATATTTTGAAGGTTCTTTATTTGAAAAGCCTATTTATACTCCAAATGCAACCACTGCTAAACTGCCTAATCCAAATATAAGTTTATTTATTTTGTCCATAGGAAATCCCTCCACAACTTCTAATTTCACGCTTATTTCAGTTTTACTACAAATTGAGACTTAACAAAATCGAATACTAATCAAAATCCCTTATTTTTTCTAATCAACTCTAATTCCTAAATAACTTATTATATTGTCAAAACCAATATCTTTAGTATCATAATAATGCCCTTTATAGTATAAAACAAGATGGCTAATTTGCTCATCTTTCACATTAACGATACAACACTTGGGTAATACAAATTCTTTCCGCTTGGTGTAAGTTATCTTATCATCGTGTATAATGCCAAAATAGTCCAATGTTTCTAACAGCTTCGAGAAAGAACACTGCCATGCCTTTGCCTGCATAATATCTACAACTTCATCTACACTAAGCCCCGTCAGCATAGCAATACATATCTGACCGCCATATCCATCTTTTGGATAAGCAATACTCTGAATATTGTCGATTTTCCGTATAGGGTTTTCCTTTGAATATGGACTATCATAATTTATTCGGGTTAATCCGCTAATGATTTGAAAGGAAATGCTTATCTCATCATCACAATTAATCTGATTTACAATATTTTTTTAATTGGTATGTAATAGATTCCCTCTCCTTTTGGAATGAGGCGGCACTCAAATGTACAGCCTTCTATAGATACTTTCACTGGAATCAATCCCTTTTGATTACATTCTTCCCACACATTAAAGGGAATTTTTATGAAATACCGGTTTCCCGACCTGAATATTGTTTCTTCAAATGTATAGGCCATTATGCTTACGTTTCCTTCCAGTACAAACTTACAAATTCTAGTTTGTTACGATACTTTAATTATAGCGTTTTCGCTTGAGGACAACAACTTATTTATTCACCTCATCGTCACAGGTCCTCTCCCGCGTACGTTCTTCCCTAATCCAGTGATAATAATGTCGGCAAATTAAAACACCGGCACCATGCATGATAAAAAGCAGTAACAAAATAAGACAGTATAGGGCTTCTTTTTTCAGGGAGTACAAATCGTACAGGAGCTTCTTTTGTAACCGGCATATCCGCTATCAGGCCTTCCGGTACCCTGATTTGTTCAGGGCGCCGTAATGCCCATAATCTAAGAGCTGCTGTATGGCGTTCTTCCAGATTATATCCTGAAACCAGGCGATAAACTGGACAATTCTTAAGCTGATGCTACTGTAATGATAATGCCACGCTATGCTGTCGAGCTCAATTCAAGACTGTTGATCCCCTTGACTAAAACATGCTTTGGCCGGTAATCCAGTTCAAGGCCAATTGCTTGTCATGGTCGAGAATACTAATTTGATTGACGAAGATGATTTGATCATCACTATACATTTCACTCTCCCTTTCCAATAAAAAAGCTAATCTGCCAACTCTATGCATGATTTGATTTTTAATAAAACATTTTTCAATCAATATTTTTTGTCTTTTTATACAAAAAACCTCATTAGAAACCTATTGATTATCCATTAAGTAGTTAGCGGATTTAGGCAATACAGAGTAAGACTATTTAATACTTATTAATTTCAGTATTTTCATTCGACTCCCGTCGTCTCCACCAAATCAGGAACTGTCAAACCAGACTGTTTTTATTGGCCCGGTCTGTTTTTTTATCCAAAAAATACAACAGGCGTGTAGAAATTTTGCCTTACACGCCTCTTTTAATCACCCAATCCACTGCTCCAGAATGTCAGTGAGCTTTTCCATATCAATGGGCTTTGAGATATGGTCATTCATGCCCACGCTCTGAGCTTTACCGATATCGCTCACAAAGGCATTGGCAGTGAGTGCAAAAATCGGTATATCCGAATCCGCCCGGTGCATCGACCGTATTTCATCTGTCGCTTCATAGCCATCCATAACCGGCATCTGAATATCCATCAGGATCGCCTGGTAGTATCCAGGCTCTGACGTTTCAAACATCTCCATTGCCTGTTTTCCATTCTCCGCAGTCTCCACCAAAATTCCCTGCATTTTGAGAAGCTCAACGGCAATCTCACGATTGAGGTCATTATCCTCAGCCAATAAAAGCCGTTTACCCAAAAGTAGGGCATGGGTCTCTTCTTCTCCGGTATCTTCAGTCTCTGTCTTACCCGTACAGCAGAACAGCTGGAGCACATGCAGCATCTTAGATTTAAATAGCGGCTTGGTGATAAAGGCATCTGCCCCGGCGCGCAGAAATTCCTCTTCAATATCCGAAAAATCATAGGCGGAAATTATGATAATAGGTACCTCTTCCCCCATTTGCTCCCGGATCACTCTGACTGTCTCAAGACCGTCCATTTCAGGCATTTTCCAGTCCAGGATGACCGCAAAATAATCTTCACCTCGGTTATGGGCGTCCTGAACGCTTTGAACGGCCTCTGCACCGGATAAAACCCAATATCCGCGCATTCCCAACTCATTCAGCAGAAGCGCGGCATTTTCACACACGATCTGGTCATCATCCACCACCAACACCGGCAGTCCTGCCAGCACGTCGTCGCTTTGCTCTTCCTCGATCTGCAGCTCCAGCGGTACCGTCACAATAAACTGGCTGCCTTTTCCAGGCTCGCTCTTTACATCAATAGTACCATTCATCATATGCACAATGTTTTCAGTAATGGCCATGCCAAGACCAGTTCCCTGGATTTTACTGATACGCGAATCCTCAGCGCGGGAGAAGGGTTCAAAAATTTGTGTGAGAAATTCCTGTTCCATCCCGATACCGTTGTCCGTAAAAATAAATTCATACTGGCCTTTTTTAGGAATAATCGAAGGCTTCTCGTTAATCAGCAGGGTGATCTTCCCGCCCTCCGGCGTATACTTGATGGCGTTGGACAGCAGATTTAGAAAGACCTGCTGCAAGCGGTCTCCATCGGTGATGACCTTTTCGTGCTGCACCTGTCCGACAATCACTCTAAAATCATGCTTTTTCTCAGTTAACAGCGCTTTACACATATCCGACGCTCCCTGGATAAGCTCTGGCAGTTCAACAGCTTCAAGGGACAGGTCAAGCTTCCCGCTCTCGATTTTTGACATGTCCAAAACCTCATTAATCAGGCTGAGAAGATGCCGGCTGGAGACATTAATTTTATTCAGACAATCTCCCACCTTTTCCGGGCTTTCCAGGTTTACTCTGGCAATGGCCGTCATGCCCATGATCGCGTTCATCGGCGTCCGAATATCATGAGACATGGACGACAAAAAGTCCGTTTTTGCCGAGTTGGCCACACGCACTGCCTGATAGGCGTCCTCCAGAGCTATACGCTGTCTCTGCTGCTCTTGCCTTTCCTCTGTAATATCCAGTCCAATGCTGTAAAAGGAAGGGATGCCATCCCAGCTATCCAAACCATCCACATAGCACATGGTAATGGTCAGGATACGCTGCTCTCCCGACCGCTTTTTGATCCGGACCTCAAACACAGTATTCTTTCCTGTGGCCTGCGGCCCGGCAATGGCTTTTTTCACCCGGGCATGGTCGTCGGGGTGTATGTAGGTGCACTGGGAATGCAGCTCTTTTTCAAACTGCTCCTTGGTATAACCAATCATATCTAAAAAGTCTGCTCCATACCAGAGAACAGTCTTGAAATCCCGGGCGTCCAGACGTGCAAAACCACCGGGAATCGTTCTGAGCAGAGCCTCACGCTCCCGGTCCTTTTTCGCGAGCTTGTACTCTGCGCTATACATATCATGAGACAGCTCAATCCGGGCTTTATGACCATACCAGTTCACAATCCGGTTCTTAATCATAAAGGTCCTATCCAAAATCGGATTAAAAAATTCCCATTCATAAAAGGAATCCTCGGTTAAACGGTCATTGGTACAGAAAGGACAGGGTGTCGACCGTCCCTGTATCACCTCATAGCATTTTCTCCCAATAATTTTCTCCATTGGCTGCTGCAGTGTTTCGCAGGATACTCTGTTCACATATAAAAGCTCATAGGTAGACATATCGCTGATATAAATATTACCGACGTATTCATCCATCATTAATTCGAAATAATGCATTCGCTGCTCCTGCAAAGAATACATATCTGTAACATCGACAAACACAGCGTTCATCACCGGATTATCCTCTTGCCCAGCTTCTGCCATTGTCGCAGTCACCTGAAACCATGCTTCACCCTTTGAAACAGGCATCCGACAGACTGCCCTCGCGCGGGTCTTCCCAGCATCAAAAGCCCGAAGCAACGCGTTTTTAAGCATATAAAAATCCTCAGGATAGGCCTGACAATAATGCCTGAGGTTTGAAAATTGCGCTTGATATGCTTCTTTTGTATAACCGATACTTCTGTAAAACTCTGTATTCGCCCAAAGCACTGGCAGTTCTTCACTCAAAAGGAGTCTGCATATCCCGACGCCCATACTGTCCAGTATCATCCGCTCCCCTGCTGATTCCGGTTTAATTTTATTTTTATCTTTCATTAAAAACCACTCACTCCTTTATGGTCGCTTTCGATCATAATATAACCACTTGTTCACATTATATCTTAACAACTTTTTAAAATCAATCAATAGTCCAGTGTTGCCACTATTCTTTTGCAAATTTTTAAGTCTTGCCTTTTCTTATTATTATTTTTTAAAATGGCCTTCTGGCGCGACGAATTTGAAAACTTTATTTTACATCTGTACGACGTTGTGGTATAATCAGTACGGTAAATTATTGTATAAAATTTGTTGTAATACGGTTGAATCGGCATCAAACAGGCTTTGGATTTATCCCGCCTGTTTTTTATTGTCAGAAGTTTCATTTTTTATTACTTTACAGGTGTATTTTTGCTTGTATTTACACTGTTTTATGCTATAATAATAATCGTTTAAAATTTTGAAATTATTGTTAATTAAGGGAAGGTAACCATGGGAAAATATTACGAAAAAAAGACACTCATTGAGCAATTACAAAAGAAAGCCATTGAATTAGGACGTATACCAGCTCCTGAAGATATGATTGATCCCCCGGCAAAGGCTTATCTTGGCTTTTTCAAAAAATGGGAAAAGGCAGTTAAAGCTGCCGGCATCAGCGCTTCTGCCCTTACTCCAGCGCCAGTCAAGGAGGAAACTCCTTCCGTTCCCGAGCCCGAAATTGCCGAGCCTGCTGAAGCAGTCGCCAATGATCCTGAACCCGTCGAAGAAGCTGCTTCCCAGGGACGCCGCCGCTACTCCAAGAGCATTATCACACAGATGTTGCTGGATGAGTTTAAACGCCTCGGCAAAAAGCCAACCCGTAAGGAAATAGACGCAAACAAAAATCTTCCAACAGTTTCAACCTGTCTCAATTATTTCGGCACGACCCGGATCGGTGATGTGTGGGATGAAATTTTAAAGGATCTCTAAAAAAGATGGTGTGCCTTTTTGGCACACCATCTTTTTTAAATAAATTCAAAATCTTTCTGCCCAAATTCTTGGATCTCGTATTTTGTGGATTTTACGTTTCTTTCCTGCTCGGCCTCCTCCTGGTTTTCCCAGGGAAGGACATCGCCCGGCTCCTTAAGGTATTCTAAAAGCTGCCAGATCCCTTCTCCGGTATAAGAACTTACCGGAAAGATCGGGTCAGCGCCAGTCAATTTAAGCCATTCGATGGCCTGTTCCGTATTGGCGCAGGGATGGTCGATCTGCGTAACAATCCCAATCACCGGCCTGTTTGCCACAGGTGCGACGTTGGGCGGATATAAGGAATAAGGCTCAGTCGCGTTAATCAAAAGCGCCACCACGTCCGCCTCATAGGAATAGAGGGCCAGTGCACGCGCCAGTGTATTGGTTTCGGCGTATTCGCCCGGTGTATCAATAATTACATCGAAGTGATTGACATACTGCGTTTTTTCATACTGAATGGTGTCACCCTTCAGCGCCTGGCGCAGCGTGGTTTTTCCGCATTCACTCCTGCCAACCAAAATCATCTTTTTCATAAAGTCGCCTTCATTCTATGTTGTTGTAATTTCGCAGATGGTAAAGCCCAATGTCCCCTGAAGGTAGCTCAAAATTGCATTGACCGCTGACTTAACATCGGAAATACGGCCTGTAAAGATTAAGGTGCCGCTGAAACGGTCAATAAAGCCCATATCGATCGGGGCGGTCTTGATGGCCATATCGCCTGCGATAACGGCAATTTCCGCTGGTGTCATGCTCAAAATACCAATGGCCGCCTTATTATAATCCACACTTGGGTTTAAACCCAGCTTCTGGTAAACGATCGGGTCTGGTCCCGCGATAATATGTGCCAGTGTAACCTGTTTACCTGGTACAGTTTCCTGTATGATACGAAGTTTGCCTTCGTTTGATCCCAGTATATTGTTCACATCCATTGAAGTCCCTCCTAAAAATTCCCGTAACTTTTCATTCTTTATTATTGTATTACTATGTATTGTAACATTTAATCTTTAAGCAAAACATGGAAATACTTGTTTGATAAAGCTATTTTTTGTATTTTAACCAAAAAACACCCCTGCTCAGGAGTGTTTTAAAGTCTTATTCGCCACCGTTTAAGTGCTCGCTGCCAAATTTTTTTCTGAGGACAATGATGCCGCCAAACCCTACGATCACGAGCGCCAGACTAATCAGCTGGGCTACACGCATGTTCATAAACATCAAACTGTCCGTCCGCAGTCCCTCAATAAAGAAGCGACCTACAGAATACAGGGCGAGGTACAAAAACAGCAGCTCACCGTTGACTTTTTTAAATTTCTTTTCATAAAAGAACAGGAATCCAAAAACGAGCAAATCCCAGATGGACTCATATAAAAAGGTGGGATGGACACGAATCATGCCCAGAATCGGGTCGTTCACCGTAATGGCCCAGGGCAGATCAGTAATAGTGCCATGAGCTTCCTGGTTAAGGTAATTGCCCCAGCGCCCAATGGCCTGCCCCAGCGGCAATGCCGGGATCACTGTATCCGCCAGGGAAAAGAAATTGATCTTCTTTATCCGGCACAGAATAATCCCAACAATCACTCCGGCAATAATACCGCCGTGTATGGCCAGCCCGCCGGAGCGTGTCATAATAATCTCATTAAGATGTTTTGAATAGTAGCCCCATTCAAAAATAACGTAATAAAGCCGCGCGCCCACTATAATGGATGGAACCAGAAACAGGAAGAAATCCATGATGTCATCGCTCTTGATGCCGTATTTCGCACTGCGTTTGACTGCAATTACCATCCCGATTACCAGGGCTGCGGCAATGAGGATTCCGTACCATTTCACCTCAATATTGAAAATCGTAAACGCTGTAGGGTTCGGTGTTGGCATGGTCTTCCTCCAATAGTTTTAATTTATTCTTTTTCGGGCAGATCTCCAACCATCGGAAGCGGACTTCCATCGTCACAGATGGTCAGATAATCAATTGTAGCAGTTTCCTTATCGACAATACAGGCCAGCTGTCCATTGCGCGCGCCGGCTGCGTTGCCTTCTTCGATATCAATGTGCATTTCCATTTTGTGTTTATCCCCAACACGTACCAACACATTATTGAAAACAAGGCCACGAGGCCCCTTCAGACGAACTGAAACAATATCGCCGTCCTTCAGGCTGTAGTTAGCGCCTTCTTCGGTGGATAAGTGGATATGTCTTTCAGCGACGATCATTCCCTTTTCCTTAACCACTTTACCCTTTGGTCCGATAATGGTAAAGCCCGGTGTACCTTCCAGGTCACCGGATAAGCGAATCGGAACCTGGTGGATGCCTAGTTTAACACCATCTGCGATGTTTAATTCCAGCTGTGTCTCCGGACGAACCGGACCTAATACACGTACCCCTGCCAGTGTGTTCTTTGGTCCTACAATATCGACCTTTTCAACCGCTGCAAACTGTCCAGGCTGAACCAGAAATTTTTTCGGTGTCAGTTCATAGCCTTCACCGAATAAAGCTTCTAAATCCTCCTGGGACAAATGAATGTGTTTGTTTGATAATCCCAATGGTACTCTGCGTTCCATAAATACTAATCTCCTTTTCATTAACCATTAATTTTTAAGTTTCTCTACCTTGCTTTATTCTACCTAAAAATTATTC
>CAUEUD010000058.1 GCA_959020865.1 Eubacterium limosum | reverse complement strand
TGCCGCCCATTTACGTTCAAAGGAGGAACAAAGATGTTAGAAACAAATTGGATGTACAAAGATTATCAGATCACCCAGGCCATTGATATTCAAGGGCGCATAGTTATTTTTGGGGAATGTCGGTCAGATGATAAACCGACCGCGTTTTTGTGCGGCTATTATGAGCCTTTGCTATTAAAGGATGCTTATTCAGAAATCCAGACTGGCCGTTATCTGGAAATGATGGAACTGTTTTTACAGCGCGTGCAGGGTCAGATCGACAAAGTGCGGGCCGAACAACAGGAAATGGACGTGCCGCTGGACGCTATTACCCGGGAAATGTGTGTTTCTTATCAGGAGAATACCAGCATCCGTGGTCAGATGGTTGCCATTGATCCCCTGCGGTTTCGACCGGAAGATCGCATTGGTCCGAAACAAATCGGCTATGTGATGGCCGATCAAACCCCTTCCAAAAACAGCATGGTATTCAGGCGGCTTTATGATGGCCTTGAGATGTGCTGCTTTTACGGGGACATTCTGGGTGTGATTAAGTCTGAATATCAGCCGGATTGGGCAAAGGAAGCGGTCTGCCAATTTGAAAAAAATGAGAAAAACCGGAAAGGAGAAACACGCTGATGGAAAAACAGGAAAACAAAGGCTACCAGATCACCGACAGCATCCAAGTCGGGAATACCGCTTTCGTCATCGGACACAGTGAAAAGCTGCCCTATCCCTATGTGGTTTGGAAGAAAACCGAAGCCCAGGGATACAATTACGGGCATTATAAAAACCATCGTCAGGAAGCTGTTGAAGATTTATGCCGCCGGGCACTCAAAGAATTAAAAATACAAAGAAATAAAAAAATGCGGAAACCACGAAAGGAGCAGACCGAAAATGAATAAATTACCAGAACAGTGCTATAACACACTACGCTCCACCGGAGAGCTTGTCACCATCCGGAAAAATGAAAAAGGCTATTTTCCGTCCGAGCTGTCCACACCGGATATGTTAACAAACCGGGCCATTGCCGAGCGGGCCAACCGAAAGGCTGGGATCACCAAGGCTCAGACAGCTGCCATGGTCGGCGGTTCTTTGTTTGGATGGTCATCACCCGCCGCGAATCCAGATAACTATGATGCCAACGGCAATTTTGTCCGCGGACGTTTCAAGGATGAACAGTAAGGAGCAGTGCCATGGCGAAAAACACCAAAGGTTTCAGGGCTTTAACGCGCCTGATCGAAGCGGGGTACAATACCGAAAAGGCCATTGCGGGCATGACCATGACTGAAATGCTGGCATTGCCCGGCGTATCGGTCTCCGAACTTGTCCAGTTCGACGAGCTGCAAAAAAGTGTCAAAGCAGGCAAAGTTATCACCTATTTAGGCACCACAGAGCAAAGAGAAAAGAAAAAAGAGGAAGGAGCAAAAGCACATGACAGCACCAATGATACGGTTTATTGATAGCCGGTACAATGACTTGTTCACGTTACAGGACGGCGGTTTGATTACCGAGACGCGGCTTGATGGAACAAGCAATACCCATCAATGCTACTATCTGGACGACTACCATACAAAGATTGGACGGAATGTTTTTCATATTCACGAGTATGCCAAACGCATGGAAGCAATCGGCGCGCGGTATTTTCCCGCGCAGCCAAAGGAAAAGGACGTGATGGATTACTATGAAATTCACCAGATTCCCGACAGGATGAATACCGATTATGGTTTTTGCACCTATGCAGAAGTCCGTACAAAAATCAAACCAGAGGATTATGCCTGCGTCTATATGGCTGTCTTAGCAGCAGATGTGAATCAGGAAGATTTGTATATGCAGCACAATATGGATGACCGGCCCTTTAGAAATAGAATACACGCGTTATCTTTAGGGGACGTACTGGTTTTTCACAGAGATGGACAAACCCGGGCCTATTATGTGGATGCCATTGGATTTCCGGAAGTCCCGCAATTTTTGACACCGGAAAAGCAAAATAAAAAAGAACAGGTGAGGTGATCACATTGCTAAACGCACGCATTACATACGGCGACAAGCAGCTTTTAACCAAGCTTTGGTATCCACAAGACACCATCAAATGGGCTTTATACGATATGGGCATCAGAAAACCCATGGATAAAATCTATCCGGATGACCCGGAAATTCAAATCCAGTATCTGCCCGACAGTCCAGAGGGACAGCAGCTTTCAGCCTTGATTACCTGCCGAAACTCCCTCATGGAAGTCAACACCGCCTGCCGGGCTTACTACTGCACCGGGGACTACCGGGTTATGGACCGCATGGATGAGCGGCTTGAAAAGGGCAGTATTAAAACATTAGCGGATTACATTAAGACCGCGCAGCGGATCAAGAAAAAGCTGGATAAAGACCCGATCCGGCGGAAAACCGATGCGCGGTAAAAGAAAGAAGGAGGAAAATCAACATGTACGAGGGTGTGATTAACGCCTATGTGACGAACTTAGGCCGATACAACGAGGGCTGTCTGGTGGGAGAGTCCTTAGCTTTACCTGCCACCACCGAGGAAGTACAGGCTCTTTTTGAGCGGATCGGCGTAGACGGAAAGCGCTACGAGGAATACTTCATCACCGACTATGAAACAGAGGTCAGCGGCCTGGGCGATTGTCTGGGCGAATATGAAAATCTGGATGCCCTGAATTATCTCGCATCCTGCCTTGATGAGCTGACCGAGGAAGAAATGAGAAAATACGAAATCGCTGTGGAGGAAGGCGACCACACGTCAAGCATCGTGGATCTCATCAACCTGACCGACAATCTGGATTGCTACGACATCGTTCAGGACATCGACAACGACTATGCGCTGGGGGAATACTATATCAACGAGTGCGGTGCATATCTCGATATACCGGAGGGACTGAGCAGCTATATCGCCTATGATGCCTATGGCAGAGACGCAAGAATGAGTGATTGCGGGAACTACATCAACGGCTGCTATGTGTGCGACACCGGAGCGAGCTTTTATCCTTTCTTCGATGGTAGTGAGATTCCCGAAGAATACCGCATCACGTTTTTTCCCGAGCCAAGGGAAGTGGATGCCCTGATGGTACGCGTCGGACAGCCCCCTGAAAAAATCCGCATTGAAAACAGTCTGGAAGGCATCGAGAGCGTCTTTGAAGGAACGCTTTGTGTTTATCCCCTGTCAGATGAAGCCCTCATTGTTACTCAAAAAGAGGATAAACGGATTCCCAACCACGCCCTTTTTGACGCAGCGGAACATGTCAAAATCAGCGTTTGCGGGGATTTTCTATTGTGCAACTGGGATTTTGAAGCCCTTAAAGTCAAAGACCTCACTCCAAAACAGATTGAAAAATATATGGATCAGCTGGAGCATCCTGAAAAATACAATGGAGATGTGCAGCGAAAGATCGTATTTCCGGAAAAAGGAAAACACCGGGATACCATGGAACGGTAAGCAGAATGTCATTGAGAGATTCTGCTTTTTTTATTTCAGAAAGGGGGTGATGCCCTGAACGAATCAATAGAACTCACGGCCAATAAAAGAAATTTTCAAAAAAACGAAGGAGAAAAACACATGAGTACAGCCATTAACCTGAACGAATTGATGAAACTTTATGAGGGGGAGGATGTGGAGATCACATTGATTATCCCCTCATCACCCCTCATTGTGGATGTAAGCGAGCCGCCAGAAACCACCGAAGGGAAAGGAAAGAAAAATGACAAACAGTATCATGAATCCGAATGAGATAACCGATAAGAAGGATGAAATCACCATCCTGATGATCCGGGCCGGGGAGCGGCCAGAGGAAATGACCATTGAGAACACCCTTGAAGCCAAGCAGAAATTGGTGGGTGGATACATTGAAATGTACTATCTTCCAACCGATGACGATGCAGTGATCATCTGTAATGAGGAAGGAAAGATCAATGGTCTGCCCCTGAACCGGGGCATTTTTGATGAAAAAAAGCGGCTTGTTGAGATCATTGCAGGCGATTTTTTTCTTTGTAACGCCCCGAGGGACAGCGAGGATTTCACAAGCTTAAGCCCAAAACAAATCGAAAAATTTTCTGAGCAATTCAAATATCCTGAGCAGTTTATACGCCTTAATCAAGGGATTGTCGCTGTCCCGATAAAGGATAAACACAAGGATTATGAGCGGTAACTGAAAATGAAACGTACAATCAATGTCTTATATGTTCGAGCCGGGGAGACCCCGCGGGCAGTTACCATTCCCAATAACCTGAAATTCATGCAAAAACTCGTAGGCGGCAACATTGAAAGGTATGCGTTACCAACAGATGATGATGCAGTGATTATCTGCAATGATGAAGGAAAAATCAGTGGTCTGCCGCTGAACCGTGGCATCTTCATTGATAACAGTGAACTTATTGACATCATTGCCGGGGACTTTTTTATCTGCAATGCGCGGAATGACCGAAAAGGTTTTTCCAGTCTTACCTCCGATCAAATCCAAAAATATGCCGAAGAATACAAGTTTTCTGAGCGGTTTTGCCGTGTAAACCGAGAGATTGTCGTCGTTCCGTTGATGCCGAAAATCAAATATTATGAGCAGTTTATACGCCTTAATCAAGGGATTGTCGCTGTCCCGATAAAGGATAAACACAAGGATTATGAGCGGTAACTGAAAATGAAACGTACAATCAATGTCTTATATGTTCGAGCCGGGGAGACCCCGCGGGCAGTTACCATTCCCAATAACCTGAAATTCATGCAAAAACTCGTAGGCGGCAACATTGAAAGGTATGCGTTACCAACAGATGATGATGCAGTGATTATCTGCAATGATGAAGGAAAAATCAGTGGTCTGCCGCTGAACCGTGGCATCTTCATTGATAACAGTGAACTTATTGACATCATTGCCGGGGACTTTTTTATCTGCAATGCGCGGAATGACCGAAAAGGTTTTTCCAGTCTTACCTCCGATCAAATCCAAAAATATGCCGAAGAATACAAGTTTTCTGAGCGGTTTTGCCGTGTAAACCGAGAGATTGTCGTCGTTCCGTTGATGCCGAAAATCAAATATTATGAGCGGTAACTAAATTGAAAGCAGGGGGAGCTTTACGGCGTGAGACTGTCCCAGCAAGCACTGAAAAAGGATAGCCGCCCTCCGGGCAGCCCACCTTTTTCGCTTGTTGGGGCGTGCCCCAATCCCCCTTTTATAACGTGGATAAGGAGTGAAAAATATGCGAAAGCGCAACGTTGAAATCCTGTTTCGCCTGACAAGGCGGGAAGCACAGGAACTGGATAAAAAAGTAAAGAAGTCTGGCCTGAGCCGGGAAGCTTTTCTGCGTGCCATGATTGAAGGCTATCAGTTACACGAAAAACCCGGCCCGGCGTTTTACGAAACCATGCGGCAGATGTCCGCCATCGGAAACAACCTGAACCAGATTGCCGCCAAGGCCAATGCCCTGGGTTTTGTGGATCAGCCGCTTTATGAAAAAGAAGCCTTGAAGTGGCGGAAGTTCCAGACCGAAGTCAAAGAAAAGTTTCTGGTGCCGGAAAAAAGCTGACATGGCCACCACAAAAATCTGGGACATCCGGGGCCGTCTGGACCGGGTAGTGGATTACGCCAAAAATCCGGATAAGACAAAGAACAAAAATTATGGCGAAGCGGACATGCAGGCCCTGCGGGATGTGATGGACTATGTGTCCCAGGATGTAAAAACCGAGAAACAGTTTTACGTCACAGGTTTGAACTGTTCACCGGAAACCGCCCGGGAAGAAATGACCATTACCAAAAAACAGTACCGCAAGGAGGGCGGCATCGTTGCCTACCACGCCTACCAGAGTTTCAAGCCCGGGGAAGTCACACCGGAGATCGCCCATGAAATCGGCGTAAAACTGGCAGAGGAATTGTGGGGGTCACGGTTTGAGGTGATCGTCGCAACCCACATCGACAAAGCCCACATCCACAATCACATGGTGTTAAATTCCGTCTCCTTTGCCGATGGGCTGCGCTACTACGACAATAAAGAAACCTACCGGAAAATGCGGGAGGTGTCTGACCGTCTGTGCCTTGAATACAGGCTTTCCGTCATCGAAAAGACCATGAATAAGTCCATGCAGTACGGTGAGTGGCGGGCAGAGCAGGAAGGAAAACCCACGTGGCGGGGCCTGATCTTAAAAGACCTCGATACAACCATTTCCGAATCCGTGACGCTGCGGCAGTTTCTGTACCGGCTGCGGCAGAAGGGATACGCCATCAAGTACGATGCAAAATACTTCACGCTGAAGCCGCCTGGGAAAGCGCGGTATGTTCGCATTGACCGTAAGTATCCCGAATACAGCTTAACCAACATCGAACAGCGGATTTATGAACAGCAGCAGATCAAGCAGTACCGCCCCGGGCTAAAGGCTGCAAAGAAAAAAATGCTTTTGCACGGAAGCTTTGAAAAAGCCCGTCATACCAGCGGTCTGCGGGGCCTGTACCTTTATTACTGTTTTAAGCTGGGCGTGTTTCAAAAGAAGAAAGACCGGAAAACAAACGCACTGCCGTTTCTGTACCGGGAGGATGTACGAAAGATGGAGCAGATCAGCCGGGAAGCCCGGCTTTTATGTCACCATCAGATCAGCACCATGGAAGAACTGGAAAGCCATAAGGCAGGAAGTGAACAGCAGATAAAAAGACTTTGTACCGAACGGAAAAAGCTCTGGAACAGAACACAGCGCACACCGGATGAAAAAGAGGTGACTAAAATCAAAGCGGACATTGCCGGGCTGAGCGCGCAGATCAAAACACTCCGAAAGGAAGTGAAATATTGTGACGGCATTGCCGCGCGATCCATACCGATGAGAGAAAAAATCAAAGCAGTCAAATTAGAAGAAAAAAATAACGCAAAGGAGAAAAGCAAAAATGAACACAAGCGGTGATGCAGCCGAACAAGTCATCCGGCTATCCCTTGAAGGGGCGGATTTTTTGTTACGGCTGACAGGAACAGGCCTTAAGAATCTGGCTTTTCTGTTGATCTCAGCTTTAAAAAGTGCGGACATACACAAGACGAAAGGAAAGACACGGTTAACAGCCATGCTGAAATCCGGGAAACCCTTAACGGTTTTTTCGATTAACAATGCGGATCTTGAAGTCTTTGCCAAGGAAGCCAGGCATTACGGGGTGCTTTACTGTGCCCTGGGCAATCCGGCAGGCAGTCCGGACGGTGTGACCGATATTCTGGTCAAGCAGGAGGACGCTGTGCGGATCAACCGGATCGTTGAACGCTTCCAGCTGGCAGCAGTGAATACCGCAGAAATTAAGAGTGAAATCCTGAATGAACGGGAAGGGCAGACCCACGAAGAAGCACAGGCAGAAGAAACCCTGCTGGATGATCTCTTTGGTGCATCGAATCCGGAAGCCGAAGCCGGGGAAGAACAGCTGCTGGATGACCTCTTAGGCCCCGAAACGCCGAAGGAGGAAAACGAGCTGCCCCCAAAGGAGGAGGAGCACACCGTTTCCAGCGGGGAGGACGCGGAAGCAATAACAGCAGAGAAGCCCTATGCCGAGGTCCCGCAGGCCCAGGAACCGGAGAAAAGCCCTCCATCCGAGAACAGCTCGAAGCCGCCCGCCGAAGGAGAATCTAAACCTTCTGTCCGGGCAGAACTCAGAGCGATCAAGGCTGAACAGGAAAAAGCCCGGGCAGAACCTGAACACAGGGCGCCGGAGAAGAAGAAAGAAACCAAACGCCGTGAACCAAAGCGGAAAACAAAAAAAGAGATTCCAAAAAAATCGAAGGGAGATAAAACACGATGAGTAACCTATATGACCTGTTTGGTCAGGAAGAAACCGAGCCGAAACCGAGAAACAACCAAAAGTGGCAGGCTGAGCAAAAGGCCAACCGGGAATACTGCTATGCACAGATTGAAAAGTCCCTTGAAACTGTGGGGAAAAGTCCGGAGCTATTTCAGGGGTATCTGAACGTTCAGGCTAATTTTGAATACTACACTGCCCGTAACGCGCTGCTCATACAGGCACAGCGGGAAACCGCCACCAAAATTGCAGACAACGCGGCATGGAAAGAGCAGGGTATCTTTGTGAAACAGTCCGAGTTCAGAAACCCGATTTTGATTCTGGAACCCAGCAATCCCTACACCCGTGATGATGGAACAACCGGGCAGTCTTTTAAGGCCAAGAAAATGTACGACATCACCCAGACTACCTGTCGGGTGCGTTTTCAGAATACCGGCAAACTGGATGACCGGATGCTGATAAAATCATTGATCTCAAAGGCTCCGGTAAAGATTCTGACCGCTGAAGCCGTCAATCATCCGCTGGCCGTGGATTTTGATATGGATAAGGAGTGCGTGGTGGTGGAAAAAGGGCTGAATCCGGATGCCATGTATCAGGGCATTGCCGCCGCCTTAGCCAAGGCTGAACTGGCCTTAAACGGCTGCGATGCCGAAACCCTTGACTTCAAGGCTCAGGCAGCTGCCTACATGCTCTGTCGACAGGCAGGCGTTTCAACCGCGTGCTTTGACTTTCTAAAGCTGCCGGATTTCCTGACCAGCGCAGAACCACAGCAAGTAGGCGCAGAGCTGACCGCCATCAAGGATGCCATGGCCGAGGTATCCATGCGGGTGAAGTACAATTTACAGCAGATGGTACAGCCAAAGAGCCGGGCTGACCCGGCACGCTGAGGTAGACCATGAAAGAAGCCAAAAGAATTTTAACCCTTGACCATGTGGAGTACGGCGTTCTGATCAATGCCCTCAATCAAATGCGCAACGGTTTAATAAGGCAGAAACGGTCAACCGATGCCGTGGACGACCTCTTGCTGAAAACCATCGACGCACCCACAGAAAAGACCGGGAAAAGGAAGGAACGCGATCATGCAAGATAATTTCAGTAAAAACATCATGCTGTACATCGCCCTCCTTGTGCCAGTGATCGGACTGGCCCTGCGCATTGCCCCCTTCATCGACGAAGGGCTTTATGCCTTTATCCTTAAGTTCCCCGAAGCGATGGAACATCCTTTTAAAATCACATGGTGTGAAAGCAGTTTAAAATCCATCCTGATTCTGATGATTCTATATGTCATGGGAATCGGGATTTTTTATGCCACGAAAAAGAATTACCGCCGGGGCGAGGAACACGGGAGTGCGAAGTGGGGAGACGCCCAGAGCATCAACCGAAAATACCGGGAGAAACACTTTGAAGATAACAAGCTGCTGACCCAGAACGTCCGCATGGGTCTGGACGGCCATCGGCACCGGAGAAACCTAAACGTGTTGGTCTGCGGGGGCAGCGGTGCCGGGAAAACCCGATTCTATGCAAAGCCCAATGTCATGCAGGCCAATACCAGTATGGTGATCCTTGACCCCAAAGGGGAGATCCTACGCGATACCGGACAGCTGCTCAGAGAAAAGGGGTATGAAGTCCGCATTTTAGATTTAATCAACATGGAAAAATCACACTGCTATAACCCCTTTGTCTATCTCAAAACCGACAACGATGTGCAGCGGCTTGTGACAAACCTCTTTAAGGCGACGACCGTAAAAGGCGCGCAGTCAAGCGATCCCTTCTGGGATACCGCAGCCAGTATGCTGCTGTTGTCCTTGGTCTTTTTTCTGAAATACGAAGCCCCAACCGAGGAACAGAATTTTCCCATGGTCATGGAGCTGCTCAGAAACGGGGACATCCCCGAAGATGTGGACGGCTATATGTCGCCCCTTGATGAGCTGATGGATCGTCTGGAAGCCCGGGAACCGGATCACATCGCCCTGAAGTATTACCGCAATTACCGGAGCGGTGCGGCCAAGACCGTGAAATCCATTCAGATCACCTTAGCGGCAAGACTGGAAAAGTTCAACCTTGAAAGTCTCTCGGCCCTCACGGTGACTGATGAACTGGACTTGGCGAGTATGGGGGAAAAGAAGGTGGCTTTGTTTGCGTTAATCCCAGACAATGACACCTCTTTCAATTTCCTTATCAGCATTTTATACACGCAGCTCTTTCAGCAATTGTTTTACACCGCTGACCGAAAATATGGGGGGCTGTTACCCGTACACGTTCACTTTATCATGGATGAATTTGCGAACGTCTCGCTGCCGGATGATTTTGACAAAATCCTCAGTGTCATGCGCTCCCGTGGCGTTTCCGTGTCCATCATTCTACAGAACATGGCGCAGCTCAAGGCCCTGTTTGAAAAGCAATGGGAAAGTATCACGGGGAATTGCGACACATTTTTATATCTCGGCGGCAATGAGCAGGCCACACACAAGTATGTATCAGAGCTTTTAGGCAAAGAAACCATTGACACCAACACCTACGGAAAAAGCTCAGGTAAGAGCGGGAATTATTCAACAAATTACCAGAACAGCGGCCGGGAGCTGATGACACCGGATGAGGTGCGGATGCTCGACAACCGCTATGCCCTGCTCTTTATCCGCGGAGAACGGCCCATCAAAGATGAAAAATACAACCTGTTAAAACACCCCAATATCCATCTGACCACCGACGGAGGGATGTCGCCCTATGAACACGGGCGTATGGATCACGCCGTTGCAAGCATGAGCCTTGTGCCTTATTCGCCGGATATGGTGATTGAGGAAATGGAAATATCCGAAGAAATCGTCTGTGAGCTCTGGTCGGAGGAAGATTTAGAAGCTTATTTTGAAAAACAAAAGGAGATTTACCTAAATGAACAAAACAACGAAACGAAAAAAGAAGCATAAAACATTGACACCCCGTCTGCCCGTGAACACCAAAATGCGCCGCCGCTTTTCGGTTTATATGGCAATGGTACTGTGTGTTCTGTGTACCACAACCGTGTGCGCTGCCGATGACCCCATTGCCGTGGTCAACAACCTGTCCACTTTTATTTTTGGCCTTGTCCGGGCAGTCGGTATGATCCTCATTGGCTATGGCATTGTGCAGATCGGCTTATCCCTTAAGTCCCATGATCCAAGCCAGAGGGCCAATGGCATCATGACCGTAGCCGGGGGAATCGTGGTCACCTTTGCCAAGGAAATTTTGAACACCATTGCGGGATAGTCCGGTATGGATACAAAGAAAAAAGGCAGGCTGAAACGCTGGCCTGCCCCTGAAAGGAGGATTCAATGGAAAGTGATAACTGGATTGTACAAAATCTGCAAAACGCACTGGACACATGGAATGGAAAACTGTCGGAAATCTGGCAGCTGCTCACTCAGTCGCCCCAGACCTTTAAGGGCGGCGGCATCTGGGAGGTGATTGTCAATATCAACGGCACCTTGCAGGCCATCGGCTATGCCCTGTTGGTGTTGTTTTTTCTGGTGGGCATGGTCAAGACCTGCGGCTCACTGGCAGAAGTCAAGAAGCCCGAGCACGCCCTGAAACTCTTTGTGCGCTTTGCCATTGCCAAGGGCGTGATCACCTATGGTCTGGAACTTATGATTGCCCTGTTTACCATTGTGCAGGGGATTGTGTCAAAAATCATGGTGACGGCGGGGCTGGGGGGTGCGACACAAACCGTGCTGCCGCCGGAGATTGTGGAAGCCGTGGAGAACTGCGCATTTCTTGAGAGCATCCCTTTGTGGGCAGTAACCCTCATCGGGGGACTGTTCATCACCGTACTGTCTTTTGTGATGATCATGAGCGTATATGGACGGTTTTTTAAGCTGTTTCTTTACACCGCCATTGCCCCGGTGCCCTTGTCCACCTTTGCAGGCGAACCCAGCCAGAACATCGGCAAAAGCTTTCTGAAAAGCTATGCGGGGGTCTGTCTGGAGGGGGCAATCATTGTACTGGCCTGTGTGATTTTCTCACTGTTTGCGGCATCCCCGCCGCAGATCAACCCGGACGCTTCGGCGGTCACCATGGTTTGGGCCTATATCGGGGAACTGGTTTTTAACATGCTGGTGCTGGTGGGAACCATCAAGCTTGCGGATCACTGCGCGAAAGAGATGATGGGCTTGTAGGTATAAAAAAAGGACGTTTGGAACGCCCTTAAACCACATGCTGATTGTTTTTGGTATAGCGCATATTGCCTTGAGGATCAATGTACACATCCCTGAGGTTTACGCCCTGTTTTTTGGCCCGATCCACTTGAAAGCGAATATCGGCCTGCATTGCCTTGTAATACTGCTTTTCATCCCAGTAATCTTTAAATGCACGAATCCATGAAATGATGGAAAAAGCCAAAAGAATAAAGAGGATGACAAAAGCCAGTTTTTCGTGGGCAGCCGCCCATGGATTGAGGACGGTGCTGATCAACAGAAAATAGGCAACGGGCAATGTGATACGGAGTTTACCCGCAAGTCTGAACACAAAAGACAGAATCATTAATCCGACCGATACAACAAATGATAGTAAAGCAATGTATACCATGGTGGCACCCCCTTATTATTGATAGTTTCAGTATAGCAAGCTTATTTCAAAAAGCAAATGTACAAAAATAAAAGGAGATTTTTTATGGAAGTAAAGATAAACCGCGAGATCCGCGAGTACACGGAAAGCATGTTTTTCGGACTGTCCATGCGGCAGTTTGTTTTTTCGGTCATGGCCTGTGGGATGGCCGTTGGCCTGTACTTTTTACTGCGGCCTTACTTTGGCATGGAAACCCTGTCCTGGGCCTGTATCTTAGCCGCCGCGCCCTTTGGGGCGTTAGGCTTTATCAAGTACCACGGAATGAGCGCAGAACAGTTCCTGTGGGCGTGGATAAAAGACCGCTTTCTGATGCCCAAAATTCTGATTTTTGATGCGGACAACCTGTATTACTGGATTTTGACCACACCCGTCAAAAAGACAAAAGATAAAAAAAGAAAAAAGAATAAAGGAGCAAAAAATGATTAAAACCCTTAAAAATTCAAACCATCAGGAGAAAGAAAAATTTAAAATTCCCAAAAGCGCGCAGCAGGCCGTCCCCATCCAGATCATCTATCCGGATGGGATTTTTTGTATCGGTAAAAATAAATATTCCAAGACTTTTCAATTTACGGACATCAATTACGCGGTGGCCGGGCGGGAGGATAAGGAAGCCATGTTTTTGGAATATTCAGAACTGTTAAACAGTTTTGACAGCGGCGCGACCACCAAGCTGACCATCAACAACCGCCGCCTGAACCGGGCGGACTTTGAAAAAAGTATTCTGATCCCCATGAAGGAGGATGGACTGGACATCTACCGGAAAGAGTACAATCAGATGTTACTCGACAAGGCCACCGGAACCAACAGCATGATTCAGGAAAAATATGTGACCGTGACCGTTCTGCGCAAGAACTATGAGGAAGCCAAGACCTATTTTGCCCGTGTGAGCACAGAGCTGACCGCCCACTTCTCCCGTCTGGGGTCACGCTGTACAGAGCTTGACGCAGAGGAAAGGCTGCGCGTCCTGCATGACTTTTACCGGACAGGTGAGGAGACAGGCTTTACCTTTGATCTGTTACAGACCATGAAAAAAGGCCATGACTTCCGGGACTTTATCTGTCCGGATACCTTTGAGTTTGAATCGGACTTTTTTAAAATCGGGGATCGCTATGGCCGGGTACTGTTTCTGCGCGAATACGCATCCTATATCCGTGACAGCATGATCAGTGAGCTGACGCAGCTCAACCGCAATCTCATGCTCAGTATTGACGTGATCCCAGTGCCGACCGATGAAGCCGTGCGGGAGGTGGAGAACCGCCTGCTCGGTGTGGAGACAAATATAACGAATTGGCAGCGCCGACAGAACCAGAATCAGAACTTTTCTGCGGTTATCCCCTATGATATGGAGCTGCAGCGGAAGGAATCAAAAGAATTTCTGGATGACTTGACCACAAGGGATCAGCGCATGATGTTTGGCTTGCTCACCCTTGTCCATACCGCCAAGAGCAAGAAGCAGCTTGATGCAGATACCGATACACTGCTCACCACGGCCAGAAAGCACCTCTGTCAGTTCGCGATCCTGCGCTATCAGCAGCAGGATGGCTTGAACACCGCCCTGCCCATTGGACACCGGAAGATCAATGCCCTGCGCACGCTGACCACCGAGAGCTTAGCCGTGCTCATGCCGTTTAGGGTGCAGGAGATTATGGACACAGGCGGTATCTACTATGGCGAGAACGCCATCTCCCACAACCTTATCATGTGCAACAAAGCCAATCTTTTAAACCAGTCCGCCTTTCTTCTGGGTGTGCCGGGCAGTGGGAAAAGCTTCAGCGCAAAAGAGCTGATCGTGTTTCTCGCCCTCGCGACTCAGGATGACATACTCGTCTGTGATCCAGAGCGCGAGTATGTCTCCCTGATTACAGCCCTCGGAGGTGAAGCGATCCGGATTGCGGCGGGGTCAGAGGATCATATCAATGCCATGGACATGGTGGAGGGCTACGGTGATGGTGGAAACCCCATTGTGGACAAGTCCGAGTTCATTTTATCCCTCTTTGAGCAGTTGGACAAAAAGGGACTGGGGGCAAAAGAAAAATCCATCATCGACCGCTGCGTGGCACTGGTCTATGACGATTATCAACGCGGTGGGGAGCTGCCGACCTTATGTGTGCTGCGGGAGAAGCTTATGGATCAGCCAGAGCCGGAAGCCCAGGAGTTGGCTTTAGAGCTTGAACTTTTCACGGACGGAAGCCTGAACGCCTTTGCCCATAAAACCAACGTGGACACCCAGAACCGCATGGTGGTCTATGACATCATGGATTTAGGCAAGCAGCTCAAAACCATGGGCCTGCTCGTCATCACGGATGCCATGATCAACCGGGTCACGGAGAACTGGAAAAAGGGCAAGCGGACACATCTGTTCTTAGATGAATTTCACGTTGTCTTTGAAAATGAATACTCCGGGGCCTTTTTCAATTCTGCGTGGCGGCGTTTCCGGAAGCGTAATGCGTTCCCCACCGCCATCACCCAGAATGTGGAGTATCTTTTAGACAGTGTTTTAGCCAGTACCATGTTATCGAACTCGGAGTTTATCGTCATGCTGAATCAGGCTGCCAGTGACCGCCAGAAGCTCGCCAATCTTTTGAATATCTCGCGGGAGCAGCTGAGCTATATCACCAACGCGGATGAGGGCTGCGGCCTGATAAGGTATGGGAGTGCCTTAGTGCCCTTTGACAACAAGTTTCCGAGAAAGACCAGACTGTACAGGCTGATGACCACTAAACCGGGAGAAGAAACCCTCTGATCCTCCCGGTATTTTCGATGAAGGGAGGTGTTAAGCATCGGAAAAGAAATCAAGACCCGGGAGGTAAAGAAGGATATACGGGTACTCGACAAGGCCGGAACCGCTGCCGAGCGGATACGGGAAGCGACCATCCGGACAAAGGATGCCGCTGAGCGCAGTCAATCGCCGCAGGAAACATCCGCAAATGATTATGCCATCAACCGAACATCGGATTACGCAGATCGTGCGGCCCATGGAGCAGTTCATCAGGTTCAGGATCAGAGCCGCCGTGCTGTTCAGAGGGTTCAGGCCCACCGGGCAGACCGTATGGCTGAATCCGCGCAAAATGCCCGCGCCGAAGCGGAACAGGGTGTCCGGAATATCGGGGATGAGGTACGCATAAAAACCCGGGAGCGCGTCAACAGCAGGGTGAAAGCCAAAGGCAGTACCGAGCCGTCGATCAAGGCCCTCCCAGAAAAAGAAAAGAATATCCGGCAGTCCATTTACTCCGCAGCCAAGAGCAGGCGGGCGGCGCAGACAGGGCTTGAAAAGGCCCCCAAACGCACCATAAAAACCAGTGATCAAACGGGCAGGCTGCGCATTAAAACCGCCAGTGAAGCCCGTAAGCTGGGAAAAAACAGCATCCGGACAGTGAAAGCATCGAAACGCGCCACCAAGTCCGGGCGAGCCACGGCAAAGAACGCCAGAGAGAGCAGCAGGGCGGCGGCAAAAGCATCACAGGCAGCTGCCAAGGCTGCGGTTAAGACCAGTCAGGCATCGGCCAAAATGGCCGTCAAGGCTTCTCAGGCCGCGACGAAAGCAGCCATCACCACTGGGAAGATCGCCGCCAAGGCCACGGCCATGGCGGCTAAAGCCGCAGCGGCGGCGGGAAAAGCCCTTGCCAGTGCCCTTGCAGCCGGGGGCTGGGTGGTGGTGCTCATTCTGGTGATCATCGTGCTTTTTGGCGGGGCTTTGTGTCTGGTGGGGGCAGGCAATGCCAATGCGGTGGAGCCTGTCAGTGAAGAAGTACAGGCCTATGAACCGCTGATCACAAAGTATGCCCGGGAACATGGGATACAGGAATATGTTGAACTGATCAAAGCGGTCATGATGCAGGAATCCGGCGGCCGCGGGGGCGATCCCATGCAGTGCTCAGCGTGCGGCTATAATGACCAGTATCCCGGCGGCATCACCGATCCGGAGTATTCGATCAATATTGGCATCCGGTATCTGGCCGACTGTTTACACGCTGCGGGGGTTACCAGTCCCATGGACTTAGAACATATCAAACTGGCTTTACAGGGATATAATTTTGGGGCAGGCTACATCACCTGGGCTTTGGAAAATGACGGCGGTTATACGCAGGCCAACGCCCAGGCGTTCGCCAATCTGCACGGCGGCAGCTACGGCGATGTGAGCTATGTGCCGAATGTCTTAAGGTATTACCCCTTTGGGCGTATCCCGACAGGGGCAGGCAACAGCAATATTGTCAACGTGGCGGCCAGCCAGATTGGAAATGTCGGCGGGCAGCCCTATTGGAGCTGGTACGGCTTTTCCGGACGGGTGGAATGGTGCGCCTGCTTTGTTTCATGGTGCGCGGATCAGTGCGGCTATATCGACGCAGGGATCATTCCAAAGTTTTCCTATGTGCCGGATGGCGTGGCCTATTTCCAGAGTAAAGGCCAGTGGCAGGACGGGAGCTATACACCGAAGCCGGGCGATATTATTTTCTTTACATGGGGTGGCGACGGCAGCGCGGATCACGTCGGTTTTGTTGAGAATGTGACGGACGGAACGGTGAATACCATTGAAGGGAACACCACGGACAGCTGTGCCAGAAGGAGCTACCCGCTCGGGGGTTATATGATTCTGGGGTACGGCTGCCCCGCTTATTAAAACTGAAAAAAGATTATGGAATAGGACGGATGAAAATCGGTCAAAAACAGGGAACCGGAAGAAAAGCCTTTCGCGTTCCCTTTTATTTTTGTGCAAAAAATCAGGATAGCCGGGGTTTTTAAGCTTTTGTTGATCCCCAATATCAAAACAACAAATATGTGTGGCTGAGCAAATGCAGAAAATCAGCTCGGCGGTCGATTGTTTCACTTGCAGTGGGCCGTCGTCAATGGGGTGGAGAGCGCAGACCCATGTAAAACAAAAGCGGCTCGGGG
>CAUEUD010000057.1 GCA_959020865.1 Eubacterium limosum | reverse complement strand
GCAGTACGTATGTATAAACCCGGAGATTTAAGAGTTGAAGATGTGCCAAAACCAGAGATGATGCCCGATGAAGCCATGGTTAAGGTAAAGGCAGTCGGCCTCTGCGGATCGGATATTCCGAGAGCGCTGGTTTATGGGGCGCATGTTTCTCCAATCACCATCGGCCATGAGTTTTCTGGTGAAATCGAAGCCGTTGGCTCAGAGGTTAAGAATTTCAAGCCGGGTGACCGCGTTGTGGTTCCGCCGCTTATTCCATGCGGTGAATGCGAATGGTGCCAGAAGGGGATTTACTCCTTATGCGAAGATTATGACTACTATGGTTCAAGACGTGACGGCGCGCTGGCCGAATACGTATCTGTTAAGGAATCCAACCTTTTAAAGGTTCCGGACAAGGTGTCCTTTGAAGACGCCGCAACCCTCGACCCCTGCGCAAACGCATACCACGGCCTGATGCGCGGTAACTTTAAAGAGGGCGACAGCGTGTGTGTTGTGGGAACAGGCCCGATCGGTTTATTTGCAGCACAGTATGCCAAATTATACGGCGCTTCCAAGGTGATCGCAGTGGACGTCTGGGATGAAAAACTGGAAATCGCCAAAAAGGTGGGCGCAGACGTGGTGATCAACTCCACCAAGGAGGATGCTGTCGAAGCGGTTCACAAGGCAACGGATGGTAAGGGGGCAAACATCGTCATTGACTTTTCCGGCGCTCCAATCGCGCAGAAACAGTGTATCTTAATGGCCAGCAAAATGGGCCGCGTCGTTTTTCTGGGCATTTCTCACAAGGGTCTGGATTTAAGCGAAAAAGAAGTGGATACCATCATGAGAAGCCAGCTGAGCGTTGTCGGTTCATGGAACTCCTTCACCAAACCATACCCCGGTGAAGACTGGACAGAATCCTTAAAAGGCTTTGATGAAAAAGGCATGACCGCCAAGGATATCATCAGCCACCGCCTGCCGCTGGACGATGCGCCAGCTGTGCTCGGTGAAATTGCCAAGGGAGGCTACTTCTACAATAAAGTTATGTTCTATCCCGACGGTTATGACGGGGATTTTGATACGGTTTAATACAATCTGTTTTTAAAATAAATCTATAGGGAATTTAAGAGGAGAATCATTATGTACGAAGCTCAATATTTTATGGGAGTTGACACCGGAACACAGAGTGTGCGTGTCGTTGTTGCAGATATCAGCGGGAATATCGTCGCCAGTGACGAGCAGGTTTATGAAACCTATTATCCGCAGCCAGGCTGGGCGGAACAAAAGCCCGCGGACTGGTGGAGCTGTTTTAACAAAGCGGTTGAAAATGTTACAAAGAACTTATCAATGGGGATCCGCTACAGCATTAAATCCATCAGTGTCTGCTCAACCTCATCCACGGTTTTAGCGGTCGACCAGCAGGGGAATCCGATGATGGATGCCATCATGTGGATGGATACCCGCGCGGTTAAGGAAATGGAAAAAATCAACGCCACTGCTGATCCGGTTCTGGAATACTGCGGCGGGGAAGATTCCGTTGAATGGATGATCCCAAAAACACTCTGGATCAAAAACAATAAACCTGAAATTTACAAAGACAGCTACAAAATCATCGAGCAGCTGGACTGGATGAACTATCAGCTGTGCGGCACCTTTGCCACCTCTATCTGTCAGGCAGCCTGCAAATGGAACTATGTATCCTGCGAGGGCGGATGGAACAGCGCGTTCTTCAAAAAGATCGGCCTGGACGATTACGAGGAAAAGCTTGTCACCGATGTCAGACGTCTCGGCGAAGAGCTTGGGAGAATTGATCCCGCTTTCGCAGAAAAATATGACTTGAACCCAGATATGATGGTGGTGCAAGGGGGCATCGACGCCCACATCGGCATGCTTGGCCTTGGCGTTGCAAGACCGGGTAAAATGGCCATGATCATGGGCACCAGCTTTGTGCAGCTCGCATTTGCCAACGCCGATGAAAAGCTGAAGCTTGACGGCATCTGGGGCCCTTACAACGAACCCGTTGTGCCAAACGCGTGGCTTCTGGAAGGCGGCCAGATTTCTGCCGGCTCCATTGTCAAATGGTTCATGCGCGAATTTGACCTGAACAAAATGGAAAACCCCTATGCTTACATGAATGAACAGGTCGAAAAAATCGCACCCGGTTCTGACGGCTTAGTGGCTCTGGATTTCTTCCAGGGTAACCGTACACCGTACAAAGATCCAAACGCAAAGGGCGTCATCTACGGCCTTACCTTAAGCCACACCAAAGCACACATCTACCGCGCTTTACTGGAATCCGTTGCCCTGGGCACAAAAAACATCATCGACAACTTTGAAAAGCAGGGCTGCCCGGTCGATATGGTCGTTGGCTGCGGCGGCGTCACCAAGGACGCCACCTGGATGCAGATCATCGCAGACGCCACCGGCAAACCCATCATTGTTACCGTTGACCCGAGTGCCGGCGCACTGGGCTGTACCATCGTCGCCGCTGTCGGCGCAAAGGCCTACCCAGACTTCGAGCAGGCCACCAAGGGAATGGTTAAGGAAGCCTACACGGTTACCCCGAACCCGGATGTATACGACGATTACCAGAAGGTATTCGATACCTATGTTGAATTATATGAAGAATTAAAAGGCACCATGTCTAAAGAAAGATAGAGGAACTGACAAAATGAACAATCAGGAAATTTTAAGCCACATTGACCATACCTTATTAAAACCCTTTTCTACCTGGGAGCAGATCGCAGAAATCTGCAATGACGCCATTGAAAACAAGACCGCGTCTGTCTGTATCCCCCCATCCTTTGTAAAACCAGTTAAAGAAGCCTACGGTGATAAGCTGACCATCTGCACGGTTATCGGCTTCCCTCTTGGCTACAATACCACTGCCACCAAGGTTTTTGAAGCAAAAGAAGCCGTAAAGGAAGGCGCGGCCGAGATCGATATGGTCATCAACATCGGCGCTTTAAAGGACGGCAAATACGATTTTGTCCAGAATGAAATCGCAGAGATCAAAAAAGCAGTGGGGGATAATATCCTGAAAGTGATCGTTGAAACCTGCTTCCTGACCGAGGAAGAAAAGATCAAGATCTGCGAGCTCGTCACCGCCGCTGGAGCAGATTTTATCAAAACCTCTACCGGCTTCGGCACCGCTGGCGCCACCAGAGAAGATATCCGCCTGTTTAAGGAACACATTGGTCCAAACGTGAAAATGAAAGCCGCAGGCGGCGTAAAAACCAAAGAAGATTTAGTTGACTTCCTGGAACTCGGCTGTGAACGTATCGGTACCAGCTCCGCTGTCTCCATGCTCAAGGGCGGGGAAGCACAGGGGTATTAAAAAAGCTCTCAAGAAAGCTGAGAGCTTGATTCAAAGTGAAAGCGAGAAGCTGTTTCAATGGAAAATTGAGAATGGAAAATGGAAAATTCATGACCCCTTTTTCTAACGAAAAAGCGATTAAAATAGCGGCTTCCAGCCGCTATCTCACTCAAAATGCGCAGCCTTTTGTTCCTGTAATTCTCCATTCTCAATTCTACATTCTCCATTAACAAATCTCTACAGAACGCTTTCTCTGTTAAGGCTAACGTTTTTAACATCCTGACCCAACCTGCAGGAATAATCCGCAGGTTGGGGTTTTTTTTATTTAGAACATTTTATGGCTCCGCTTTTTGATAAAGGCTGCCGCCACATCCAGCAAAATCAACAGTCCAAAAATAACGGACCATGGATCAAACAGCCTGAAGCTCAGGCTCAGGGGCTGTGTGAGGAAGAAAAGCGTCAATAATGCGAGGGATACCAAGGTAGTAGTCCAGCGGATTACCTTATTCTTCTTTAAAGATGTCATCATCAGGAGCATTGCTCCCATAACGGCCAGCAAATTAAAGACGGATATCTCTTTGCTGCCCAGAACCGCCGCATTGCTGCTGCTTTTCCCGACAATATGGCTGAGCAGGCTTTCACCTTCGCCGCTGATCCAGCGCTCCACAGTGCTTCTCTGCGTTTTTCTTCCAGGCTTTCCACTTATTCCAGAAGCAGAGGCAGCACTCTGACCATTATCCCTTATGCCAGTATTTGGCGCAATACTGCTGGCTCTAGCCGTGCGCGGCAGGATTTTGTCAGCTTCCTTCTGGATCTTATCCAGTACGCTGCCTTCTGCATTCGTGTCTGGTATCTCTAAATCTGGCGGATCAATTGAAGGTCCTGATGTATCAGGATTTTCTGGTTTACCAGGCTCCGCCGGGTTGTCAGGCTCAGGCGGCAGTGCCGTATCCTTTGCGAACTCGACCTGTACCGTCTGTGTCTGTGTGATGTTCGTGAGTGTGACACTGTTTTTATCCAGTAAATCTTTGCGCTCAGCATTGTTGACAAACACCCTGGCCGTATGCCAGCCCTCAGCCGGTTTCCAGCTGACGGAATAATCTCCATGCTCTGGAACGCTGCTGTTTCCAGCGCTGATGCTTCCATTACCGGCAATAATTCCTGTGATGACTGGCCATGCTTTTGATGGTGTTTCGTCTATATCTTTTTTGAAAGTAACCTCAACCTGATGGTCGGTGTCAATCTTTTCAAACCTGACACTGCCTTTATCTCCCGGATTTTCAATCGGAATATTATCAACCTTCACGCTTTCCACGTGCCATCCGCTGTCTGCTTCCCAGCATACCTCATAGGATGCACCCGTTTCGACTGTCTTTGTGCCGTTAACCTGTCCCTGTCCATTTTTAGAAACTGTTATGCGGTGCTGGACTCCCGGAGCTGGCGGTATGGGCTGGCAGACTACCTGTACACGATGGTCTGCGGTAATATTTTCAAAGGTAACGCTTCCGGCAGACTTCAAGTCATCCCGAACAACATTATCAATAATCACGGTCGTGACATAGGCATTGCTGCCTGGTTTCCAGCTGATAGTAACTGTTTCATTTTCGTCTGCAATCCGGCTGCTGTCAATGGTGCTGCCAATACCGCCGACAATTTCGGTGGAGATGGTATAGGTTTTGGCCGGTTCATCAGGCGCTTCTGGTTCATCAGGAGAGCCAGCCTTTCCAAATTCAACAGCGATAAAATGATCCTGGGCGACATTTTCAAAGGCAACATGGTCCGTGGTTAACAGATCGTCCCTTTTGACACCGTCAATATGGATTGCCTTCACCGTATAATCATTGCTGTCCGGCGCCCATGTTACCGTAGTGGTATCTCCCTTTGCCACCACCGATGAAGCACTGATGCTGCCGCCGGTCGTACACTCTGTTGTGATCTTAAAAGTATCGGCATCCGGTGCCGGATTGGTGTCTGGTTTCCCCAGAACAACCTCGATGCTGTGGTCGGTGTTCACCTGGCTGAAGGCATAGCTTCTCAAATCTTTTACCGCACCACTGAGCGGCTGGCCGTCTACCTTTACAGCTTTGACCTCATAGGCAGTGTCGGACCAGCTCCAGTCAATACTGACATCGCTTCCTTCTACAATATTTCCAGCCAGCGATGGTGTAATAGACGCGCCGGGAGCGCCGGTAATACTGGTGCTGACGCTGTATTTGGGCGCAGTCTCCGGAGCCGCCTTTTCCACTGGCCTGAGCTGAACGGTTACCTGATAGGGGTCTGCAATATCGCTTAAAATCAAATGGTTATCCGCATAGCTTACAGGAATCGGGACACCGCTGGCAGTTACCGAAACGCCTGCCGTCGCATAGCCCTCGTCAGGAGTCCATGAGACCTCCATGCTGCCGCCCTTTTCAACAGAGCTTCCGGCAGTGATGGTACCAGTACCGCCCTCCATTCCGGTCACTACCGGGAATAATTCTGTGGCCGCGCTGCCATCCAGCCGTTCTGTTGTCACCTTTATACGATGATTATCCACAATTTTATTGTTGCTGTCTGATGGTACGTCAATGACAACGGTACTGTTGTCACCCGCAGGCTGTGGCTCAACCTCAGACATTGGCATTAAGGCTGCGGGCTGCGGGGAAGACACTGTCTGCTCTTCACCGTCGTCAATTTGATAGCTCTTGATATACCAGCCGTCCGAAGCCTTCGCGGCTACCGTATAGGCTTCATCATTATAAAAAACGGTTTTTGTCGGGTCGATGGATCCTTGGCCCTCTACCATTGTTGCGATTTTTAACAGGTTCGGCTTCAGGACAACCTCTACCTTTGTTTCAGCTTCTGCCTTAACCTCAATATGTCCTGTGGTCACCGCTTCCGCTGCCACCTCCTGCCGCTCTCCGTTGACTAGGATATGATCAACCAGATACCGCTTGTCTTCCGGGGCATTCCACTCTACTTTGTAGGATTCGTCCTTATTGACGACGGCAGAGCTGCTGATCTCACCCGGACCTCCCACAAGCACTGTCTCTACAGGTACTTTATCCGCCGGCGGGTTTTCGCCGTTTTTCTCAAAAACCGCTTTAACTGTGTGATCCTCCCGGATATCATTGAAAACCACCTTTTTTGCTGTCATAATATCCGGGCCTGCAGGCTGCCCATCAATGGTAATGGATTTTATGGTATAACCCGAATCCTCAGACCATGTAATTTCTCTGGATTCACCTTCTTTTACCACACCGGTTTCTGTAATGACGCCGCCTTCATTCCGGACAGTGTTCACGGTATAATAGCCCGGCAGGGCAGAAGGACTGCTGTCTGGCAGCTTTTCTTCAAAATGAACTTCTACCCTGTGGTCTGCGTTCATATCACTGAAGGTAAAGCTTCCGCCATCCTGAAGAGGCCGCGCGGATCCATCCACAACAATCCCTGTGACCCGGTACAAATCACCCGCGTTCCATGTCACCGTATGGTTTTCACCTGCTGCGATGGTCTGGGTTTCTGTGAGGGTGGTGGTGGCGTCACCGCCAATTTTCACGGTCTGCACGGTATAATAAACCGCGTCGCCGGACGGGGCGTCCGCGTCCTTTTCAAAAATGACATAAACGGTACGGTTTCTGTCCGCCCTTGGCTGTGTATAGCTACCGCTGTGTCCATCACCCAGCAGCTCGTCATGAACACCATTGTCGATCATCACCTGGGCCACATGATAGCCCTCGTCGGCTTTCCAGCTCACAGTATAGCTGCTGCCCTCATCGACGGTTTTAGAAGAATCAATGGTTCCATGGCCCACCTTGGCGGTCAGAATGTCATAAACCTTTTTCCATTGCGCCTTAACGGTCATGGCGTCGCCTGAAACCTGCCCTTCATTCTTGACGGTATCGGCCGTGATGCTTTCCTCGCCAAATTTCCAACCGTCAAAACGCCATTGCTGGCCCTGGCTGTCCATCCAGTTCTGGGGCGTATCCGGTAGCTTATCGCCAATGGCCTCTCCGTAAACCATGTTTACCCTGGCTGACTCTGTGCCCTGAGGGCCGTAGTCAAAGGTGACCACATAGCCCGTGTTCTGCCAGACCGCGTAGAGGGTCGTGGGGCTGTCCGCTTTAAAATCTTTTCCCAGCTTGTCCTCAGAAATCAGCTCAGCAGCCGAAAAATCCTTGTCGGTCGCAGCGAAATCTGCGTGTGGCTTGGCCGACCAGCCCAGAAATTTATAGCCCGCCCTTGCGTTTGCCTGTGCGGTCATATCCGGCAGGGTAAAGGTATTGTCGGCTAAGACATTGGCCTTTTCGCCATATTGCTTCAGCTGGTCTGCTGTCTCGGGGTTATCGCCTCCCTGCTTCTGGCTGCTGTCCAGAAAGGTTATCTGAGCGTCCTTGAACACACTGTAGATTTCCAGCTGGGTGTTTTTCCCGGCTTCCGCGTTCTCCGCGTCTTTGGCAAAGGCCTCTTTTCCAAAGAGATCTTTTGTGATTTTGCTGTCCTTGGTAAAAGAGGTGTCCTTTTCCTCCTCTGTCTCTGCCGCCGGTGCCACAGCCTTTGACGGGTCCTCCACGCTCCAGCCTGTAAACAGGCGGGATTTTGGCTTGCCTTCATCATCGACTGCTGTGGTATCCACAAAATTTTCGGTTATGGGCGCGCCGTTAAAAGAAGGAAAATCACTTTCCTGGACCGAGCCGTTATAGGCGATATCCTCAACGGTTTTGCCATCGCCGGGTTTTGCCGGTTCAGCAGCAGACGGGTCAAAATCGAAATGGACATCGTAGGCGTTGTTTTCCCAGACCGCGTATACCTTTGTATCCGCAGACACAGTGGATTTGCCCGGAATAAAGGCATTGGCGGGCTCGGTATAGTCCGGGCTTTCGGGGTTGGCAGCGGTAAAGGCTGCCAGCTCCTGTTTGAAATCAGCCAGACGGACGTCGCCATCCGTCATTTCTTCATCTTTAGTGCTGTCTGCCACCACCTGGCTGTTTTTTGACCAGCCCAAAAAAGTGTATCCGATGCGGGATGGGGCGTCAATGGTGGTTTCCACACCGTTATCGCCGGTTACTTTTTTCTGCAGCGCTGTTGTTCTATCACCCACCTTGAGTGTCCGTTCGCCATCGTTGTCGCCATAGATGTCAAACACGGCTTTATCCGCAGCCGTATCTTGGTCAGCCTCCTCAAACCCCTCAGGATTTGCATATTCGGCCGCATCCGGGTCTCCTGCTTTTACATTGTTGTAGTAGGTGATGGTGAGCGGGTCTGTGACGGTGAGGGTTTTGCTGTCCTCATAGGTGGTGACCGCGCCCGCGTCGCCCGCTACGGGGATTTCCCATTTATACTTGATGCGATAGGTTCCCCGGTCATCAGAGGCTGCCGTTCCTGATGCATCCTCGCTGCCATTTGTAAAATCTTTCTCTCCGCGGAATTTTGCGTCCAGGTTATTTTGAAACAAATCTGGAATCAGCGTCTCAATTTCCTTACCTGGATCGTCCGGGTCCTTTGTCACCTTATATATCGTCGTAGTTATTTTTCCACGGTCAGCGTTCGCGCTGTCGATAGCGATATTTGTATAGCCCGTATCCGTAATATCCGGATTATACCGGATGGCTGACAGACTGGAACCACCTGGATTTTTCATAATATTATCCAGCTCCTCTGCACTGGTCTTGACAAAGGCAATGGTATTCCGGTGGTTATATTTCTGGTCAACATCTGTGACAAGCCCGCCGTCATTTTTCTGCAGCCCTACATAGATGCGGGAATCCTTAGAGCCCGGCGCCAGAGGATGGTCACTCTCGCCAAGGGACATGGTAGTGGTCGGAATAATACGCATGGCCCGTTTACCGACAACGGTATTTTCACCTTCTGTCATGGCGACCTCCACATTCGCCCAGCCGACACCTGGATACATCCGGGTGATATGGTCATCCTGAACCACTGTTCCGTCTTCTTTAACAGTGCGTCCAATGGTTAGTACCGGCGGATTCACCATCTCCTTTTCCGGGTTTCCATCTGCGTCCAGTACCGGATCGCCTTTGTCGTCCTTTTTTGTCTGCTCAATCTGGAGTGGGCTGGCGTCGCTGCCGGCCGTCCATTTGACATTGTATTTGCCGGTGTCAACCACCGTGTTATTGCTAAAGGTCGGCGGTTTTAAAATATTGCGAACCGTGTCGTAGCCCTTGATGGCCCCAGTGCTTTTATCCTTCTCAACGTTAAAGATTGCGCTGGATGCCGAGGCCGCTGAATAAGCCCTGGCAGTCAGCCGTTCGTAATCGGAGGAAAAGGCTGTATCCGCCGGGTTTGCGAGCGTATTTAACTGCGGGTATAAGCCGCTTTCAATGGTATAGGCATCCATGGGCTGCCTCTGGAGCTCCTCAGTGGTGAGGCCTGTGATTCCATCCTGCTTATCGGTGGTACCGCCCTTGGCGTACTCACCCATTGCAGTGGTCTGTTTATCGTAATAGCAGTTTGAATAAGTGCCCGCGCCTGCGCCCATAAAACCGCCGACAGACGTGGCCGCTGTCCCCGGCACTGTGGTTAACCCGCCGACTTCGCCGGCCGCGTAACAATTTTTAAAACTTGGCGTACCACCGGCATTCCCAACAAAACCACCCATGTTGGTTCCGCTGTTTAGCATCCCTACCATTGTTGTAGAGTAGCAATTATTAAATTCAACGACCGTAGCTGGTTGTCCTGCAAATCCACCAATATAATTTGTTCCCTCTACACTGCCCGCGGCCCAGCAATTATTAAAAACGGTTTTTTTTGCCTCGGGGTATCCTACAAAACCACCTGTCCATCCTGTACCATAGACTACGTTATTCGTGAAGCAGTTATTCATGGTATAGCCGCCGCTGCATGAGACAAAACCACCAGAGTGACCGTCGCCAGTGGCAATGACAGCGCCGTCAATGGCGTAGCAATTGGTAATAACCCCACCGCTAATAGGCGCAAATAATCCGCCGCTGCATTGCGCCGCTGTTACATAAACCCTTTTAGCGTAACAATTTGTAATGGTTAGGCCATCGGTCGTTACAGCCGAAAGCCCAAGTAAGCCAGCAGCACCATAATTATTGCCTTTTACCAGAGAGTTCTCAATGCCGATATTTTCAATAGCAACTTGATCATCTGCATACCCAATAAGCGCAATACCCTGTATTGAAGCGGCGGTTGATCTTATTTTCATGCTGTCAAAATACAAATTTTTAAGTGAAGTATTCTTTCCTGTTGACGCAATAAAACCCGTATGTCCACTGGCAGTCTCCACATTTAAATTGTAGATGGTCGGGTATTCCCTGCCACCATAGTACCCGCGGCTTTCATCCCGCTGGCTTTCAATGGTGATTGACCCTGTCAGCACTACCGGTGTCCATTTTGGCAGCGTTGTGGTATCTTCACGCCCGCCCATGTCCATGTCTGCTGCAATGACAATTTTCGCAATGCTGTTTGTGCTGTACTGCGTCATTGCCCAGCGCAGCGCCTCCGGTGTTGTTACCGTACATACATTTCCAGTAATATCCGCACCTGCCGGCTTTGTTGTGAGACTATTTATACCATCCCACACGGGTATCCCCTCTTCTGCAGAAAAGGTTTTAAACTTAATTTCTGCCTCATAGGCATCCCTTATATCTTCATTTTTCGCTTCCGCCGTTTCCGGCATCGCCACAGCCATTATGCCTAGCAGCAGAACGATAATCATCATCATACATCCCAGACACCTTATTCCTTTTTCCGCGCCACTCATTTTACTCTCCTCACTTCTTACCTTTTTATTGTTCAGGGGAAGCTTCATATTCCTTATTTATATCTGTTTTGTTCTTCTGTCATTTTAAACTTTTTTTTACCGGATTCCAAGAATCCCTGATAAAGCGTTCCCTGATTTTTTAGACCCTCTTTTTTGGAAAAAGGGTTCATTTTTTATGCCTGTGCTTAAAAATTTTCTATCCTTGACAGAATGCTGGGATTAGCCTATCCTATAACCATGAATAAAATGAGCCCAAAACTTAAGAAAAAAATTGAATCCTTGCTTGTGGCCTATGGAAAAGGAGACTTATCTGCCTTTGAGGAGGTATACCGGCTTGCCTACAACTTTCAGTTTCTTCAGGCCTGTCAATTTCTCGGCGACGCCTGCATGGCGGAGGACGTTGTTCAGGAGACCTTTCTGCGCCTTTATAAAAACCCCGGGAAAATCGCCAATATCCGCTATCCCTACGCTTATCTGAAACAGATTACCTATAATCTCTGTATCGATAAAATCTCCGCACCTGTCAACACAAATGAGTGCCGGGCGGATGAAGAGCTTCTGTGTTTTATCGAGGATGAACGGCCAGACGCTTCTCCAGAATCCCATGCCATTCTCACAGCTGCCAGCGATGAGCTGAACGCCGCGCTCCAGACGCTGCCGCCGGACGAGCGGACCATTTTTATCCTGCGCTTTGTGGACGAGCTGAAAATAAACGAAATCGTCCTTGCCACCGGGCTGTCAAAAAGTACGGTTAAACGCAAAATCCAAACGGCCAGGGAGCACATGAAAAATATTCTTCATCCCAGGTGGATGCCTGGTTTCCTGCTCACTGGAACGCTGGCTTCCCTTGTCCAGAACGGATTTACTGACTTTGCTATGGACACGGCAAGGGCAGACCGTATCCTTTATGCGCTGATGGAACATGGTTCTGAGCTGGCAGGGCAGGGGAGCGCTGTCGGCATCTCCGCACACGCGGTATCCTCCATATCTGCCAACTCCAGGCTTTCTGCTTTTTTCTCATCCTTAAGCTCCTCGACCCTTGTCACTGCAACCTGTACGGTAGTGGTGACCGGAGCGGTACTGATTGCCCCATCGGCCATTCACCACAGCATTGTAACAGCAGATGATACAGCAGAAGCCCATGAACCGGAACCTTATACCCTTGCTGAAGAAAGTCCGGAAGCGGCAAGTGCCCCCGCCGACACACAAATACCAGAACTGGTTTCCTATGAGTGCATCGAGGGGACCATTGTTCTGACTTTAAAGGATGATCTCTCCGGAGTCGATTACGCTGCCATAACGGCCTCTTCGGATAACGGGCCTGTCCCTCCTGTTAATATCAGCGAGGCAGAAAACCAGGTGACCTTTGAAATCTCAAACGCGCCTTTAACAGTCAATATCTGCGATAAAGCAGGGAACAGCGGAAGCATGGTTATTGAACCCGACCCAGCTTTTGATAAAGATTTGCCCACTGAGGACAATCCTGAGTAGGCCGCAGAGCTCAACTGCACTGTCTTCTCGGGTCAGATAATTTTTTATGCAAAAAAAGCCAACTTCAGTCCGTTGGCTTTTTTCTTTTCTCAGCTTTTTCAATATTAAATTTTTTCTCTGATCCTAAAGGCCCTCATTAAATTCCATTGCCTTTATCTTTTTAGTCCTCCTCGTCAGCAGGATGGCTGAGATAATTCCAAGCACTGACGACGCTATCAATAAAATAAAGATTTTGTCAAAGCCAGCCGCCACATTTCCCGCTGCCGCGGTGTCATCCAGCCATTTTCCGCAGACCGGCGTCACCAGAAAATCTGGAATAAAGGCGATAAAAGAGATGATGCCTGTGGCGATGGCGGTCATGCCGACAGGCACGCCGGCCTGGTCCATCACAGACCAGTAGGTTGACTTCATGATATTGGCCAGAAAGGCGATGACCAGTGTCAGCGAGATACAGAGGGGGATAATGGCTGAGGTGGTCATCACGCCGATAATCGCCGCGATAATGGCAACAAACAGGACTAAAAACCCAGTGCCCTTGTAAGTGAATTTATCCAGAATAAATCCGCCGATAAATCCGGCCAAGAGCACGATGATGTAGCTCCTAACAATGCCGAGGGCGCTGGCCGTGCCCTGGGAAATGTTGAGCACCTGCACCGTGTAGGTGGTCAGATAGCCGTTGCCGATGGACCAGGAAATGTAGGCAAACATGATGATGAATATTGTGACCCAGACACCGGGATTTTTTAAAACTTCCATCAGAGAATATTTCTCTGCGGATTCTCCGGCTGCGCCGTCATCGTGCCGGACCTCGGTCTTTGGCAAAAAGACAATGGCCAGTACAAAAAATACCGCGCACGCGCCGCTTCCCAGAAGTAAAACAGCTTTCATTCCTGCTGCGGCACTGGTGGTCACGCCCAGAATTCCCAGAAACGCAAACCCCATAATTGTCTGGACAATGCCGCGGGTGGCCTCGCTGCTCCCAAAAATTTTGCTTTGATTGTCCTTGTCAGCCAGATTCCGGATACCGTTGAGGTAAGCGGACCACAAGGTAGCAATACCAAAAAATCCATATAAAACATGGATGATCAGGCACACCACAAAGTTCGTTGTAAAGGCAAAGACCAGGGTGACTGCCACAAAGGCAGCCAAAGTGGTGCAGATCAGTGTTTTGGTTGAAAACCGGTCCGCGATAAAACCGCCGATGGGGTAGCAGAGGACATTGGTCAGATTCAACGCCGACGCTAAAATCCCCATCTGTGTGTTGGTCAGCTGATAGGCGGCTGCA
This sequence comes from Eubacterium limosum, assembly GCA_959020865.1. GTDB lineage: Bacteria > Bacillota > Clostridia > Eubacteriales > Eubacteriaceae > Eubacterium > Eubacterium limosum_B. The sequence goes on along the minus strand of CAUEUD010000057.1, from coordinate 3,667 downwards.
AACTGATCGTAGAAGGTATACCGGAGATAAGGGATCTGGTAGGCCAGCGCAACGGTCGAGCTCAGTATAAAAAACACCATAAATTTCTGAAAGCTTAAATTTTTCATTATATCCTCCCCAAATCAATCACCAGAGATCTCCCACTGTAAAGCCTTCGGGAAAAGGATCTGTCTCGTCGAGGACATACTGGCTGTAGCCGTAAATCCAGGCCTGTCCGCCGATGGTTGGGACGATGGCCTTATGGCCGTGTATCTCGGTCTCCTCCACGGGGTGTCCGGTAAATATAATCCCCAGCAGGCCCTCACGCCTGAAGGCTTCACCTGTTTTCAGCTCTCCCTTCGCGTGCTTTGCGGCCATCAGCGCACAGGTGCCGGTGCCGCAGGCGCAGCGGTCCAGAGCGCCGGTCCAGGTCTCTGGCCGTTCAAAATCAATGTCACCGGTAAAAACCGTGTTGACGCTTTTCCAGTCTGCGTCCGGGTTATCCGTTGGCCCATGCAGCTCGGAGATGGTGATCCCGATGCCTGGATAATCCGGATGCTCGACAGGCAGCTGTTCCTGCGCTGCCTTCATGCACAGAGCAGATACCTTCGCGATTTCCTTTCCGTTTTCGGGCACAAGCTCCAGCCCTTCAAACTGCCTGACATCAATCAAAACATAGAACATGCCGCCCCAGGCGACGTCCACCTTGACCTTGCCCAAATGCGGCACGTCGATCTCTTTATCCAGATAAACCACAAAGGCGGGGACGTTTGAAAAAGTCACCTGCGTTACCTTTCCGTTTTTACAGTCCGCCTTTATACCGATGAGGCCTGCCGGAGCCTCCAGATTAAATTCTGTCACGGGTTCTTTCATTGGCAGCATCCCGGTTTCCAAAAGCGCGGTTGCGACGGAGATGGTGTTCCCGCCGCTCATCATGGGGTATTCTGTCTGTTCCATGATAATATATCCCGCGGCTGCTCTTGGATCTTTCGCGGGCACAATTAAATTGCAGCAGAGCGGGGGATATCCTCTCGGCTCTCTCAGCATCAGCTTACGGAATTGATCATCATTATTTTTCAGCCAGTTGGACTGTTCGTAAACTGAATTTCCTGGAATTGTCGGTATGCCGCTTGTGACAACCCGCATCGGTTCTCCGCAATGTGTCTCCACAGCGTTAAACATTCTCTTAAACCCCATGATTTTCTCCTTCTCAATTTTATAATGAGCTTTTAACGTTTTTTCTATTCTGAAGCGACGTCCAGAACAATCTTTCCAACCAGCGTCTTGGATAAAAAGGCCTCCTGGGCTTTGACGATTTCCTTTAATGGAAATTCTTTCGCGACAACAGGCTTGATTTTTCCATCTTCGATATAGCTGATCAGATTTAAAAACGATTCTTTTGACTGGTAGGTCGTTCCGAATAAGCTCAGATCTTTTAAATAAAGCGTGCGGACATCCAGCTCAACCAGCGGGCCGCCGATGGCGCCGCAGACCCCGTATTTTCCGCCTTTTTTCAATATTTCAAGGTGCTCTGGCCATTGGTTTCCCGCAACCATATCCAGCACAACATCCACTTTCATCTTTCCGATTTTTTCAATATAGCTTTCGCCCCTGAAAATAATTTCATCAGCGCCATAGCCTTTAACCCTCTCAGCCTGGTCTGGTTCACAGACGGCAATCACTTTTGCGCCGCGGATTTTCACCAGCTGAACAAGGGCAGAGCCCACACCGCCGGACGCACCGGTTACCAAAACAACATCATCTTTTTTGACACCCACACGGCAGACAAGATTTTCCGCTGTCGCGTAGGAGCAGGGGAAGGTTGCCAGCTCTTTGTCGGATAACTCTGAATGAATGACAAAGGCCTCGTCGGAGAGGGCTGCCGCGTATTCTGCAAAGGTCCCGTCACATTCCGAACCAAAGGTGATACATTCCACGCCATCTTCACTGGAGGGTCTCTCCTGAACACTCCGAATCAAAACACGCTCTCCAACACGATCTTCATTGACGCCTTCTCCAACGGCAACAATGGTGCCGCAGCCGTCTGCCCCCTGAATTCTCGGGAATACCATTGCCTGACCAAGCCATGAACCATCGTCCTTGACCTCTTCCTTGAATCCGGTGGCGCCGCCGGCGTTTGTTTCCTCTTTGACCTTTTTTGAATACCAGCCAATGCGGGTGTTGACATCCGTATTGTTAACGGCTGCCGCCCCGATTTTAACCAGTACCTCACCGGCCTTTGGCTTGGGAACATCAATATCTGTGCGATACTCCAGCTTTTCAAACCCTCCGTTTCCGGTTAAATACACGCCGCACATTTTCTTTGGAATTTCGTTCATAATAATCTCCTCATTTTTAAGCTTTCAGGATTCTGGTTAATGAATTCAGTCTTTTGCGCAAAAAATTTGAATATTTATTACCACCTGTATTGAGCTCATTATAAAATACGCTTTTTCAAAACACAATCAATTAAAATTGAATACAGGATTCGAAAAAATTGAAGCATTGCCATTAAAGCGTTGATGGATGGGTCCTTCTGTACTATAATAAAGCCATCACAAGCCGAAAACACAGGAGAAAGCCAATGCAGGAACGTTTTAATTTAGAATACCTCAACACCTTTGTAACCGCGGCGGAAACCGGAAAACTAAACATCACAGCAGAGATGGTGTACCGCTCACCTTCATCGGTCAGTACTCAGATAAAAAATCTGGAGACGCAGATCGGCGCGCCTCTCTTTATCCGGAATAAGGAGGCTTTATCCCTGACAAGGACCGGGGAAGTCCTTTACCAGTATGCCCAGAAAATTCTGGAGCTCAACGATTCAGCTTTTAATATCATCAATAATTCCAACTGGAAAGGCGCGCTGACTTTTGGCGTCCCCACCGATTACGCCCAGCTGTTCCTGACCTCGATTTATCCGAGGCTAACGGAAATTTATCCTGATTTTCATTTCACGACGGTCTGCTCCAGAAGCCGGGAAATTCGGAGACAGATTGAGGAGAGAAAAATCCATATTGCCATCGTGGCCATGGAGCCGCAGTATACCGATGATATTTTTCTCTGGGAGGAGCCGCTGTACTGGGTCGGTTCAAAAAATTTTATCCACAAGCCGGATTCACGCCTCCCGGTCGCGCTTTTTTCAGACAACTGCATTGTCAACAACCACTCCCTGTACTGCCTGAAAAAGACAAATGTCGACTTTCAAATTGTCTTTACAAGCACGGTGCTGGATAATATTGCCGACTGTGTGAAAAGCGGCGTCGCTGTCTCCCTTCTGCCAGAATCCCTGATCACGGATGCCTTTAGTACATTGTCTGAGGATTTTATCACCTGTCCCTTCACCCTGAAATTCGGGCTTACCTGGGGAGAAAACGCGGATGAAGCGATGCTGAAGGAGATTACGGAGATTGTGACTTTGAGTCTGAAAAAATATCCCTGCTGAAAAAAGCATCCTGCGGACACCACCCTCAAACAGATAGCTTCTTCACTAAAGTAGATGCCTGATCTCGCCAATGTCCGGCTTTTCCGGTAAAGAGGTACGATTTCTGGCCGTTTATCACAACGCCTGGACCTTTTTTCTTATCTAGATAAAAGGCACAGTCTCGGTCTCTGCCACTTTCTTGACACGCTGAAAGAGGCTGGGACAAAACCACCTCAACGAAAAACAGAGTCGAATGAACGTAAG
>CAUEUD010000056.1 GCA_959020865.1 Eubacterium limosum | reverse complement strand
TAGCTCTCGGTCATCAATGCCGGGTCCATAAACATGTAACTGCCTGTTTCCAGAAGCTTTTCATTATATTTTTCCAGAGCCTCGCGGTTGTCTTTAATGTAAGTAATAAACTTTTTAACTTCCTGTAATGCCATGGTCTCATCTCCTTATTAAATCATATGGTCTTAACTATCTATTATAATATACCCAAAACCTTTAAATCATCAAGCAAAGTTTCTCTTTTTCTTTATAAATTATAGCTTCAAACCAGTCCCATACTTTTATCGAGCGCTCCATCGTGATTTCTATCATGTCCATATTACATCTGTCACCACTTTTATATTTTGCTGTTAAAAGCTTTTAGAATCCGTTATAATGAAATCACTACAAAGCAAGGAGAATAAAAATGAGACATTCACTCGGTAATGCCCTTTGGGGGATTTTCTTTATAGCTCTTGGCGTCGGCTTTGGCGGACAGGTCATGGGATACTGGCATTTTTCATTATTTTTTAACGGCTGGTGGACTTTAGTCATTATTGTTCCCAGCATTATCAGCATTGTTCAAAACGGCTTTAGAACAGGCAATTGTATTGTGCTTGCCATCGGTGTTTTATTACTGCTCGGCGAACAGGATTTTATCAGCGGACATTTAATCGGCGAGCTTATTTTTCCGTTAATTCTGGTGGTTATTGGCGTCAGCATTATCTTCCGCGGCAAAGGCAGCCGCCGCGCCCGTGAGGTTAAGCTTCTTACTCAGGGGGAAACGCAGGATTATACCGCTATCTTCGGCTCTCAGGAGCTGCGTTTTCCAGGAGAATCCTTTCGAGGTGCAACACTGACCGCTGTATTTGGCGGTATTGAGCTTGATTTAAGGGACGCGCTTATCACAGAGGACATTACCATCACCACCACCAGTATCTTCGGGGGTATTGATATCAATGTGCCGCCCAATGTCCGGGTGGATGTCTCCAGTACCCCGATATTCGGAGGTGTTTCTGATAAAACGCCCCGCCCCACCGATATAAACCCGCCCACCGTCTATCTCAACAGTGTCTGTATCTTTGGAGGAGTTGATATTTTATGAGAAGTACCAATAAAGTCGCAAAATACGTTGCTATCGCCCTTGGGCTGATCCTGGCGATCTTCATCATATCTGTCATTGTTAGAACCGTCCTGGGTATCTTCGGCACCTTTGGGCATTTTGGTAAAAACACCGCCAGCAGCACCGTGACAAACAAGGAGTTTTCTCAGGAATTTAATGGCGTCACATCGCTTGACCTCGATTATTCCGCTGGATATTTAGAAATTCAAAAGGGGGATGTTTTTAAGGTCGAAGGCTATAATCTTCCGAATAACTTCACCGCCGAGCAAAAGAATGACACCTTGAAGATTAAAGACAGCATTAAAGACCCGATAAACTTTTTAAATACCCTGTCGGATTCCCAAAAACCGCATCTCACCGTGACCATCCCCGAGGGGACTGCTTTTAAAGAGGTAGATCTGGATTTTGGTGCGTCAGACACTCGTATTGATACCCTTAAAACTGACCGTCTGAAGGTGGATATGGGTGTCGGACGCGTTGAGATGAAAAGCATCACCGCTGATAATGCCAAATTTAATAATGGCGCAGGAGAAGTTGTTCTCTCAGACATGAAGATCAATGACATGGATATGGAGTGCGGCGTCGGCAAGGTCTCCTTTGAGGGCTTTCTCACAGGAAAAAATAAAATTGAAGGCGGCGTCGGCGAGACAACCCTGACCATCAATGGCAAAGCCTCTGACTTTGATATAAAAGGCGAGCCTGGAATTGGCGAGCTTACAGTAGATGGCTCACGCTATACGGAGGATCGTTTCAGAAACAGCGAAGCTCCCAACAGCTTGGATATCAGCGGTGGTGTCGGCTCATTGCGGATAACCTTTGAATAAAATAAAAAAGACACGGAAACCTACTCAGTGATCCGTGTCTTTTTTATTTAATCAGGCGTTCATCTGTTTTTTATATTCCAGGAATTCATCATAGCTTGACAACCGGTCAATAATGCCGTCATCTGTCAGCTCTATGATCCGATTAGCCAGTGTCTGCATAAACTGGTGGTCATGGCTGGCAAAAAGAATGACCCCTTTAAAATCCATCAATCCGTTGTTGACCGCGGTGATGGACTCGAGATCCAGGTGGTTGGTCGGCTGGTCTACCACCAATACGTTAGAGCCAAACATCATCATTCTGGACAGCATGCAGCGTACCTTTTCCCCACCGGAGAGCACGCGCACCTCTTTATAAATATCATCCCCTGAAAAAAGCATACGCCCTAAAAAGCTTCTCAGGTAAGTCTCTGTTTCCTCAGTGGTGAACTGCTTCAGCCACTCTGCTATATTAAGGGTACAGCCATCAAAATACGAGGTATTATCCTGTGGAAAATAGGAAGTCGAAACTGTTTGCCCCCACTTAAAGCTGCCCTCGTCTGGTTCCATTTCCCCCATCAGAATTTTAAACAGGGTCGTCATGGCAATCTCATTTTCAGCGACAAAACCGACCTTATCCTCTTTGTTAATTCTGAAGCTCACGTTGTTTAAAACCTTCACGCCATCAATGGTTTTAGAAAGATTTTCTACCTCTAAAATTTCTTTTCCAGGTTCGCGGTCCATATTAAAGCCGACATAGGGATATTTTCTGGATGAAGCCGGCATTTCTTCAACGGCCAGTTTGTCAAGCAGCTTTCTTCTGGAGGTTGCCTGCTTGGATTTTGACTTATTCGCCGAGAACCGGGCTATAAAGTTTTGCAGTTCTTTGATTTTATCCTCTTTTTTCTTGTTCTGATCCTTCAGCATTCTCTGAACAAGCTGGCTGGATTCATACCAGAAATCATAGTTCCCGACATACAGTTTAATTTTCCCAAAGTCAATATCCACAATGTGGGTACACACGTTATTCAGGAAATAACGATCATGAGACACTACAATCACGGTTCCGGGATAATCCATCAAAAATTCTTCCAGCCAGACCACTGCCTGGATGTCCAGGTTGTTGGTGGGTTCGTCAAGCAGGATAATATCCGGCTTGCCAAAAAGGGCCTGGGCCAAAAGCACCTTGACCTTTTCATTCCCCGTCAAACTGCCCATCTGTGCGTCAATGATGGATGCGTCCATCCCGAGCCCCTGTACCAGACGGGAGGCGTCTGATTCGGCTTCCCAGCCGCCCAGATCCGCAAATTCTCCCTCCAGCTCTCCGGCCCGGATTCCATCTTCGTCGGAAAAGTCCTCTTTGGCGTAAATGGCGTCCTTTTCCTTCATGATGTCATAAAGATGCTGATTCCCCATAATAATGGTATCCAACACCGAATAATCATCAAAAGCGTAATGATCCTGTTTTAATACGGACATGCGCAGCTCTTTAGGCATAATGACATCGCCGCTGGATGGCTCAAGATCGCCGGACAAAATTCTTAAAAAGGTGGATTTTCCCGCTCCGTTGGCACCGATAATCCCATAGCAGTTTCCCGGCGTGAATTTTATATTAACATTTGAAAACAAATTGCTTCCATCAAAATTTAAACTTAAATCAGATACTGTAATCATTCTGTGATCTCTATACTCCTCTGGTTTGAAAGAATGTGGCGCTTTGGCCCATGAGTCTTTATTATAGCCTAAACCCAATGCTTTTTCCAGTTCTTTCTGCTGGAAATTATCGTCAATTCAAAAAAGGAGCGCCGCATTTTCCGCGGCACTCCTCAACGCTATTTCAGATCGCTGATTTTAAACTCGACCTTTTCTTCTTCATCTTCTGTCTGTTCTTCTCCAGGATCAACCGTTTTTTCAGATTCCGCCACGCTTTCCTTTGTTTCCAGAACCTCGATTTCTTCGCTGACCTCCACAAATTCTTCTTCTGGCTCAGCATCGACCTGCATGATCGCTTCCATTTCCTCATCCAGATCTTTTTCCGGTTCCAGCTCAATGACGGTGGTTTCATCGCCAATGACAATGCGCTGTTCCAGTGTAATGGCGCCTGTCGGGCATTTTTCAAAACAAGCCTGACACTGGGTACATTTATCATAATCGATGGCAGCCAGATTATTTTCAACTGTAATGGCTTCTGTCGGACAAACCTTCACGCAGGCCTTACAGGCGATACATCCAATATCGCAGACCGCGCGTACCAGCTTGCCTTTGTCTGTATTGCGGCAATCCACATGCACCAGCTGGTCTGCCGGAATCAAATCGATAATGCCCTTAGGACAGGCATCCCGGCATTTGCCGCAGGCCGTACATTTATCAACATCCACCTCTGGCAAACCGTTATCACCAATGGACAACGCGCCAAACATACAGGCACTGACACAGGTGCCGAGCCCCATACAGCCGTGCCGGCATGTCTTTACACCGCCGCTTGCGATCATCGCCTGACGGCAGTCCTGAATGCCATAATAATCCGCACGGTTAGGCGAATGGGTGCAGTCGCCGTTACAGTGAATACAGGCCACCATCGGCTCGCTGCTGCCAACGCTTTCTCCCATAATCTCCCCGATGGCCATGGCTGTAGCCGCGCCGCCTACCGGACAGGCATTAACCGCCGCCTCGCCGTTTACAATGGCCGCCGCAAGAGCATCACAGCCTGGAAACCCACAGCCGCCGCAGTTTGCACCTGGAAGAGCATCCCTCACCAAAGGGACCCGTTCATCCGTTTTAACCTCAAAAACCTTTGAGGCGATGGCGAGACCCGCTCCAAAAATCAATCCCATGGCACCTAAGATACCAACGGGAATCAGTAATTCCATTATCATTTCCGGCACCTCCTTACAGCATTCCGGAGAATCCCAGGAATGCTATGGCCATCAGGCCCGCTGTAACAAGCGCAATCGGGAATCCCTCAAAAGGCTTTGGAATATCGGACAGTTCCAGACGTTCACGGATACCGGCAAACAGCACGATTGCCAGTGTGAAGCCAAGGGCTCCGGCAATTCCATTGAAAACTGTTTCGATAAAATTGTAACCATACTGGATATTTAACAGCGCAACCCCTAATACCGCACAGTTGGTTGTGATCAGAGGAAGGTATACGCCCAACGCCTGATAAAGTGACGGGCTGGTTTTTTGAATGATCATTTCAACCAGCTGTACCAGGGCCGCGATAACCAGAATAAAGGCAATGGTCTGTAAGTATCCAAGACCTAACGGGTCCAGAATAGCATACTGCACCACGTAGGTGATCGCTGAAGCCATGGCCATTACAAAGGTAACGGCAATCCCCATCCCCACTGCTGTTTCGATTTGTTTGGAAACGCCGAGGAAAGGGCAGATACCGAGGAATTTTGACAAAATAAAGTTCTGGACAAAAATGCCGCTGACTAAAATCAGGAGTATATTGGTCATGACAGGCTATCCTCCTTATTTGATTTTTTCGCTTCTAGTTTTTCTGTAATCTTATTGATGGCGGCAATGCCAACACCCAAGGTCAGGAATGCTCCTGGCGGAAGGATGAATATAAGAACCGGTTCATAGCCTGCGCCGAAAATGCTCAGGCCGAAAATCGCACCTGCGCCGATAATCTCACGGATTGACCCCAGCACGGTCAGGGACAGCGTAAAGCCAAGGCCCATTCCCGCACCGTCCGCAAAGGACGCCAGGACAGGGTTGGAAAACGCAAAAGCTTCCGCACGTCCGAGAATAATACAGTTAACAACAATCAGAGGGATATAAATCCCCAGCGCGGCATCCAGCGCCGGCACATAGGCTTTCATCAGCATGCCGACAATGGTTACGAAGGATGCGATGATGACGACAAAAGCCGGGATACGGATTTTGTCCGGAATGATTTTCCTTAAAGCGGAAATAACAACATTTGAACCGATCAGAACAACGGTGGTCGCAAGCCCCATGCCCAAACCGTTTATCGCCGAGGTCGTAACCGCCAAAGTCGGACACATCCCCAGCAGCAGGCGGAAGGTTGGGTTTTCCTTGATCAGCCCGTTTGTAAAATGTTTAAAATTACCCATTATTGTGCGCCTCCTTCCTTCGCAAGCGCTTCATAAACTTTTTCAGATGCATTGACACCTGTTGTGACGGCCTTTGAAGTAATTGTTGCACCAGTGATGGCAGTTATCTGGCTGTCAGAAGCTTCGCCGGATTTGATAACCGCGATTTCTTTTTTAGCATCTTTCCCTTTAAACTGCTCCTGAAAAGCCGGCTCGGTGGATTTCGCACCCAGACCCGGGGTTTCACTCTGGCTGAGAATGGTGATGCCCGTAATTTTACCATCTTTATCAATGCCGGTCAGCACTTCAACCTCTCCGCCATAGCCGCTCGGAGCTGTTTTTATGGTATAGCCAGCCAGCTCGCTGCCCTTATAACCAATGTAAGCTTCCTTAATAATACTGGCTTCATTGGGCGCCGCAGCGGCCGCGACCGCCTCGATATTTTCTACCGTTTCAAATTTATCGGCATCCGGCAAAACAGCCTGTCTTGCCTCTGTGTTGGCCTGCTCATTGCGCTGGTCGATAACATCGGATGTGACATAATTCGTCATTGCGAGGCAAAGAGATGCGATCGCCGTGATCACAAAGAGAATAACGGCCAGCTTGATGACATTTTTCCAGTCGATGGACATTTTTTCTTTATTAGCCATTCACTTCCACCTCTTTATTCTTTTTTTCCTTTTTCGGCGCGCCGTAAATACGCGGACGGGTGAACCGTTCGATGAGCGGAGCCGCCACATTCATCAGAAGAATGGAATAAGATACCCCCTCAGGATAGCCGCCGAACATTCGTATAATCATGGTAATCAAGCCGCAGCCAAAGGCAAAGATAATCTGCCCAACCGGCGTGCTCGGGGATGAGACATAGTCGGTCGCCATGAAAAAGGCGCCCAGCATCAAACCGCCAGAGCAGAGCTGGAAGATTGGGTCCTGGCCGAATACAAGGGATAAAATCGCGACGGTCGCAAGATAAACCGCCGGAATACGCCAGCTGATAACACCGCGGACAATCAGATAAATGCCGCCGATCAGCAGCGCCAAAGCGGATATTTCCCCAATGGAGCCATAAACGCCATTGATGCCAAGAAACATATCCAGATTACTGGGCAGCGCGGTCAAATCCATACCTTCTTTTAAAATTCCCAAAGGTGTAGCCGTCGTAAAGGTGTCTGCTGCCGGGATATAGGCTGTGCCTGTCATATGCGTTGGCCATGACGCAACCAGAAAAGCCCTGGCCGCCAAAGCCGGGTTCATAAAATTATGTCCAAGGCCGCCAAAGCACTGCTTAACCAGGGCGATGGCAAAAACAGACCCGACAATACACATCCACCACGGTGCTGTGATGGGCAGGTTAAAGGCCAGCAGCAGGCCTGTAACAACACCGCTCCAGTCACTGACCGTAATGGGTTTTTTCATCAGCTTTTGGATAACCGCTTCCGTCACAACGCAGCTGGCGACACAGATCGCCACGATCAGGAAGGTTCTCATGCCAAATACATATCCGGCAACCGCGAGTGCCGGTAAAAGCGCGACGATAACACTCTGCATAATACTGGAGGTATTATGCTTTGCGCGAATATGTGGTGATGAGGATACAGTCAGTGTTAAATCTAATTTACTCAATTGATGCTCCTCCTATTTCTTTTCTTTCTGTTTTAATGCCGTTATCTGACGTTTAGCCACACGGATGGATGAAACCAGTGTCCGCTTGGCAGGACAGATAAATGAGCAGCTGCCGCATTCGATGCAGTCGAGGGCATGGTATTCCTCGCACTTTTCCCAGCGTTCCTTTTCTGAGTAGGCGGCCAGGTAAAGGGGCTGCAGATGAATCGGGCATGCCTCCGCGCATTTTCCACAGCGGATACAGTTGGAAGGCTCAGGAATATAGGCCGCGCCCTTTGTCAGGCACAGAATCCCTGATGTTCCCTTCATCACTGGGACATCCGTGCTGAACAGGGTTACGCCCATCATTGGGCCGCCGGATATGACTTTGTATGGTTTCTTGGCAAAGCCGCCGCACTGGTCAATAACCTCCTGATACGGCGTTCCCACCTTAACCTCCATTGTCCGGGCATTTTTCACCGCATTTCCCGTACAGGTCAGCAGTCGTTTGTGCAGAGGTAAACCGGTTTCAAACGTGATGGCAATCTGGCAAGCTGTGCCCACATTCATCACTACCACCCCCGCGTCGGCCGGTAAGCCGCCGGATGGTACCTCACGGTCCGTAACCGCCTTAATCAGCTGTTTTTCAGCCCCCTGCGGATACTTTGTCTCTAAAACCACTACCTCAATATTATCCTTTTCAGTGATGGCTTTTCTGAGCTTTTCGATGGCGTTTGGCTTGTTGCTTTCCACGCCGATATAGCCCTTATCAACCCCGACTGCCCGCATGGCGATTCTTAATCCCTGGACGATACGCTTTGGCCGGGCCAGCATCAGATGATGATCCGCGGTCAGGTAGGGTTCACATTCCGCGCCGTTAAGAACCACACTGTCTACCGTTTTGTCCGGCGGAATACTCAGCTTAACATGCGTTGGGAAGGTAGCGCCCCCCATACCGACAATACCAGCATCGCGGATAATGTCGATAATCTGCTTAGGCTCATACTTTCTGAAGTTGCCGTAAGGCTTGATCGAAGGGGCAACCGTGTTTTTACCATCGGACTCAATGACCACAGACATGATCATCTCTCCGTTGGGATGCGCCCGCTCCTCTACCGCGATAACCGTACCGGATACGCTTGAGTGCACAGGTGCTGAAACAAAACCGTTTGCTTCTCCAACTTTCTGGCCGAGGTAAACCATATCTCCCTTTTTCACAACCGGTGTACAGGGCGCACCGATATGAAGGGACATTGGAATCGTTACAACCTTAGGTTCGGCTGCAACTTTAACCGAGACGGATGCCGTTCTCTTTTTCCTGTAAGGCGGATGGATTCCGCCCCGGAACGTTTTTTGTTTTTCCTTTAATTCCAATTCACACACCTCTTGCTTCTTTTTTTAACTTTACGTTACATGTAATCTATTTTAACATCTTTACCATACTAAAGACAAGAAGAAATTTTATCAGTAGTGTAATAAAGATTTCTTGTTTTAAGGAAATAATAAAAGCCAAAATTTCCACTTACCAGCGGAAACTTTGACTTTCAAGATTTACGCGTCTCAGCAATGGTCGAAGAATGCTTTATAACCCTTATAAGTCATATAGACATCCGCTTTTGAACAAAGCTCAAAGGGAGAGTGCATGCTTAACAGCGCCGGGCCGCAGTCTACCACGTCCATGCCGTATTCTGCCAGCATATAGGCGATGGTACCGCCGCCGCCAAGATCGACACGGCCAAGCTCGCCCATCTGCCAGGTGACGTCAGCCGCGTTAAAGCATTCACGCAGCTTTCCTAAAAACTCAGCGTGCGCATCGTTGGAGCCAGACTTCCCTCTGGAGCCGCCATATTTTGAGATAACCAGTCCCTTGCCCGCAAAAGGCGCGTTATACAGATCATGCGTTCCGGAAAAGTTCGGGTCATAGGCTGCTGTAACGTCCGCAGATAAAAATTCCGAGTTTTTAAGGCAGCGTCTTAAAGTCAGCTCAGGCTTATGGTCCTCGGTCAGATCGATAAGCTCTGCCATTTCATTTTCAAAGAATTTCGACTGCATCCCCGTACTGCCATAGCTGCCGATCTCTTCCTTGTCGGCCAGAATCGTGCACAGGGTACGTTTAGGCGGTTTTTTTTCATCCTGACTTAAAATTGCCATGGTCGCTGTAAAGGCGCATACACGGTCATCCTGTCCATAACTTCCCACAAAGCTGCGGTCAAAGCCCACATCTCTCGCAGCGCCGGCAGGTACAACCTCCAGCTCTGCGCTGGCAAAGTCTTCTTCAATAATGCCATAGGTTTCATTGAGCTGCCTGAGGATATTAAGTTTTACTGCATCCCCTATATCCTTGTCCTCATACGGAATACTGCCGATGATGAGGTTCAGGCCTTCACCCTTGATCCCATCAGCCATCTTTTTCTGATTCTGCTCCTGTGAAAGATGAGGCAGTAAATCGGTGATACAGAAAACAGGCTCTTCATCCTTTTCTCCCAAAGAAATATTGATGATCTCACCATCTTTTTTGACGACGGTGCCGTGAAGCGCCAGCGGCATGGTCACCCACTGATATTTTTTAATTCCGCCATAATAATGGGTTTTAAAATAAGCCATATCGGATTCTTCATACAGAGGCGCCGGTTTTAAATCAAGCCTTGGCGCATCAATGTGCGCGCCAATAATAAACATACCATTTTCCAGAGACTCCTCGCCCACAACAAACAGCAGAACAGTTTTCTTTCTGAAAATAACATAAATTTTGTCGCCGGGTACTACCTTGCCCTTAGCCTGATAATACTCCAGAGGTTTAAAACCCTTTTCTTCTGCCAGAAGCACGGTATAGGCCGCGCACAAGCGCTCAGTTTTTGAAACGGTCAGATACTCTTTATAGCTTTCACAAAAATCATCGACCATTGTTTTTTCACCGTTTTCCAGCGCGTGCCACGCAAGCTCAAACTTTTTAGTCAGTGATTTCTGGAGTTCTTTTGCTTTACTTTCTTTATCTTTGCTCATAAATGAACCTCCTTTTACAAGTTTTGTCTAACCCTATTTTACCTTTTGTTGAGAGTAAGGTAAAGTCCCAATTGATGAAAAAAAGCTTCTATGATAAACTGGTTAAGGAAAATTTAAAAGGAAGTGACGCTATGAAAACAGAAAAACTGATTGTCCTCGGCACTGGAAATGCCATGGTGACCGAGTATTATAATACCTGCTTTGCGATTAAAAGCGGAAAAGAATATTTTATGGTGGACGCCGGAGGCGGAAACGGCATTCTCAGGCAGTTGAAAAAAGCATCGGTCAACCCCGCGCATATTCACCATCTTTTTATCACTCACGGCCATACCGACCATGTACTTGGCGTGGTTTGGCTCATACGGCAAATCGCCTCGATGATGCTGGATCAAAAATATAAGGGCACTTTCAAAATTTACTGTCACGATGAGCTGATTAAAACCGTGGTGACCATCTGTGATCTTACCCTTCAGAAAAAGCTCACAGCCCTCTTTGGCAGCCGTATCCTTCTGATCCCGGTTCAGGACGGGCAGACTGAAAAAATCCTTGATTATTATGTCACCTTTTTTGACATCCACTCCACCAAGCTTAAGCAGTTCGGCTTTACCACCATGCTGAAAACCGGGCAAAAGCTGACCTGCCTTGGCGACGAACCCTTCAATCCTCTCTGCAAAAAATACGTTCTGGATACAGACTGGCTGCTCAGCGAGGCCTTCTGTCTTTACAGCGAACGGGATATTTTTGACCCCTATGAGAAGCACCACAGCACGGTCCGGGAGGCCTGTGAGCTGGCCGAGGAGATGAAAATTGCCAATCTGGTTCTCTGGCATACTGAGGAAAAAAACCTGCTAAACCGAAAGAAGCGCTATAAGGCCGAGGGAAAGAAATATTTTAAAGGGAAAATTTATGTTCCGGAGGATCTGGACATGATTAAATTAAAATAAAAAAAGCGGCGAACGCCGCTTTTCTTACTTTTTGCCTTCTACACAAATCCAGTATTTTCCATCCTTTAAATGGATCTTTGTTTCTTTATAGCCTACCTTTTCAAAAAGTGCCTTAAACTCATCGACTGTCAGGTTGCGCAGTTCAAATTTCTTGGCCATTTCAATGTGGTGTTCATCCAGATCGTCATTTAAGTACATTTCTGCAATCAGCATAAAGGTGCCGCCCTCTTTAAGGACACGGAACACCTCACGCATATCTTCCTCAAGGTCTGGCCAGAAGTAGTAGCTCTCTACAGTAATGATGGCGTCAAACAGATTATCTTCAAAGGGCATTTTAGAGACAGAACCCTGATGGATTTCCATTTTTCCCCTTTCAATATCCGCCTTATTCAGTTCCTTTGAGGCCTCGACCGATACTTCTGAATAGTCAATACCGTAGAGCTTGCCGCCGTCAATACGTCCTGAGAGACGTTTCAGTGCAGCACCGCCGCCGCAGCCAACGTCAAGCACCTTATCGGTGGGCTTTAAGTCCAGTTTATCGAGCGCCCAGGCGGTCATTTCAGCATGGCTTTCATTCATGCGCTCAATCATCATTTTGCCCGCTTCGCCCTGGGGCTTTCTTGGGTTGCCCGCTTCGGTAACGGACATTCTCTCTTTACGTTTAACGTCCTCATATTCAACCGCCAGCTTTTCATTCATCTCTGCAATATGGGTCTTATCTTCCTCGGTATAGCTTTCTTCATAATCCGGGCTCATGATTTCAATGCTGTCCAGCTGGCTTTTCAAATTTGCCCGAACCGCTTCCAGATATTCGGCGCGCAGGCTCTGTTGTTCTTCCAGTTCTTCTGTAGTCAGGCCTTCGGCTTTTTTCTTTCTGGCTAAAAAATTAATGCGTTCTATTTTATCTTTATTGATCATATCAGACCTCCTGTAAATTTTTAATAATTCCTGCTTCCATCAAGCGCTGCAGGGTAAGCAGCAGACCGAGCTTTCCATGATAATGGGTGAGCCCGCCCTGAAAATAAGCGATGTATGGTTCGCGCATGGGGGCGTCAGCGCTGAGCTCAATGGACGAGCCCTGAATAAAAGCGCCGGCTGCCATGATAATCGGGCAGTTATAGCCCGGCATATCCCAGGGCTCTGGCGTCACAAAGGAATCCACCGGCGCTGCCTCCTGGACCGCGCGGCAGAATACCTTAACAGCCTCAGGGTCACAAAGCTTGATGCTCTGGATAATATCGCTGCGGTAATCTTCTACCCCCGGGCAGACCCCAAAGCCAAGCTTATCATAGACCGCTGCCATCAGCACAGCGGTTTTTATGGCCTGCGCGACTACTGTCGGGGCCAGAAAAAGCCCCTGGAGCAGGGTGCGGTTAATGTCCAGCGTAGCGCCTGTTTCCTTGGCGACACCCGGCGCCGCCAGGCGGCAGGCCGCCATATAGACATATTTTTCTTTTCCCGCAACGTAGCCGCCAGTCGGGGCCAGACCGCCGCCCGGATTTTTGATGAGCGATCCGGCCATGAGATCTGCACCCACAGCCACAGGCTCTTTATAATCGAGAAATTCGCCGTAGCAGTTATCCACAAACACCACCACATCCGGCTTAACGGCCTTTACCTTCGCGATAATTTCCTCCATATCCGAAATCTTAAGGGCCTTGCGCCAGCTGTATCCGGTTGAGCGCTGCATATAAATCATTTTTGTGTTTTCATGGATACTGGACAGAACTTTTTCCTCGTCGATTTTTCCATCCTCTGTCAGCTCAATCTGCTTGTAGTTTACCCCAAAATCCTTAAGGGTACCATTTCCAGCGTCCGCATCCTCAATACCGATAACAGTGCGCAGGGTATCATAGGGGCTTCCCGTAATGGATAAAAGCTCATCCCCGGGCCGCAGAACACCGTAAAGGCACAGCGAAATAGCGTGGGTACCTGATGAAATATGGGGTCTCACCAGCGCGTCCTCCGCGCCAAAGATATCGGCGTAAATGGTCTCCACCACCTCGCGGCCCACATCGTCATAGCCATAGCCTGTGGCTGGATGGAAGTGGCGGTCGCTCAGGTTTGCGCGCTGCATTGCCTTGATCACCTTATACTGATGGTACTCTGCCTTTTCATCAAGCTCCGTAAGGCGCGGCTTTATCTCTGCCTCCACCTGATCGACAAAACAGATAACATCCTCTGAAATATTAAATTCTTCTTTTAAATAAGCGTTTTTCGTGTTCTCCATATTTTCCTTCATTCTTGTACTCTGAACCAAATTCTCAGTTCAGTCTAACATATTTTTAGTTTTTTGTGTAGTCCCTTTTAAAATTCTTCATTGAGATCGCTGTCTTCTGTATAAAGCTGATAAAGGTCGTGGTAGATACCACCCCTTGCCATCAGCTCCCTGTGGGTACCCTGCTCTACAATGCCGTCCTCTGTGAGCACCAGAATAATATCGGCGTTGCGGATGGTGGTCAGGCGGTGGGCGATGGTAAAGGTGGTACGGCCGACGGTCAGTTTTTCAAGGGATTGCTGCACAATCCGCTCACTCTCATTATCCAGCGCTGAGGTGGCCTCATCAAGAATCAGGATCGGCGGATTTTTTAAAAAAACCCGCGCGATGCTGATACGCTGCTTCTGCCCGCCGGAAAGCTTAACGCCGCGCTCACCAACATAGGTATCGTAGCCCTCTGGCAGGCCCATGATAAATTCGTGGGCGCCCGCCTGTTTTGCCGCCGTCTCAACCGCGTCTTTACTCGCCCCGGGCAGACCGTACGCAATATTCTCAAAGACCGATCCGGCAAAGAGGTAGACCTCCTGCTGTACCATGCCGATTTCAGAACGCAGCGAATGCAGGGTTAAATCTTTAATGTCCTGCCCGTCAATGAGAATCCGGCCAGAGGTCACATCGTAAAAACGGGGGATCAGGTTGCATAGCGTACTCTTTCCGCTACCAGAAGGGCCGATCAGGGCAATGTTTTTTCCTGGCTCCACATGCAGGTCAATATTGGACAGCACCTCGGTATGATCATCGGAATACATAAAACCGACATGGTCAAACCGAATATCGCCTTTTACATTTTCCAGCTTTTTTGCGCCCGGTGTGTCCACAATTTCCAAAGGCTCGTCCATAATCTCGATAAAACGCTCGATACCTGTCATGCCCCGCTGAAACTGCTCAGTAAACTCAACGACCCGGCGGATCGAGGTGAGCAGTGTCGTGACGTAGAGCAGATAAGCCATCAGGTCACCCGGCGTGATCTTTCCGTCAATCATAAATAGTGAGCCGGCAACAACGACCACAATATACATCACCCCGTCAAACAGACGGGTCATGGTCTGGAACCCTGCCATATAGCGGTACATCATTTTTTTAATGTCCAGAAATCCCGCGTTGCCCTCATTAAACTTTTCTTCTTCAATGGCTTCGTTGGCAAAGGATTTAACAACCCGTACCCCCAGCAGGCTGTCCTCTACCTGGGCGTTGATATCGCCAGTGACCACACGGCCCATTTTAAAGGCCCGGCGCATCCGTTTATTAAACCAGATGGAACACAGCAGCATAACGGGAATGACCGCAAAGATAATCAGGGTGAGTGTGACATTCACATTGGCTAAAATCACGAAAGATACGGTGATTTTCAGGGCGGCGATAAAAAATTCCTCGGGACAGTGATGGGCAAACTCTGTCACGTCGAACAAATCGCTGGTAATCCTGGCCATAATCTGGCCCACCTTTGTATTGCTGTAATAGGAAAATGAGAGCTTCTGAAGGTGCTCAAACAAATCCCGCCGCATATCCGTCTCGATCCTCGCGCCCATCACATGGCCAATGTTCGCCATAAAATAGTTGGCAGCCGCGTCGATCAGCCTCAAAATCAGATAAAAAAGCCCCACGTAAAGAATGAGCTTCACGGACAGGCTGGCCATGTCATTCATACCCTTGTCGGTAATAAAGCGCACAATCAGCGGCAATACCAGCTCACAGATCGTCGTCAGCGCTGCGCAGAAAAGGTCCAGCGCCAGTACCCATCGGTACTTCTTAAAATAGGGCGCAAACCTCTTGATCAGGTATCCTGTGCTTATTTGTTTTGTCTTTTCCATAGATTCTCCCTTCATTCCAGCATTAAAAAATTCCAAAGGCTGTCAGAGCCGTTGGAATTTTCAAATTAACAACAACCTGATTATAACACAAAAAACTTTTTTGATAAATGGTTATTCTTAAATAAGAGAGGGTATATATCATTTCAGATAAATTGAAAGGAGTGAACAGATTATGCCAGCATTTGGAGATCCGTTTGCAGGAAACGTAGAAAGAAAAATGACCAAGAAGGAATTGGCACAGGCCATCCGTCTTGATCTCGCAGGAGAACTGGAAGCCATTTATTTATATGACGCCCATGTACAGGCAACCGACAATGTCGTTGCCAAGAAAGTACTGGCCGATATTCGCGATGAAGAAAAAGCCCACATTGGAGAATTAACCACTCTGATGCGTTACTTAGACCCTGAAGAAGCAAAGCTTTTTGAAGATGGTGCCGAAGAAGTACATGAAATGATGGAAGATTTAGGCATCGCAACTGGAAGCAGCGACGCTCAGTCCCCTGAAGGTGCTACCATCGGCAGTCTCATTGAGTAGGAGGCGTTTTACATGGATTATTTAGCAAGAACGACTGCTCCCTTCGGCGATGACCTTTGGGAACAGATTGACAGCACCGTAGTGGAAGCCGCCAAGAAATGTATTGTCGGCCGCCGCTTTTTGCCTCTTTACGGCCCTTTAGGCGCCGGAATCCAGGGCGTTAATGTTGATGCCCAGACAAAAGAAGAAGAATTTGAAGATGACTTTGTGCGCACTACCGGCAGAAAATTTATTGAACTGCCACAGCTCTACGCCGATTTTATGATTTTATGGCGCGATCTGGAAGCCAGCCAGAGAATGGGTACTCCCATTGATCTGTCAGCTGTCGCCAGAGCCGCACAGGCTTTAGCTAAAGCTGAAGATAAAATGATCTTCTTTGGCAATAAAGCCTTAGGTCTCGAAGGTCTTTTAAACGCCCAGGGCGTTACCACAATGAAGCGTGAAGACTGGGGCACCGGCGAAAATGCCTTTTCAAACATTGCTGCCGCTGCTTCCCTTTTAGACGAAAAAGGCATCATCGGCCGTTATTCTCTGGCTATGGGTCCAGACCTGTACTACCAGCTGCAGCGTATCCAGCCAGGTACCGGAATGATGGAAATTGACCGTATTCGCGAGCTGTTAGGCGGACGTGTATTCAAGAGCAACACACTGGCAGGCAAAGCCCTTCTGGTCTGCTCCGAAGCACAGTACATGGATCTGGCCGTTGGTCAGGATATGGCAGCTTCCTATCTTGAGCTGGTTGACTTGAATCATCATTTCAGAATTCTCGAAACCGTTGCCCTCCGTGTTAAAAACGGAGAAGCCATTGTCGTTTTCGAATAACTTAAATTTAGCATACTACTTTCCCTTAAAGATTAAAAAAAGCATGGACTCCCCCAAGTCCATGCTTTTTATTTGTTTTTTAGTTTTTCCATGTGTGCGGCGCAAACAGCATTAAAATCGGAAAAATTTCCAGGCGTCCGGCCAGCATGTTAAAACAGAGCACCAGTTTGGATACCACTGAAAAATTCGAAAAATTCTCAATGGGCCCAATGGCGTTAAAGCCTGGGCCGACATTATTAATACAGGTCGCTACCGCTGAAAAGTTCGTCAGAAAGTCATACTGGTCAAGGGAAAGCACCAGCAGCGAAGCTGCGAAGATCAGAATATAAACCGCCAGATAGGTGTAAACACTGGCAACCACCTGTGCTCCCAGGGGCTTGTCCTCAAATTTGACCGTTGTGACCTGGCGGGGACGGATCATTTTTTTAAGCTCATTGGCCGCTGTTTTAGCAATAATCAACCAGCGCGAAACCTTGATCCCACCGCCTGTAGAACCGGCGCAGGCGCCGATAAACATCAGAAAGAGCAGAATATATTTTGAAAAGCTCGGCCATAAGTCAAAATTGGTCGTGGCGAAGCCCGTCGTTGTGATAATAGAGGCAACCTGAAAGGATGAATACCTCAATGTCTC
>CAUEUD010000055.1 GCA_959020865.1 Eubacterium limosum | reverse complement strand
CTCGGGCATTTTGTCACGGCCGCCTTTATAGTCTTCGTACTCCTTGTGCCGGAAGGTCGGGGCGCTCAGGTCAAAGGCCACTGCCAGATAATCCGGCTTATACTCATTCTGGATTTTTACTAAGACGTTGACAAAGCCATAGATGGCGTTTGTGGGAACGCCCTTGGAATTGGACATTTCCCGCACGCCGTAAAACATTCGGTAAACCAGGCTGTTTCCGTCGATTAATATACTTTTTTTATTCACGTGAATCCTCCATGGATTTAATTTTGGTCGGTAAGCCCGTATCGCGACGATACGGGTTGAAGAAAGGAGATGAAATTTGGACTCATTTCTAAGGAGCACAGATTCTTCGGAAATTCTTTTTTCTTTTCAGGAAAATTCAGCGTACCAAAAAACTGAGAGACGGAGCCTTTTACCTAAGAAAGAAAAAAGCGTCCTGCGGGCCTTCCCTTCACAACGATATCTTCTTCTCTAAAGTTGATGCTTTATCTCGCCAGTGTCCGGCTGTACCGGTAATGCGGCACGATTCCTAGCCGTTATCCACAGTGCTTGGATCTTTTTGCTTATCTGGATAAAAGGCGCAGTCTCGGACTGGGTTACTTCTTTGACAGCCCGTTTTTTACTTTCAGGAAAATTTCCTCATCATCTGCGTTTGCTTCGTTACCGGTCGCTCATTCGCCTGCCGGCTCTTTCCTTGCTCCCTGCCAAATTTCCTTTGGAAATTTGGACTCGTTTCAAGGTGCACAGATTCTTCGGAAATTCTTTTTTCCTTTCAGGAAAATTTCCTCATCATCTGCGTTTGCTTCGTTACCGGTCGCCCATTCGCCTATCGGCTCTTTCCTTGCTCCCTGCCAAATTTCCTTTGGAAATTTGGACTCAGCTTCATTATACCAAAAGCGGCTTAAATGTACAGGGGTATTGTAAAAGCTTCTCTCTGTCAGAAGCAGGTGGTTTCATGAAAAGCTGATAAAAAACAGCCGCTGTCAGACATTTGACAGCGGCCAATGGTGTTCCTATTTTTTATTAAAC
Source organism: Eubacterium limosum (assembly GCA_959020865.1). Taxonomy (GTDB): domain Bacteria; phylum Bacillota; class Clostridia; order Eubacteriales; family Eubacteriaceae; genus Eubacterium; species Eubacterium limosum_B. The sequence goes on along the minus strand of CAUEUD010000055.1, from coordinate 17,065 downwards.
AATGCGGTTACTTTATCCCAAAAGCCTGTTTTTTCGGCTGATATTTCCGGTGCTGGCTCTTCCTGTTTTTTGATGGCCTCTGTCATCATGACGAACTGCACGCTGGCTATATTTTGATTCTGGCTTGATACAAAGGAGACTGGCTTGAAGTTCTTTCCTGCAAGCTTATCCACTGCTGAATCAATTTGATCATTGATTTCAACATCGATATTCTGTGTTTTATCCGAAAAAGCCTGGGTTCCATCCTTCATATCGCCGGCGCCGGATTTCAAATTCTCGATTCCCTGTGCCAGCAGTGAACTGCCTGACGACAGGTTTCCAGCCCCTTCCGACAAAGCCTTCGCCCCAGCGGACAACTGCCTGGCCGCACTCGAAAGCTGCGCTCCGCCTTCTTCTGCTTTTTGGTTTGCCTCGGACAGCTGCGCACTGCCGTCCTGTAAGTCACCGGCACCTTTTTCAAGCTCCTGGCCTCTGGCCGCAAGGGTGTTAGCTGCTGTGGACAGGCTTCTGCCGCCATCAATCAGACCATCTGCCCCCTCTGCGAGCTTCTGGCCGCTGCCGCTGTTCTGAAAAGCCTCTGCGCCAGACGTTATCTGCCCAACACCGGAAGCCAGTGCCGGAAGCGAGGTGTCTGCCTCGCGTTTTAAAGCGGACAGACCATCAGCCTGGGCGGTTATTCCCGCGTTCAGGCTGATGGCGCCTGTTGAGAGCCCACCGACAGCTTCGTGCAGGCCTGCCAGCGCTTCCAGTCCGGAGACATCTGGAATCCCGCTCGCGCTCTGGCCAATTTCCTCTCCAACTGAAAACAGCTCCCGGCTGTCAGCATCGACAGCTTCAAGGCTGGCCTCCAGCACTGCCCACTCCTCGGCGGTCAGAGCCTTATAGGCGTCCGGATCATTTTTCATCTTTTCAGTCAGGCTGCCGACAGTCGAATTGGCAGCTTCAATGTCCTGTGAACGCGTGCTGACCAGTGCTCCGGCAGCAGTCATCTGGCTTTTCAACTGGTCTATTTTCTCACTCACACCGCTGAGGTTCCCAAGGTCTCGGGTCTGTTCATACAAATTTGCCAGTCCACTGCTCAATGTCTGGCTTCCTGCGGCCAGCTGGCTGAGATGTTCCTCATCTGCAGCCTGGTCAATGCCATTCTGGAGGCTTTCGAGACTTTCAGGCACCTGCTTCAGGCCGGCAATACTTCCAGCCAGCTGATCAGCCGCGTTTACATAGATTTTCGTGCTCTCCGCCAGATTTTCAGCGTTTTGAATATACACGCCGGTGGCCTGGCTCAAGGTTCTGGCGCCATCCACATAACCGCTGACACCTCCGAAAAGCGCGCTGGCCCCAGATGATAAACCGGCTGTCTCTTTATTTAAAAGCGTCAGACCGTTCACCAGCTCGTCAGTCTTTTCACTGAGCAATGCGGCGGAGGTATCAAAGCTCCGGGCTCCTTCTGCGAGAGCGGCCGCGCTGCTGTCCAGTGTATCCGCGCCCTGGGACAGGGCATAGACGCCTTCCCGCATGTTACCCGCACCTGCGTCAAGGGCGGCGACGGCCTCACTGATTTCGGCTGTCTTTTTATCCAGCTCACTCATATCAATCATACCCTTGTCCGCATCAAAGCTCATGGGAATCCCCTTAAAGGTGATGCCCTCCATCTCAAAATCCACAACATCTGTCTGAATCACAATTTCCTTTTCCTGTCCTGCCATAATATTATACAGCAGCTGTTGGCCGCGTCCCACGTTGGCCGCGGCAGCTCCTTCCGCCTGAATATTTTTACAGTTTTCGTTCAGGTTAACGCTGGCCTGGAGGAGATAATTGTCAAAAAAGGCCGGATCCATTTTCTGGTTCTGCCAGACGCTGATCGTAATGGCCAGATGTCCGCTTTTTCCTGCCAGATTCTCGGGCAGTGTATTCTTTCCGTCCAAATTGTAGCTCAGGTTGATAACCCAGGGTGTATCGGTTGTTTTCATGGTGCCCTGGTAATAGAATTTACCTTCTGCTGCCTGCACCTGGTAAGCTGTTCCATCTTCCTCAATGGCCGCCTGGGAACTCAGGTTCCGGGTATCCTGGTAATCGCCATAGTCGGTGATGGCGCCCGCGCTTTCTACCTCAAAGGCATTCACCACATAAATGCGCTCCACACTGCCGTTTTTGTTCAAATTGACATACACATTTTCATCTTTTTCCGCCGTTGCAGGCGCTGCCAGGGCTGCCGGGGTGCTGGCGCAAATCATTAAAACGGCCAGTACAACAGCCAAAACCCCAGACCCTTTCCTGTTTCTAATGTTCATAAGCTGCTTTCCTTTCAAATTTATCGTTTTTTTTATAAAATCTTGCTTTCCAGGTTGTTTTCTCAATGACGCCGTCACAGACACTCAAAATAGCGGGCAATACGAAAATGACCAGCGTCATAGAGATCAGCGCCCCGCGGCCGATTAAAAAGCCCAGCTGGCTGAGGACAGCGTTGGTCGATATCCTGCCCAGCAGGCTCCCGGCAATGGTCATAATGGAGGCTGAGGTCATAATGGACACGGTTGTACTCTGGATGGTTACGCGCAGCGCCTCCTTTTTGGGCAGCAAACGGCGGTTTTCCAGAAACCGATCCGTAAAGAGAATGCCATAATCGATGGTGGCACCAAGCTGTACCGAGCTGGTGATCAGATAAGCGATGTAGTTCAGTTCCTCACCTCTGAAGTAAGGAACCGCCAGATTCAGCCAAATCGATCCTTCTATCACCAATGTCAGAATAAAGGGCAGGCTCAGTGATTTAAAATTAAAGATCAGAATCAGTAACACAAAGCCTACCGCCACGCCGTTAACCAACATATTGTCATGTACAATGGTGTTCCGGAGATCCTCGGCGTTTGGCAAATCTCCTGCGATCAGCGCACCATCACCATAGTAATCCGCCGCAATACTGCGCACAGCATCCACTTTTTCAAATGCGCCGGGATCGGTTTCCACAATATCCATATTGACAACAAACCGGCTGTAATGCTCTGAATAAAGCTTTGAGATTTCTCCCTCCGGCGCAAATTCCGGCGGAATAACATCGCTCACAGTATTCACATAAGAGACGACTGAAGTCACATTTTCCGCCTGCAGGATTGCATCATTCATTTGCTTTTCCCTGGCAATATCTCCTTTAGGCACCATGAGCACAAGGGGACTTGACTTGCCATAAGTTTCCTCGATGGCGGTCATATCTCTTCCCATCTGCGTCGCTGCACTGCTGTAAATCTTAGAAGCTCCGTATATAAACTGGTTATTCTGGCTGGCTAAAAACGAGGGTACCACCAGCAGGCAGAAAAGAATAAGAAAGGGCGCTCTGAGTTTGAGTGCAAAGCGGCTGAATCTTTCAAACCCTGGTATAAAGGGCCTGTGACGGGTTTTATCAATGAGCTTATAGGTACAGATGGCCGCAGCGGGTAATAGAACCAGCACAGCGATCAGGCTGAACAGAATGGCCTTTGCCATGACCCAACCCATATCCGGTCCAATCTTAAACTGCATGAGAATCAGAGCCGCAAAGCCTGTCACTGTGGTCAGAGCGCTGGATAAAATTGACGCTGTGGATTTTTTGACAGCCAGAACCATCGCCGCTGACACATCGTGCCCTTCGGATCGGAACTCTGAAAAGCGGTGGAGCAGAAAAATGGAGTAATCCATCGAAACGGCCAGCTGTAAAACAGCTCCCGCCGCGTTGGTCACAAAGGATATTTCACCAAACATCAGGTTGGTACCCCGGTTGATCAAAATGGCAACGCCAATGCTGAACATAAACAGCAGCGGCTCAAACCAGGAGCTGGTTGTCAGAAAAAGAATGGCCAAAATCAGCGGAATGACAAAGAGCATGATCGTCGATATCTCCTTTGACGTGATAACCGGAGCCAGAGCATTCACCACTGCACTGCCAGTCATTGCGTTGTCCTCACCGATGATCTCCCGCACCGCGTTCACTGCTTCTGTTTCTTTTTCATCCTTCACAGTAACGCTGTACAGGGCTGTACCGTCCTTGTACCAGTCATCTGTAACTGACTGGTCAATGGTCTCAATAGGCGCATAGATATCCGCTGCATCGTCCAGCCATTCAACCGCCTCTACCCCCTCCACACTTGCCAGTCTGGCTTTATAGTCAAGGGCCTCTGACACACTGTCTGTTTTTACCATCACACGCATATTCGGAATGGCCTGGTCATATTCCTGACTCATGGTGTCCAGCGCAACAGTGGAGGGGGCACCATCGGGCAGGTAATCCATAATGTCATAATTGACCCCGACCAGATTGCTTAACAGCATACAGACAATGGATGCCAAAATAAAGATGACCACCACTGTTTTCCGATGCTTTACAATGAAACCCGCAAATCGGTCCATAAATTAACTCCTTTCTATTATTAAACATTTGTTGATTTATTGACTTCTGTAAATTATAATAAAAGAGAAGGAAAAACACAATAAACAATGTTTTGAAAAGCTGATAATTAATCAACATTCTGCACAATTGTGTTGAATTTTTTCATGAATTTTACGCGCAAAAATAAAAAAGGAGTAGATTAAAATGACTTCAGGAAAAACAGACCGGCGTGTCCGAAAAACCAGAAAGCTTTTGATTGAAGGTTTAACACAGCTGTTAAAAGAAAAAAGCATTAATGAAATTTCTGTAAGGGAACTGTCTGACCTTGTGGATATTAACCGCGGAACCTTTTACCTGCATTATAAGGATATTTTCGACATGCTCACCCAGATCGAGAATGACCTGTTTAAGGAGCTGGACACGCTCTTTTCCAGCCACTCTGTAAAAGAATTAAAATCCTCGCCTCTGCCCATTTGCAAGGACATCTTCCGTTTTGCCCAGACGAACAGTGAGCTGTTCCAGATTTTCCTAGGCCCCAACGGCGACAGCGCTTTTGTCAACCGCACCAAGGAACTGGTGCGCCAGCATTGTTATCATAACTGGCAGATGATTTTCAGCCCCTGTGATACCTCGAGGTTCGCCTATTTTTATTCCTTTATCATCTCAGGGTGGATTGGCCTGCTCTCAGATTGGCTTGACACGGGCATGCAGGAGTCTATTGATGAAATGGCCCATATCGCTGAGCAGATTGTTTTCAGCGGGATTGATTTTATAAAATGTGAAGAAGCCTGATGTCAAAAAATAAAAAACCAGGCAGTGACTGCCTGGTTTTTATCCTATTTGTGCATTCTGTCTCCCGGCTCAGCAGGCAAAACCGCCGTCGTGGGTTTCCTTGGCCTTGTATAAAGCCTTGTCCGCCGCCTTTGAAAGCTCGACATAGGTATCGCCGTGTCTGGCGATGACTGCCCCGCCCGACAGAGTAATGGGCGGGATATTCATTTTTTTGGCTTCACGCGCGATGGTATTGTTGATATCCTCCACAATCCGCCTGGCGACTGCGTAATCCGCTGTGCTGGTCACGAAAATCGCGAACTCATCGCCGTGCAGGCGTGAGGCCAGATCCACAACCCGGATACGGCCAATGATCATCTGGGCTGAGAGCTTTATGACTTCATCGCCCATGTTGTGCCCATAATTATCATTAACTTCTTTAAAGTGATCGCCGTCCATCATAATTAAAATGCCGGTCTCATCCGAATCCATATTGTCCAGTGTTTTGGTTATTTCTTTCCTGAAAGACCGGTCATTCATCATACCTGTCAGTTCATCAATTGCCGCCGCTTTCTTGGCAGCTGACAGGGCAATCTCAAGCCGGCGCTGGGTCTGCCCCAGCTCGACATAGGCATTTTTAAGCTCGCGGTTTTTCTGTTCCTTGCTGATACGCCCCAGCACATAGATCAGCAGGATTTCAACAATCAGCAGAGGAACCAGCCAGACTTCGAGGGTAGCCTTCAGCATTGACATTACCGGGACAAGCACTAGGCCGCTGTATCCGTCCTCTCTGTTCAGGTAAGCGTAATAGCGGCTGCCGCTCAGCTTCACGGTGACGGCCTTCTGCTCTGTATCCATCACCCTGGACAGGCCGCCGTCTATGCCCTGCCTGAAGCTGTAAAAAGCAGCGGCCGACTGGACTTTCTCCTCAGCCTTTGTCAGCTCGCCCTCATCTGTGGTATCGAGCGCTTCCTTTTCCCTCTGCGCCAAAGACACTGCCTGGGCGGTATCCTCCAGGCTTACCTTGAGGTTTCCTCCCAGATAATCAGTATTAGTGCTTCCAATGACAGTGCCATTCTGATCAAAAATCATGATCTGCTCGTCATCATATTGAAGCGTTGATGAAACGAGTTTTTGGATGTCCCCCATTTTAATATCATAGGCAAAGACGGTTTCGCCGTCTGGCTGCAGCTGTGAAATGGTCGTCAAAATATAATGGTTGGCATAGCTCATATAGGGCGGCGTAAAGACGATCTCACCCTTGCCTGCCACAGCGTCCTTGTACCAGGGGCGCTCTGTGGGCACATAGCCTGTCTCCTCGTAAGCCGAATAGGGTTTATCCCAGCTGTAAAGGTACCGGCCCTGGTAGTACATATACAGGCCGTCAAAGGTTTCCCCCTCAATGGCCAGTAGGGGCGCGTCAATACTTTTCAGGTAATCCCATAAAATATCCGGGTTCGGGTTGTTCTGAACCTCCCGTCCCATCATCTGCGCAAAGATCTTAAAAGACTGCTCATAGCTGTCCATGACCTCATCAAACCCGGCTCCGATCTCCTCTGCATGGGCTGTCAGTCGCCGGTTAACCGAAACCGACTCCCAAACGGTGATAAGTGACAGCGCTAAAAGATTAACCACTAAAAACGTTACCACAAAAATGACCGCTTTTTTATTTCTGCGTTTTTCTTCCCCCATTGTAACCTCTCCTCACATACCCTGGCGGGCACCTTGTTCCATATATATTTATATTATATATGAAATCATACCATTCAACAATAGGTTGCATTCCTAAAAGTAAATTTTTTTGTTAAATATGTACTATAAAAGAACCCGTATCGTGACGATACGGGTTGAAAAGAGCGATAAAATTTGGACTCATTTAAGGAGCATCTATCTTTAACATGGAATTTTTCTTCTTTATATTCAGATGGCCCAGTCCTCGCTTTGCTGCTGGAGCTCGACCATATGGCGGTACAGGCCGCCCCGTTCCATGAGGGCTTCCGGCGTTCCCTGCTGTGCGACCCGGCCATTTTCCAGGACGACAACTTTGTCTGCCCCGGCCACGGTGCGCATGCGGTGGGCAATGATCAATACGGTTTTATTTTTTACCAGGTTGGAGATGGCCCGCTGGATCTGGGACTCATTTTCGACATCCAGCGAGGCGGTGGCCTCATCCAGTAGGATGACCGGCGCGTCCTTGAGCAGCGCCCGGGCAATGGAGATGCGCTGGCGCTCTCCGCCGGAAAGGACCGATCCATTCTCACCGATTTTGGTCTGATAGCCGTCGGGCATTTTCATGACGAAAGCGTCGCACTGAGCGGCATGTGCCGCGGCCAGTACTTCCTCGTCGGTGGCGTTCCTCCGTCCAATACGGATATTTTCGAGCACGGTGTTGTTAAAGAGTACCACGTCCTGAAAAACAATGGAAAAATTTTTCAGCAGTGTTTCAGGCTCTACAGTGCTGATGTCTGTACCGCCCACGGTAATCCGCCCTTTCTGAATATCCCAGAAACGCGCGGCCAGCTTGGCCGCAGTGCTCTTACCTCCGCCAGAGGGGCCCACCAGGGCGGTTACCTGTCCCTGGCAGGCTGTGAAAGAGACATCCTCGAGCACGGTTTCCCCGCTGTTATAGGCAAAGCCTACCTGGTCAAAAGCGATGTCGTAGCCCTGGTAGTCTGCCTGCTCGCTGCCCTCCTGGACTGGCTGTTCCTCGATCTCCTTCATGCGTTCCACAGTGAGCATGGTCGCGTAGATGGCCGCCAGGTTAACCAGTGCGCCGGATAAGGGGTCAAAGACACGGGTTGCCGCAATCAAAAATACCAGGAAGGTCAGAAAGTCGGTCTGGCCGCTGACCAGAAGTACTAATCCTACAAGCACCACGGTGGCAATGCCCACACGCAGCAGCATCTGGGATGTTACCACAAACATGGCTGTGTTGAGCTCAGCCTTGATCTGAATTTTCTCATTTCTGCCCAGCAGGTCGTCAATCTTTTTCAGATAACGGCCGCTCTGATTGTTGGCTTTGATCTCCCTTACGGTTTCAATACATTCCTGTATGCTGTCGGCGCAGTCCAGCTTTACCTTGTTGTGCTGCCGGCCCACCTTGTTCTGCTGTGCCCGGCTCAGCGCCATGATGAGAAGCACCACAGGCAGCACCCACAAAAGTGCCAGCGCCATACGCCAGTCCATAACAAACAGCCCGATGCCAGCCAAAATGACCGATGCCACTGCCCCGATGAATTCCGGGATATAATGGGAGAAGGCCGTCTCCATGGCGGCGCAGTCGGCCATGATGGTGGTGGTTAAGTCGGACAGATCACGCTTGCCGAAAAAGGATAACGGCAGGCGCCTCAGCTTTTCTGCCAGCCGGATACGCATGTTCGCACTCTCGGCGTAGGAGGCCAGAAAGGTCTTGTTGTACTGTATGTACTCAAAGATAAAGATCAGGGCCAGGATCATTACCGAGCCGCCAATATAAAACCACAGGCTGGGCGCCGGGGCATTCCCTCCGATGAGGGGCGAAACCAGCTCTGTCGCGACCAGGTATAAAAGGCCAATGGGCAGCATGAGGATCACATCGGTCAGGGTACAGGCAAAAACTGCCTTGACCAGATCCTTTGCGCCCTGCTCGCTCAGGGCAAACTTTTTCTGAAAATAAGCAGTCATCATGCTGCCTCCTTTCCGGTTATTTTCCAGGCTTCTGTGCTCTGGTATTCCTTCCACATGGCAGCATAGGTGCCGCCCTTTTCCAGCAGCGCTTCATGGGTTCCCTGCTCTGTGACCCGGCCATTCTCCATGACCAGAATGCAGTCGGCATGCCGGACGGTGGTCAGCCTATGGGCGATCATCAGAACGGTTTTCCCTTTTGTCAGCTCCTCGAAGGCTTTTTGGATCTGGTATTCGTTCTCTGGGTCGGCAAAAGCGGTGGCCTCGTCCAGGAGCACGATGGGGGCGTCTTTCAGAATGGCCCGTGCCAGGGCGATCCGCTGGGCCTCACCGCCGGACAGGTAAACGCCTTTGGTGCCGACAACAGTGTCCATACCCTGGGGCAGCTTTTCAAAAATATCCTCACATCTGGCGGCACGGGCGGCTGCCAGCACAGCCTCTGCCGGCGCGTCCGGACGGGCGCTGCGGATATTCTCGAGCAGGCTGGCCTTCTGGAGCCTTGTATTCTGGAATACAAAGGAAACCTGATCCATGAGGTCGGTGGCAGCGATCTGGCGAACATCCACACCGCCAACGCAGACACGTCCCTCCTGCACATCCCAGAAACGGGGAATCAGGCTGGCCGCGGTTGTCTTGCCGCCGCCGGAAGGGCCGACCAGGGCCACAGTGGCGCCTTCTGGAATTTCAAAGCTGACGCCGTCGATGGCTGGGGTATCGCTTCCTGAATAGGTGAAACGCACCTGATCAAATACGATGCCCGCCCCCTCTGGCCTGACAGGCACTGCCGGTTCTTCAAGAGGCTTTTCAAGGAGTATCGTTTCGATACGCCTTGCCGCGTCGCGGGCCATCAGAGCGTTTTCCCCCGAGAACATGATCCTTGTCATCATGACCGTAACGACTGGTGTAAACAGGACATAGAAAATAAAATTCAGCAGAAAGGTTTTGTAGTCCACCGCACTGGCAATCAGCAGAATACCTGCCGGGATCAGAAAGGCGAAAACGCCGTTGACCGACACGGTAAAGCCGCACATGGGCAGGCGGCATTTAAGGGTGTAATCCACTGCCCAGGAGCTATAGCGCTTGATGGCCGCGTGAAAATTCTTAAAGGAATAAACGCTCTGCTGGAAGGTCTTGACCACCGGAATACCCCGCACATACTCCACAGCCTCTGAGTTCATGTCCTCAAGGGCGTTCTGGTACTGCTGCATAGATGTGTTCATGCTGGTCCCCATCATCCGTGACAGGATGATAAAGCCAATTATCATGGGCACCAGACTCACCAGGCCCAGCCGCCAGTCAAAGATGAGCAGAATAACCAGCATGGCAAAGGGCGTCACAATGGCCCCTGCCAGATCGGGCAGCATGTGGGCCAGAAAGGCCTCGGTCTGCCCTGCGCTCTCGTCTACAATACGGCGGAGCCTGCCGCTACTGTTCTGGTTAAAATAGCCCAGCGGCAGCCTGACAATGTGGTGCAGCGCCTCGCTGCGCATATTGCGCGCTGTTCTGAAAGCTGCCAGGTGCGAACACATCAGGGCTGCAAAATAGACAATGATTCCTGCCAGGGCAAATGCCACGGCCAGCCAGCCATAGTAGCTCAGGTTCTGAGCCTGCCCCACGTTGGGCAGCACCGCGAAAATTTCCCTCACCACCTGCCAGATGCAGATAAAGGGCATGAGGATCAGAACCGCGCTGATCCCGGATAAAATACAGGCACAGACGGACAGGGCTTTATACTTTCCCGCGTACGAAAACAGCCCCCGCCGGGCCTCTTTTTGTGGTTGCATCATATCACCTCTGTTTCTCTTTTAGTTAGTTATCTCTAACTACAAAAACAGTTTACTCCTAACCCCTTTATGTCTCTACCCCGGGCAGGCGGAATGCTCCAAACCGTCAATTATTTTTGCGGTACTCGAGAGGCGGGATTCCCAATTGTTTTCTGAAAGCGTCAGCGAACTTGCTGGGGTTTTCATATCCCACACTGTTGGCGATCTCCAGGACACTCTTATCGGTTTCTCTGAGCATCCGGGCGGCCACGTGCAGGCGGTACTCCCTGCGCCAGGTATTGATAGGCTTTCCATACACAGCCCGGAAACAGTTCTTCATGGTGGTCATGCCAATATCAAAACGCTTTGATAACGCCTCGAGGGTGATGTTCTGGTCCAGGTTTTGGGTGAGGACGTCGTGTATCTGCTCCACCACACAGGCCTGACGGGCCGAAAGATACCGGCGCCGGTCCCTGCCGCTTTCAAAGGGGGTAATGCTCAGAAAAAGCAGCAGCTCCAGCACCTTGATCCTGAAATAGCCCTTTTGTATCCGCGGGTCTACATGGTAGAGCTCGTCAAAGATGTGTTCGATCTCTTTGGTGGCCCGCAGCACAAAGCATCCTTCATTACCTGAGAGCTTTTGTCTCAGCCTGTCCAGGTCGATTTCGATGCCCTCCAGCACACAGGAAAGGTGTTCCTGGGCATGGGCGATATCGATGAGAATTTCAATGCCGTTATAATAGCCGAGGGGGAAGCGGGAAGCGTCACAGGGAAAATCCCAGCCTGTGATGGCTAAATCCCCCTCGCTGAGATAGGCAAAATGGTTCTTTCCAAAACAGCATTCATAGCGGCCTTTACGGCAGTGGTTAATTTCGAGAAAATTGGAGCCAGGCCGATTGCCGGGCTCACTGCACCGGAAGGCCTGAAAATCATTGTAATAAAGCTCCACCCCGTCAAAAACCGGATAGCAGACCATGATCCCGTCGCCGTCGCCGCAGTTCATGCGGTAAATGGTTTTTTCAGCGTCCCGCTGGAGGACCTCAATATAATTGCAGTATGGCTGTTCGCACTCAAGCTTCATTGTTTCACCTGCCTTTAGTTATACAAACCTAACTTTATTTGTATACATTATAGCATTCAGATGCTTTTATGGCAAGTTTATAAAAAAGCCTTGTTCCAATCTCCAAAACAGCAAAAAACCAGACAGAAGCTGTCTGGTTTTTTATTCGCTCACACCGTCTCCCACATCCCGTATCGCGGCGATACGGGTTCTCTATTTTTAAAACGAACACCTTGAAGGAAGGTGAGGCTTCAAAATTTCTTTCTGCTCTTTGGTGATTTCCGGAGCCTGATACTCATTAATTCGGTTCTCGATCTCCCTTTTTACCTTTAACCGGATATCTGTTTTCTCCGGACTGATATCCTGGGAAACGCCGTATTTGCTGAAAATTTTAGTTAAATAATGGTCTTTTCTGTAGGCGGACGGTGTTTTGCCCTGGAGAAAAGTATTTTTTTCCTGGGCTTCTGTCAAGCTCATCATCAGCTTGGGGTCCAGTTTCAAGTTTACGCCCTTAAGAGCCCGGTTGACATTGCGCATCATTTCCTCGTCGAGAATAAGCTTTTCAAAGCTGCCGCAGTACCAGGCCGACATCAGGCCGGGATAGCACCAGACCTCGTTAATTTCAGACGCGTAGTATGGCATCAGCGTTGTCATCATGCTCTCTGCCCCTGCCTGGTAATCCACTTTTGCGGAATCGGACAGCGCGCCGCAGATTGTACAGCCGATCTGCATATACTTGGCGAACTCATAGAGCATTCCTTCAATATAGACACATTCCACGGTTCCATAGGCTGGCTGAATGCTGCGCATATCCGTCGCGCCTGAGCAGGAGCAGATGGAAACCTCAATCCCCGGAGACAGCAGCTGAGCATAAACGATCCCGGCCAGTGAGATGGCAATATCGTGAATCACCAGCCCCAGCAGGCTGGCAGGCCCGGTCAGACCGGTCAGGCTGCAGGGACAGAGGATGATATTCTGCTTTTCCTCGATGGCCGCGGTTAAATTATCAAGGCATTCCCAGTCATAGGCAAGGGGGGACATGGGACAGATGGACTGCCCCATTACCGGCTCGTCCCACACATCGTAAAACTCACGGATAAGCCGGATGGATTTACGCGCGCTCTGATATAGATTTCCGTCCTTTGAGTTCTGCGCTGTTGCCCTTATCCCAACGGAAGGCCATTTATCGCTGTAGCGAAGGAGCATGGCAATCTGGCCAACGTACAGATCCTCTGCGTCGCTGTCCACAGGATCAATGACACAGGGACTTGCGCATTCATAAAGGTCTGAGGTTTGGGTGAGCTGATACATTTTCACCACATCGTCAACTGTACCGCTTCGGTATGTACCGGTCTCATCATCCAGAATGGTGGGCACCATCCCAAAGGGAGAGGTGGCTGTGATCCTTTTGGGTCCCTGATTTTCATAATCATATTTGGGAAGGCTTTCCAGACACCTTTCCAGAAGCGTCTTTGGAATAAAGGCCTTGCTGCCTTCGATTTTCGCACCGTTTTTCCCAAGAAGCTCCAGGGCTTTTTCGGTTCCAAAGGTAATGCCGATTTGTTCTAAAATTTCGATAACCTTATCATATATTGTTTCTAAATCCTTTTTTTAAGAATATGGCTCATTTTTAACTCCTTATAAATATTCACCAATGTATTTTTGGGAGCGCTCCCTGCCATAAGCTGTCATGACATAGGTCGATTCCAGAAAGCCATCTGAACGTTCTGTTGTATGTGTAATCTCCACAAGGCCAGTCCCCTTAAGTGACATCAGCTGAGCGTCAATCTCCTTTTCGCTGCATTGTTTTTCGCCTTTATAGCAAGGTAAAATCCGCTCGTAAACCTGCTGTGGATTCAGCCCTTCCGGGTTTTCCATAATCTGCTTGATAATATTAAAGCGCATGGGCATTGTTTCTGCCATTTTCATTCCCTCCTAACTGATATCTCTTAACGAGAGCAGCTCTGACGGCTTCCCGACAACCATGACTGCCCCTGAGAGTAAAACAATAATTCCAATAATAAAGGTCGCCGTGATGGTGCTTCCGAGGAAAACAACCGACAGGACAGCGGAAACCAGCGTGTAGATAATATTCAGCGACATCCCCCTCGATGCGCCGCAGACATTGTTACACTTATAATAGTAAAAATATCCGATACCCGCGCCAAATCCTGCGATGGCGATAAATACAAAGGCCATGGTCGGCAACGTGGAAAATAGCAACCCAAAGGCCTTCAGGTTAACACCGCTGGCAACAAAGGGCAGTACAAACAAAAACATGGTTCCCGATGCAAACTGGCGGATACCAAGCGCAATTTCAGGATCAACAAAATCCATTCCCGCACAGGAGATAATGCCCTCCAGCGACCATCCGACAGAGGCTAACACTGCGCAGGCGATGCCCAGATAAAAGTTCGGGTAGGTATCCCCAGATGGCGGCGCCCAGCTGACCGTAATGGCTCCAGCCACACACAGCAGAATACCGCACCAGCCGCGGCCCGAAATTTTTTCCTTTAAAAATATCCGGGATAACACTGCTCCGATGGCTGGAAATGTGGCGCTGATAGCTACAGGATATACTGGTCCTGCAAAGTAAACACCAAGCGTAAAACCAGCCATTGCGATCAGACCGCCGAAAAAAGACGCCAGCAGAATAAAACGTCCCGGTTTGGTTTTTACGGACCGGATGTACTCTCTTCCTTTCCCGTTTTTCAGGTTCGGAATTAAAACCCATATTCCAGATGAAAAGTCCTGAAGACACCCCACGATCATCGGTATCGCGCATAAGCCTAAAACAGCGCCGCTGCTCAAAGGCTCGGTTCCCATACCAAGCGTTTGAAACATTGGGCTGATGCCGTACAAAAGACCACCCATGAGTCCCCATAGCAGCCCCTTTTTTGCCATGGAAAGATTTTTTTGATACAGTTTTTCCTTAACGTCCATTTTTCTCCTCCTACTATTTTGAAAAGCGCCTTTCTTTTTAATTGATATTATCGTGATAATATCAATTAAGCAATCTAATATTATCATGATAATATTAGATTGTCAATAAAAAAGAAAATCCTTAAAAAACAGACTCCTTTCTTTTATTGGATGCCCTCACCTCTGCAAAATCTGATGGCACATAAGCCCTCACTTCCGCAAACAGCTTTCCATATTCATCATAATATTCTTCACAGACCCTCAACAGCGCTTCGTCCGAAAAAATTTCCAGAGCATCGCACACCGCCTCATCGCCAAAGGATACGTCCAGGGTCATTTTCTTTGTCTCAGCAAGGGACAGGATATCTTCGGTATGCCGTTTGTAGTAATCACGCGTCTTTTCCGTATTTTTTTCACCGGGCAGGGTGTGCCTGAAAATAATGCGGATTTGCTCAAGCGCGATCCACTCATCGTCATCGTTGGCATAACGCCTGGTCATCTCAAATTCATTGACGCCCTTTCCTCCGCCGAAATCTGCCGACAAAATTTCCTCATCAGAAATATAGGTATTCAGCACGTTTGACAGGCTGTAGCTTAAATGATATATTCCGCGCTCCGCTGCTTTTACAAAATACCCTACCCTCGGTCTGGATTCGATATAATTTTCCTCAATAAGGTTCGAGAGCGCCTTACGCAGGGTTACCTTGCTGACATTATACTGTTCGCAAAGACTGTTCTCGCTTTCCAACTTATAGCCTTCCGGATAGATCCCCCGCTCAATTTTCTTTTTAAGATCGTTCTGTACTCCCTTATAAAGTTTTGCTTCCATTACCTGCTCCATTCTGCGATGAGTTTTACATATTTTGCGTTATAAAAGGTTTCGCAATAGCCTACAACACCAAGCTCGACATCCGTTAAAAGCTGGGACACCGTCAGTATGCCACTGCCTTCGTCGATTCCAAGCTGCCCGGCCGTTTCTTTCTGAGCCTTCAGCGGCGTTATTTTCAAATCAATCTGAACTGAATAAGGCGAGATACGGTCTGCCAGAATCTCAACGAAATCTCTGGCCTCCAGCTCCTTCTCAATCAGCGGAAAGCCTGGATAGTAAGGGATATACTTGATGTCATAACCAATGGGCTGCTGCTTTTCATAAAGCACCCGTCTTATCCTGAGCACACGCGTATTGGGATGAATCTTCAAGATATAGACCAGATCTTTGGTCGATTCAATCACATCGACATCCACAATGTGTATCTGATCAATATCTGTGGTCTCAAAGCCGACTTCGTTGAATGTAAGGATATAATCGCTGCCATTTGTTTTCCTTACAAAATGCCCCTTTCCCTGGACCAGATAAACCAAACCGTCCCGCACCAGCATTTCCAGTGATTTTCTTACAGTCAGACGGCTGACATTGTAGGCTTCGCACAGAGCCGCCTCTGAGGGAATAGGGTCATTGGGCTTCAAAAGCTCCAGGTTAATCTTTTCCTTTAAATCATTTGCAATCTTTTCATAAATCGGTATATCCATTATCTGTAACCATTCTCCGCCCATTCGAGGCAGTACTCCAGCCCTCTTCCTGAATTTTTGACATAGGCGTCCGCAAAGGCCTCTGGACTTTCCTGTTCCTTTTGCATCAGGCCTCCACCCACAATAATTTTCAGGCCATCACGCAGTCCAGCGTCCTGGATCATCTTCAGCGTTTTTTTAACCTCTGCCGTGGCTGTGGTCAGCAGGCCACTAAAGCCTAAAATCTGCGGACGGGCCTCTCTGATTTTTTCGACAAAAACCTCGGGCAGGACATCCACGCCCAGATCAATGACATTAAAGCCATTGACACAGGCCAGGCCAATAAAAATATCTTTTCCGATATCATGCAGATCGCCGTGGATGGTGCCGATCAGTATTGTTCCCCGGCTGCCCGGAGCTTCTCTCTGATCTGCCGCGCTACGTTTATCAAGCTTCATAACCTCTTTAAAAATAATGCCGGCCATGATCAGGTCACCGATAAAGTACTCCTCTTTTTCAAACAGCTCACCCACGTTGTCCATTCCCTGCTGAAGATACTCCGCAATATCGCTCATGCCTATGCCGGCATTAAGGGCTTTTTCCACCAGGCGCAGTGTCTTTTTTTCATTCAGGTCTGTCACACTTTTTATGATGTTCGTTTTAATTTTTTCTCTGGAAATGTCTGTATTCATTTTAAATCACCTTTACGCCTAGTATAACTGATTGTCCTTAAAAATACAACTCTGAACACCATGCCCCGCTATCCGTCAGGGCTGCAATATTTTTCAAAAAATAAAAAAAGTCAGACCTGCTGTCTGACAAACCTGCGTCTAAATTTCAAAGTGGTGCCCAGAGGCGGAATCGAACCACCGACAGGCCTTCTTTTCCGGCTGCTGCCTGTTTGACGCTCTTGCTTTTTCGTCTGAGCTATCTGTCTGGCTTTATCTTTTCAAAAAATAAAAAAATCAGACCTGCTGTCTGACAAACCTGCGTCTAAATTTCAAAGTGGTGCCCAGAGGC
>CAUEUD010000054.1 GCA_959020865.1 Eubacterium limosum | reverse complement strand
AAACTGCTGAATGAGCTTGTGAACCCTTAATCGAAATTTACCTTTCTATAACCCCCGCTTCTGTCACAGGACCGGGGGCTTTTATTTTTTCTTCTTTAAAACGTTATCAAACCATGCTATAATGGATTTATTGAACAAACTCTGATGGCCTTAACCTAAATACAGGCTTCCAAAATCACCTGTCCATGGTTTTGCCACGATAGGGTAATGCTGGAAACGGCTTTACCTTCCGTATTTGAAAAGGAGTAAAAAATGAAAAAAAAACTGCTATGTATGATTCTGGCCCTTACTTTGATTTTAAGTGTGACTGCCTGCAGCCCTAAGCAGGACGCCTCATCCGACAAAACCTCCGGCGAAATCAAGGTCACAGACGCCATTGGACGCGAGGTTACTCTTACCGCACCGGCGACCAAGGTGGTGGGAACACATAATCCATCCCTAAATACCGCAGTTGTCATTGGCGGCGGCGGAAAGTACATTGCCGGCTTTGGCAACAAGGACATGGCCCGTGGCCTGTATGAGGAAGTAATCGACGGATACAATGACCTTCCCCAAATTGGTAAGGGCAAAGACATCAATATGGAAACCGTTATGGAATTAGGCGCAGACCTCGCTATTCTGCCTGAGCGCTTTGCCAGTCAGGCCGACCAGTTTGCCGAAGTTAATGTTCCTGCAGTGGTTGCCCTCCCCAATGATGAAAGTTTTGACACAGTCACGAACTCTTTAAAAATTGTGGGAAAGGCTCTGGGTGAAGACAAACGGGCTGAAGAGATCACTTCCTTTATCGATGATAAAATCAACAACATCAGCAAAAAGGTAGGTGCTGCTTCAGAAAAGCCATCCATTTTGTTTTTAGGCGGCACCAGCTCTCTCACTGTTGCGCCTGACGCCATGATTCAAACTTATATTATCGAAAAAGCTGGCGGCACCAATGCGGTCAGCGGTCTGGACAAAAAAGGTGAATTTGCCGATGTGAGCATTGAACAGATTGTAGGCTGGAATCCCGACATCATCTGGGTACCCTCCTACGCCAAATATAAGGTGGACGATATCTTGAATGACCCAGCCTGGAGCAGTATCAAAGCGGTTCAGAACAAAGCCGTTTATGTTTTTCCATCCTCCCTGGAGCCGTGGGACTACCCCACTGCCTCCTCTGTACTGGGTGTCTGCTGGGCAGCCAATAATCTCCACGGAGATCTTTACAACTCAGATGATTTTATGAAGGATGTCGATGCCTTCTATCAGATGGTCTATGGCAAAACCTTTACCAAGGAACAGCTTGGGCTTCAATAAGCATTGAGGTCTTCCGGGCTGGCGGGCTTTACGATTGCCTGCCGGCCCTTTCATTTTATCTGCTATGAAGAACACAAAACATCGACATCTCATTATTATACTGACGGTTATATTGCTCACGCTCATTGTTATTGCCTGCTGTGTGGGGCGCTATACAGTTAATCCCAAGGATATGCTCCATGCCATCCAGACTAAAATGACAGGCGTGCCGGGGAATCTGGCCATGGAAAACGTCTTTTTTGTCATTCGGCTTCCCCGTATCATTGCCGCGGTCAGCATCGGCGCAGTGCTTTCACTCTGCGGTGCGGTTTATCAGGGCATTTTCAAAAACCCGCTGGTATCACCGGATTTGCTCGGCGTTTCCAAGGGTGCCTGTGTCGGCGCGGCACTGGCGATTCTTCTGGGCGGCGGCATGCTTGCGCGCCAGCTGTCTGCCTTTGCCTTTGGCATCATCGCCATGCTCATGACCATGACCTTTCCAAAGCTTCTGCGCAACCAGAGCAACCTTGTCCTGGTGCTTGCCGGTATCATCACCAGCGGCTTTATGGATTCAATCCTCGGACTTATGAAATTCACCTCTGAAAATGATACGGACCTCACCGCCATTGTTTTCTGGCAGATGGGCAGTCTGTCTTCCATAAAAGTTCATGAAATTCTCTCTGTGCTGCCTGTCTTTGCTGTTGGTGCACTTATCCTGCTGAGCCTCTCCTTTCGGATTAATATCCTTTCCTTTGGCGACATTGAAGCCCAGAGCCTTGGGGTTAATGTCAAGAAAATCCGATGGGTCATCATCCTGATCGCCAGCCTGCTGACAGCTAGCGCTGTCTGTATCAGCGGAACCATCGCCTGGATTGGGCTGATCATGCCCCATCTTGCAAGAATGCTGGCCGGTTCTGACCATATTAAATCTTTACCGGTAACCATGCTGATGGGCGGCATTTTTCTTCTTCTCATTGATACCATTGCGCGGACCGCCACCTCTCTGGAAATTCCGCTTTCGGTTTTGACAGGACTCATCGGAGCCCCCTTCTTTGCCTGGCTTTTATACCGGCAGAAAGCAAAGGTGAGCTGATGAAGATACAGATTGAAAACCTGTCTTTTTCTTACGATGAATCCGCTCCTCTGCTAAAAAACATTGGCTTTACCCTTAGCTCTGGCCGTGTAATTTCCATCCTCGGGCCAAACGGAGCAGGGAAAACGACGCTGCTCAACTGTATTGCCGGTCTGTTTAAGCCCGCAGAGGGCAGCATCCTCATTGATGGAAGAGACATGGACTCGCTCACCCACCGGAAGATTGCCAAAATAATCGGTTATGTGCCACAGATCATTGTCCCCACCTTTTCCTATTCTGTTCTGGATTATGTGGTGACAGGCTGCGCGCCTCACATCGGTACCTTTGAACGGCCAAAGCAGATTCATTTTGACGCTGCTATGGCCGCGCTTGAAAAAATGGGTATTACAGCACTCAAAGATAAGCCCTACAACGAGATCAGCGGCGGTGAACGGCAGCAGGTCAGCATTGCACGGGCCCTTGCTCAAAAGCCATCCTTCATCCTGATGGATGAGCCCACCTCCCATCTGGACTACGGCAATCAGATTCAGGTTCTTAAAACGATCCGCTCAATGGCTTCTCAGGGCTACGGCATTGCTCTGACCACACACAATCCAGACCATGCGCTGCTCCTGGGCGATCAGCTGGCTGTTCTGGAACGTGATGGTACCTTTACCTTTGGCGACTGCAAAGAGGTATTAACCGAGCCATTTCTCAACCATCTTTACGGTATAGACCTCCGGCTTGAGGAAATCACTTCCG
The DNA here is from genome assembly GCA_959020865.1 of Eubacterium limosum. Taxonomy (GTDB): domain Bacteria; phylum Bacillota; class Clostridia; order Eubacteriales; family Eubacteriaceae; genus Eubacterium; species Eubacterium limosum_B. The sequence continues at coordinate 15,075 of CAUEUD010000054.1, read as the reverse complement.
TTGGCCGCCGGGTCTGCTTTGCACCAAAACTATAAAATGGAGGTTTACCATGAATCCAAAAAAATTACTGGAAGAACAGCTTAAGCTGGAGGAAGCCGGGCGACCTTACGCGGTCGTCACGATTATCCGGGCTGATGGCGCCGTCCCCAGAAAAAGCGGTAAAATGCTGGTAACTGCGGATGGCAACAGCATCGGCACCATTGGTGGTGGCAGTTCAGAGCTGCTGGCCATACAGGATGCCCAGGCATGTATCCGCTATGGAGAAAACGCCATTAAGGATTATACCCTGAACAACGAAAGCGGCATGGTCTGCGGAGGTGACTTCTCGGTGTTTATTGAGGTTGAAAACCCAAGACCGCGTCTGATTCTCTGCGGCGCTGGCCACGTTGGGACTGCCCTTATGAAAGCAGCCCGACTGGCTGGCTTTGATATCACACTGGTTGATACCCGCGGGGAGGACCAGATCGGAGATGCCATCTTGCTGTCAGATACCTACGTACCCGTTGAGGACTTCTATAAAGGGATGATGGCTCTGACGATTCCCGCCGGGGCTTTTATTGTCATTACCACCTATGGTCACCGTTTTGACAAAGAAGCGCTTGCGGCAGCTCTTACTAAAAAAGCCGCCTATCTTGGGATGATTGGCAGCCGTAAAAAAATCGCAGCGGTTTATGAAAAGCTTCGTTCTGAGAGCTTTACCAATGAACAGCTGGAAGCCGTCTATGCGCCCATCGGCATGGATATTGGTGGTGAAACGCCTGAGGAGATCGCCATCTCTATTATCGCTGAAATGCTGGCAGTCAAATATAAACGAAGTGGCGTACATTTAAAGGATCTCTAAATCTATATCGTTGAAAAATTTTTACCGGAGTCTGGTCTCCGGTTTTTTATTTTTTGTCCATTGGCCTTTGAGTTGTTTTTGTGAAAGTTCGATTCATTTCAGACTCACTTTTGAGTATTTTTTGTAATTTATTCTTTTTTATTTTCTAATTCTTTTTTAAAACCCCTTTATTACTCTGTATTTTCGTAATTTTATATTTTATCTTGTTTTATGGCACACATCTTGCATTACATATTGGCATCAGAGATCTGAATCATTTTTTTAGAAAGGAAAAGAAACAATGGACCTTAAGAAAAAACGTTATATTCTCATGTTCTTTATGGGAATGCTTTACTCCTCCCAAAACGTCATGCCCTGGTTTTCAACCTACTACTACAAAGCCATGCAGGGGGCCCTCGGCTATACCGACGGTCAGCTTGGGATGCTGATCACGGTTTTTGGTATTATTGCCGTTTTTATGTACATCATCGCTGGTATTTTATCTGACCGTTTTCCGCTCAAACCATTGCTGCTCATCTCAAGCTTTGGAACCGGCGCCCTGATTCTGCTGATGGCCACCCTTCCCAGCTATCCAATCATGCTGGCTATCCAGATGGGCTTTGCCATCACGGTTGTCTGTACCTTCTACGGCGCTTTTGTAAAATTCACCCACACCATTGGTGAAGAACATGAGCAGGGGAAAATGTATGGTTTCATGTTTGCCTTTAACGGGCTTCTTGGAATGACCCTTGGCTTCATTGCCTCAGGTATTTATGCAGGCCTCTCGGGATCAGGCGATGTCGAAGCCTTCCGCTATATGCTTTACCTGTATGCCTTCTTTAACATCCTGCCTGGTATTGTTCTTCTGTTCTTCTACAACGAAAAACGGGATACTTACCTGACCGAGGAGGACCAGGATGAAAAGTTCCAGTTAAAATATCTGGGTGACGTCGTAAAAATGCCAGAGGTCTGGTTAATCGCCTTAATGGGCTGCTGCTCCTACACTTTTAAATGCAGCGCTTCCTATTTCACACCCTACCTGACCGACGCCTTTGCCATTCCGGTTGTTATGATGAACTTTATTGCCATTTTCAGATCTTATGGTGTGCGCATTATCATGAACCCTATCTCAGGTATTTTCATTGATAAAATGAAATCTGCCACAAAGGTCATGACCGTGGATTTCATCCTCGGTATCATCGTTATTGGTATTACTCTGCTGCTGCCCGGCGATCCTTCCTTTGCCATCATTGCGGTTATTCTTCTGCTTATGGTTGCAGCGATCTATAATCTGTCTGTTCCCTGCTGGTATACGCCTATCACAGAGGCCAGAATTCCAAACAAATACTACGGCACCATCGTCGGTATTGTCTCAGCCGTTGCCTTTTCACCCGATGCTTTTTTCTATCTGATTGGCGGCAATATGCTGGATAAATACGGCGAAGCAGGCTATACTTATATCTTTATGCTCGTTCTCGGTATTGTCGTCGTCGGCCTTTTGATCAGCATTATCTTAAGAAGGATGATTCAAAAAAAGAACATGCAGCAGGCCCTTTAGTTTTTAATTAAAATTACAATAAAAGTGAGGTAGAAAAATGTTACGCAAAAACGCTTATGATCTGTTTCTGAGTTTGGATGATGTCGAAAAAATCCATGAGAGCACCCTACGTGTCTTGAAGGAAGTCGGTGTAGAATTCAAACACGAAGAAGTGCTGGATGTCTTTAAAAAACACGGCGCCCGTGTCGAAAACTCCATTGTCTATCTCGATGAGAATATGATTAACAACGCGCTGCAAACCGTGCCCAAGAGCTTTGAACTCCATGGACGTGCTGGTTTCTCCACCATTTCTGTCGATGGCGCCCCGGTCATCACCACTGCTGGCGGACCACCGCAGCTGGTGCATGAGGATGACTCGATTCGTGACTCTACCCTTGAAGATGTCATTAAATTTTACAAGCTCATCGAATCCAGCGATGTCATTGATGTTACCCGTATCGTATCCTCGGATACCTCGGACCTTGACCGCAGTTCTGAAAATCTTTTTAACCCGCAGCAGGCGCTGCTGTTAAAATACAATACCAAGCCTGTTTACGGCACCATTGTCAACAGCAACCATACCCGCGGTAAGAGCATCCGCCAGGGTACCCGCGATTCCATTCAGCTCATAAAAAAATTCTATGATGTATGGGACAAAAATATTATTCTGACCGACCACTGCTGTATTTCTCCCCTCTCTGTCGGCAGTGAGGTTCTGGAAAACATGCTGGCGATGCTGGATGAGGATCAGATTGTCCAGTTCACGGTCTGCTCCATGACCAATCTGACCTCCCCGCCAAGCATTATGGGAACCGTTGTGCAGGACAACGCGACACTGCTGGCTGCCATGGTCTTTACACAGCTTGTAAAGCCTGGAACACCGACCATTTACCGTACTTTAAGCTCCCCGACAGATATGCGTGAGGTCAAGCTGGCAATCGGCAGCCCTGAAAATACCCTCCTCGGCTTTGCCGGTATCGCCATGGCACGCTACTACGGTGTGCCGGTAGGCTCCGGAGGCGGTCTTTCCGACTCCCTGACCGTTGACTATCAGGCGGGCGCAGAAACCATGATGACCCTTCTGCCAACCTATCTGGGCAATGCAGACTTTGTTTCTCACTCTGTCGGCACCCTCGGCTCTTTTAACCTTGGCAGCTTTGAAAAGCTGGTGCTGGATGAAGAGGTTGTCTCCATGCTGAAGCGCCTCTACGAAGGCATTGCCATTTCGGACAAAAAGGACGGCGTCGACCTGATGCTTAAAGTCGGCCCGCGCGGAAACTACCTCAAAGGCAGAACGCCAAAGGATTACCGTGAAGAACACTACCTGCCAAAATACTTTAACAAGCAGGGCGACAAGCTGGCGGACCGTGAAAAATTCGGTACAGCCCTGGACCGCGCCAAAAAAGAGGTACAGCGCCGCGTAGACGAGTATGAGCTTCCTGAAACAACAAAGAAACAAAAGGAAATACTGAACGAATACCTTCCTGATCCTTATAAATACGAGCTTTAAACAAAAAGGAGATGCACTAAGGGGTGCATCTCCTTTTCCTATTCTTCCTTCTCGTTATATATATACTTGCGTATGAGCCGGTAAGCCTTGGACTGGCTGATGTTTAAGGCCTCTGCCATTTTCCGGCTGCTCTTGTAAAAAAGATAGCTGTTTTCCACCAGTCTGCGCTCTGCCTCCTCCATCACCGATTCGTAGTCGGAGGTTACAGCCCGCTTTGAGCCGGACTCTTCCTCTGAGGTGAAATGCTGAAAATCATAATCCTCGATGACCTTGCCGTCGGACAGGATCACAAGCCTTTCCACCAGGTTTCTCAGCTGGCGGATATTGCCTGGCCAGTGGTACCCGCACAGAAGCGGCGGCACTTTTTTAGAAAAATACTTGTCGGTTTTATACTTTTCATTAAACACATTCAGAAAATAGTTTGCCAGAGAGATGATGTCCTCTGGCCGCTCCCGCAGAGGCGGCAGGGTGGTCTTGATGCTGTTCAAACGCCAGTAGAGATCCTCTCTGAATTTATTGTCCTGAACCAGCTGATACAGATCCTTGTTGGTCGCTGTGATGATTCGGATATCCGCGTGCTCGGGGGTGGTGCTCCCCACAGGAATAAAGCGTTTATTTTCAATGACATCCAGTATCTTGACCTGCATGGGCAGAGAGAGCTCTCCAATCTCATCCAGAAAAAGAGTTCCGCCATTGGCAATCTTGATCAGACCTTCCTTCCCCTTATTGCTGGCGCCGGTAAAGGCATGGGGGACATAACCGAACAGCTCAGATTCCAGCAGGGTCTCCGGAATCGCCGAGCAGTTGATCGAGATAAAGGGCTTGTCCTTACGCAGGCTGTTGGTATGAACATATTTTGACAAAAAACTTTTACCCGTCCCGGATTCGCCCAAAATAAGAACGTTGATATCCGTTTTGGACACCTTCTGTAAAATGGAAAGACAGCGCTTAATCGCCTTGCTTGAGCCAATGATCTCACCGGACTCCTCTTCCTCTGACACAATGGTTTTAACCTCATTTTTAATGCTGAAATCATAGCTGTTGATGGGGTCCTGAGTCGTTGAAACGATCATCTCCACATTTCCCTCTTCATCGAGAATCGGGACAGAGATGGTCACCACATTTTGCTCCATCGCGTAATACTTGTTCTCCGCGATAATGACCTTCTTCGACTTTTTCACCCGGCCCGACAGGGATATTTTCCACCGCTCAGGCCTCAGCTCACTTTGGAGGTTCATGTTCTTCATCTGTTCCGGCGTCAAGCCATAGTGGCGCATACATGCCGGATTGGTGTAGACATACTGGTCATCAGCATCCGTCACAAAAACCTCTGTATACGCATTTTCTAAAATTTTGAGCAGCGTTTCCTTTGTCAGGCTGTCCAAATATGCCTGATATTCTTCACTGTAACCTAATTCTGCCATTACTCTCCTCATTCCACTTTTTTGTAATTTATCTATTATTACAACTAAGTTTAAAATTACAATCGTTTTCTCTGCCTATTATAACCGATTTCGAGTCAGATTTGAACTGCTATTTTCAAATTTGAAACAAATTTTGTTGAGTAAATTTTATTTTTTAAGAGATTTCACCCTTTCAAACAATATAAACAGCCTTATTTTTCTGTTTTTCGTAAATTTAAAAATAATACAGCGTTTTTGTTGATTTTTTCGACTTATGGCATTAATATTGCATATATAAATAGTAAAAAGGAGGTTCTTCATATGAAACAAAAATCATCTGCCATTATTATTTTTCTCAGCGTTGCTGTTCTTCTGTTTAATCTCTGCGGATGTGCCAAGCGGGACAGCCAGCGCGTCGTCATCTATTCCTGTCTCGAGTCTTTCAGAAACCAGGACATGATTGAACAGCTGCAAAAGGACCTCCCTCATATTTCCGTCAATGTCCAGAGCCTGTCCACTGGCAAGATCGCCTCCAAGCTCAAGGCTGAGGGCACAAAATCGGAGGGCGATATCATCATTGGACTGGACACAGCCTATTCTGAAAGCCTCAAGGCTTATCTGGAGCCACTTAACGGCTATGATGACAGCCTGTATCTGGATGAATTTAAAATACCAGGCCGGGAATACGCCATCTGGGAGCGCTACGGCGGCTGTATTGTCATCAATGAGGCGCTTCTGGCTGAGAAAGGCCTGCCTGAGCCCACCTGCTACGAGGATCTGCTCAAGCCCGAGTATAAAAACCTGATCGTTATGCCTGACCCCAAATCCACAGGCACCGGCTACCTTTTTCTTGAAAACATGGTAAACTTTATGGGCGAGGACGAGGCCTTCGACTATCTCGATAAGCTGGTCGAAAACATTATTTTCTTCACAGCCTCCGGCTCCGGACCCGTCAACCTCCTGATCCAGGGAGAAGCGGCCATCGGTCTGGGCCTTACCTTTACCGTTGTCCAGGAAATCAACAACGGTATGCCTTTTAAAATCATCTATTTTGATGAGGGTTCCCCCTATAACACCTCATCCTTTGCCATGCTGAGGGACAGGGATAACCCGGAGGATGTGGCGGCAGTATTCAGCTATCTGTATAACCATTTTATTTACAGGGATAAGGCGCTTTTCTCTCCTGAGCCTGTTTTTAAAAACCAAACCATTACCATCCCCAACTATCCGCAAAACATTGTCTATGGCGACATGAAGGACATCAATGACATAAAACACAAAGAAAATCTGCTAAAACGCTGGAGGTACTGACATGAACCAAACGGTTAAACTTACCATTAAAAATATACACAAGTCTTATAACGGCAAAACGATCCTGGACAATATCAGCTTTGAGGTTTACTCTGGCGAATTTCTGTCCATTCTGGGGCCATCTGGCTGCGGTAAAACAACGCTGCTCCGTATCCTGATCGGCATCACAGATCAGGATGAGGGCATGATTATAAAGGACGGCGTGGATATTTCACGCTTAAGTGCTGACAAACGGGGCATGGGCATTGTCTTCCAGAACTATGCCCTCTTCCCAAACATGACGGTTCTGGAAAATGTAGCCTACCCCCTTAAAATCAACAAATTCCCCAAAAAGGAAGCCCTTGAACGCGCCCGCGCAGCCATTGACAGCATTGGTCTGTCCGACCATCTGGACAAAAGGCCCAACAAGCTTTCCGGCGGCCAGCAGCAGCGTGTGGCCATCGCACGCACCCTTGCGCTGAACCCGGATATTATTTTGTTTGACGAGCCGATGTCCGCTCTCGACGCCTCTACCCGCCTGACGCTGCGCTTTGAGCTGGAGCGCATCCAGCGGGAGTTTGGCGTGACGATGATCTACATTACCCATGACCAGGAGGAGGCTTTCTCCATGTCGAACCGCATTATGGTCATGAGCAATGGTGCCATCGAGCAGCTGGATACGCCCTTCAACATTTATCATCACCCCGCCAATGCCTATATTGAAGAATTTGTCGTCTTTCACCTGATGGAAAAGCTGGCAGCGTTCCGTCGTTTCACAGGAAAATAAAGGAGTATCTGTCATGAAATGGATAAAATCTAAATCGCTGAGGCTTTTATTCGTCGTATTCTTTTTTGTTACCCTGATTCTTCCCCTGTTCAATATGTTTGCCACTATCACCACAGAAAGCATTCAAAATCTGCTGTTCACACCGGTTTTTGGGGAGGTTATCCTGCGGTCTGTTCTGGTGACTGCCACTGCAACGCTCATCTCGATCCTGCTGGCGCTGGCACTCTCCTGGTGTGTGGCGAAAACAGCCATGCCTTTTAAAAACATTCTGATCCCAGCACTGACCCTGCCGATGCTCATTCCCTCCATCTCGCACGGTATGGGGCTGGTCATTCTCTTTGGCGCAAAGGGGATCGTTACAAACCTGCTGCATACCAGCTTCAACCTTTATGGCTTCTCAGGCATTGTCATTGGCTCTGTGCTCTATACCTTCCCCATCGCTTTTTTAATGCTTATGGATGTCTTTAAATATGAGGATGACGCCTTGTACGAAGCAGCGCAGGTCATGGGTGTTTCAAAGCTTCGCCAGTTTACAGACCTCACCCTGGTGTATTTGAAAAAACCGTTAATCTCGGCCTTTTTTGCTGTGTTTACCATGATTTTCACCGACTATGGCGTTCCACTGGCAGTCGGCGGCAAGTACCGTGTGCTTTCAACCTACATGTACCGCGAGGTGCTGGGACTGCTCAATTTCTCAAACGGTGCCGTTGTTGGGATTATCCTGCTTCTGCCAGCCATTCTGGCTTTTATCATCGACTTTTTCAGCCAGGACAGCCAGAGCGGCAGTAACAGCGTCAGGCTTAAAATCAAGGCTTTTCCGGTGCGCGACCGCTGCGCTGCCGGCTTCTGTATCCTGACTGCGGTTTTGTTTAACCTGCCGATCATCGCTTTTGTTGTTTTGTCGGTTGTTAAAAAATATCCGGTTGATCTGTCGCTTTCCTTTGACAGCATTTTGCAGACGCTTCAGCTCGGCGCTGGCGAATACTTTTTTAACGCCATTGTCATGTCCCTCCTGACAGCCCTTGTCGGGACAGCCATCGCCTTTACTGTGGCTTATTTTACCTCCAGAGGAAAACAGACCTTTACCTCAAGATGCCTGCATCTCATCTCACTGGTAACCGTTGCGGTGCCAGGTATTGTCCTCGGCCTTGGATATGTTACGCTTTTCAGCGGCAGTATCCTTTACGGGACGCTCATGATCCTCGTCCTTGTCAACACCATCCATTTCTTCTCATCGCCCTATCTCATGGCGCACAACGCTCTGCTCAAGCTGAATCCGAATTTTGAGGATATCGCCATGACACTGAACATTCCAAAGCACCGCATGATCCGGGATGTGCTGCTGCCCTCCACTTTCAGTACGCTGCTTGAAATGTTCACTTATTATTTTATCAACGGTATGATCACCATCTCTGCCATTTCGTTCCTGAGCACGGTTGACAATATGCCTCTGGCATTGATGATCCCTGTCTTTGAGGGACAGCGGCTCTTTGAGTGCGCTGCTTTTGTCTCTTTGATCATTCTTGTGAGCAACCTTATCCTGAAAGCGCTCACCAGCTTTGTGTCCTCAAAATGGCAGAAGCATATGAACTGACTACAAAATAAAAACCCCTTCATGTCCATTACTCCATGAAAGGGTCTTTATAAAAAGGAAAAGAAATGAAAAAGTTTTTGTTTTAATCTCATACAGCCCGTTAGAGATTAGTAAGTTAATTTCTTAACTTGACTCTAGTATAAACCGGCAATGTGATGGTTATGTGAAGTGCCGTCTGCTCTTAAGCCAGCTTTAAGACTGCGGCCTTTCTTCAGGCTGCCTCCTCGGCAAAGTTTCCAGTATAGAGCTCATAATACTTGCCCTCCTCGGCGATGAGCTCATCGTGGGTACCGCGCTCAATAATGCGGCCGTTTTCCAGCACCATGATACAGTCTGCATTGCGGACAGTGGAGAGGCGGTGAGCGATGACAAAGGTGGTTCTGCCCTTCATCAGGCGGTCCATTCCCTCCTGTACCATGGCCTCGGTACGGGTGTCGATGGAGCTGGTAGCCTCGTCCAGAATGAGAACCGGCGGGTCGGCAACCGCAGCTCTGGCAATGGACAGAAGCTGTCTTTGTCCCTGGCTCAGGCTGCCGCCGTCGCCGGTGAGCATGGTCTGGTAGCCATCCGGAAGCCGGCTGATAAAGCCGTCGGCATTGGCCAGTTTCGCAGCAGCGACGCAGTCCTCATCGGTGGCATCCAGTCGTCCAAAGCGGATATTGTCCATGACGGTGCCTGTAAAAAGATGGGTATCCTGCAGAACAATGCCCAGGGAACGCCGCAGATCGGCCTTTTTAATCTTGTTGATGTTAATACCGTCATAGCGTATTTTCCCGTCCTGTATGTCGTAGAAGCGGTTGATCAGATTGGTGATGGTCGTCTTTCCTGCGCCGGTACTGCCCACAAAGGCAATCTTCTGCCCCGGTTTGGCAAAAAGCCTTATGTCATGCAATACCATATGGATATCGTCATAGCCAAAATCGACGCCATTGAAGGTAACCTCTCCTTCCAGCCGTTTGTAGGTAACAGTGCCTTCTGCCCTGTGCGGGTGTTTCCACGCCCAGAGGCCTGTACGCTCTGTGCTCTCGCAAAGGGAGCCGTCTGGCTGTTCCACCGCATTGACCAGCTCGACATAGCCTTCATCAGACTCGGGCTTTTCCTCCAGAAGGTTGAAAATACGGTCAGCCCCTGCCAGAGCCATGACAATGCTGTTAAGCTGCTGGCTGACCTGGGTGATGGGCTGGGTAAAGCTTTTGTTCAGCGTGAGGAAGGACACCAGTGTTCCCAGAGTCAGGCTTACACTGCCGCTCAAGGCCAGCACCGCGCCCACAATGGCACACAGCACATAGCTGATATTGCCCAGATTCGCGTTGACAGGCATGAGAATATTGGCAAACTTATTGGCGCTGTTGGCGCTCTCACGGAGACGGTCATTGCGCTCCCTGAAGCCTTCTAGGCTTTTTTCCTCATGGCAGAAAACTTTGACGACCTTCTGACCGCTCATCATCTCCTCAATATAGCCGTTCACATTGCCCAGATCCCTCTGTTGCGCCGCAAAATAAGCGCCTGATTTTCCGCCGAGCTTTGAGGTTGCGGCCAGCATAACCACCGTCATGGCCAGCGTCACCATTGTCAGGGGGATGTCCAGAAACAGCATGCTCACAAAAGTGGTGGCAATGCTGATAATCGACTGGATAATCTGCGGAAGACTCTGGCTGATAAGCTGGCGGAGCGTATCGACATCGTTGGTATAAACCGACATGATATCGCCGTGAGCGTGGGTATCAAAATACTTGATGGGCAGCGACTCCATATGAGTAAAAAGCTTAATTCTGAGCTTTTTAAGGGTACCCTGGCTCACATTGACCATGATGCGGTTATAGGCAAAGGCCAGCCCCACACCGATGAGGTACATGCAGGCCAGACGGACGAGCGCTGCGGCCAGCGGGACAAAATCGGGATTGGAAGCTCCAGTCAGGGGGATAATATAATCGTCGATCAGGGTCTGCATAAACAGGGTTCCTTTGACTGTGATCAGAGTCGAGCCGAAAATACATAAAAGCACCACCACTGTAGTTGCTTTGTAATTTTCGACAATCATTGCCAGAATACGGCCAAGGGCCTTTATGCTCAGGCCGTCTTTTTTAATTTTATTCATCAGCTTACCTCCTCCATTTCCATACTGCCCTCGTCAAAATCTCCACCGCCGTTTACCTGGGAGGCGTAAATTTCCTGATAGATGGCATTTGTCTTCAGTAGATTATCCGGCGTGTCAAATGCGTTGACACGCCCCTCGTCCATCACCAGAACCCGGTCAGCATCCTCAACGCTGGAGATACGCTGGGCGATAATCAGCTTGGTCGTGCCTGGAATTTCGCTGATAAAGGCGCTCCGTATCTGGGCGTCTGTAGCGGTATCCACCGCGCTGGTGGAGTCATCCAGGATCAGCACCTTCGGCTTTTTCAGAAGTGCCCGCGCAATGCAGATACGCTGCTTCTGTCCCCCGGAAACATTGGTGCCGCCCTGGTCGATGACGGTGTCGTATTTGTCAGGCAGCTGCTCGATGAAAGTATCGGCGCAGGCCAGCTTACAGGCATGCTGACATTCCTCCTGCGTCGCCTGTTCATTGCCCCAGCGCAGATTATCCAGAATTGTCCCTGAAAACAATACATTTTTCTGAAGCACCACAGCTACTTGATTTCTAAGAGCCTCCAGGTCATAGTCCCGGACATTTTTGCCGCCCACCAGCACCCTGCCATCCGTTACATCATAAAGCCGGCTGATAAGATTGACCAGACTCGACTTTCCGCTGCCTGTGCCCCCGATAATTCCGATGGTCTCACCGGCGCGGATGTGAAGATCAATGTCTGAAAGTGTTTCCTTACCGCTTCCCTTTTTATAGGCAAAATGAACCTGTTCAAAATCAATGCTGCCGTTTTCCACGGTTGTTACCGGGCGTGCCGGATCTTTGATATCAGTCTGTTCCTCCAGCACCTCGGCAATACGGCGGCAGCTGGCAAGACTCATGGTCACCATCACAAAGATCATGGACAGTATCATCAGAGACATCATAATATTCATGATATAGCTGAACATGGCGGTCAGCTCGCCGGTTGTCAGGCTGCCGACCACGATCATCTGAGCGCCAAGCCAGGATATCCCAAGGATACAGCCATAAATAACGAACATCATTACCGGGTTATTAAAGGCAAGGATGCCCTCCGCTTTAACAAAAAGCCGGTACAGATTGGTGGCCGCCCTGGTAAAGCGTGTATTTTCATAGTCCTCTCGAACATAGGCCTTAACCACCCTTATGGCAGATACATTTTCCTGGACGCTCTCGTTTAAGGCGTCGTACTTTTTGAAAACCTGGTCGAAAATTTTAGTAGTCTTTAAAATAATCAGTGCCAGCGCCAGACCGAGAACCACGATGGCTGCCACAAAGACCAGGCTCAGTCGGGTATTGATAAAAAAACACATGACCATAGCGCTGATGAGCATCAGCGGTGCACGGGTGCACATACGCAGGATCATCTGATAGGCGTTTTGAACATTGGTAACGTCTGTGGTAAGCCGTGTAACCAGTCCGGCTGTGCTGTACTTATCAATGTTTGAGAATGCGAAGTGCTGGATATTTTCATACATGCCCTCCCTCAGATTACAGGCCAGACCCGAGGACGCGCTGGCCGCGTACTTACCCGCCAGAATACCAAAGGTCAGGCTTGCCATTGCCATGACCACCATGATCCCTCCGTAAAAATAAACCTGCTGGATATTTCCAGCCTCAATGCCCCGGTCAATGATGAGCGATGTGACCCACGGGATCAAAACCTCCATCACAACCTCCAGGGCTGTAAACAAGGGCGTCAGCAGTGAAGCCTTTTTATACTGCTTCACCTGCCCCAAAAGTGTTCTTACCATTTTTATTTTCCTTTCAAGGTATATTGTCTTTAATTGTTTTATACTATTAAACTACAAATTTTGTTGAAAGTGAATTCAAAAAATGTTATTATTAATTAACAGTATTAATTAATAAACAAAGAAAATTTTTATTGATAAATCAAGGAGGCCCCATGAACAGCACACAGCTTGAATGTTTTATGCAGGTCGCAGAAAACCTGAATTTTGCCCGGGCAGCGGAAGCTCTGCACATTACGCAGCCCTCAGTCACCCACCAGATCCATACCCTCGAGACAGAGCTGAACGTAAAGCTCTTTCATCGCACTACGCGCTCCGTATCCCTGACGCAGGCCGGGCTGAGCTTTTTTGCTGATGCCAGAAATATCCTGTCCCTCATGAAAATATCAAAAATGCGGCTTCACGATGACAGCGCGGACAAACTCTCCTTTTTTGCCACGGGACTCCACAGCAAAATGGAGCTTTCCTTTCTTCCGGATATTATTAAGGAAATGAAACGACAGTTTCCATTACTGCACCCCGTTATTAAAATGGTTCCCTTCCACGCCCTCGCCAATCTGCTGACCGATGAGACCATTGACGTCATGTTTGAATTTAAAAACGAAAAGACAGATAAGCTCCGTCTCAATTATGTCGAACTGACCAAAGCACCCATCGCCTGTATTTTGCCAAAGAACCATCCTCTCGCAGGGCAGCCGTCTGTTGCCCAGTCTGATCTAAAGGACCTCAGCATTGTGCTCTGCCAGCCATCTGTGCCGGTATTTTCGGATATTTCGGTTTTTCAGCAAAAAGAAGCGTCTAATTTCTCACCGGCCAATTCCTATTTTTCTGAAAACATCGACGAGGCCTGCACCCTGGTAAAGGCCGGTCTGGGCTTCTCCCTTCTGCCCGACCTGCTGCCAAGCCGCGACCCCGAGCTGGCCTACATTCCCTACAGTCCGGCCAATGCGGTTTCCTATGGACTGTACTACAAAGGAAAGAAAAAAGATCCACTGCTCAAGCTTTTTATTGAGCTCACAAAGGACAGCTTTTCCCAATAGCAGAAAAAAACACCTGAGCACAGTGCTCAGGTGTTTTTGGAACGAGGGAGATAAACCCTATACTATATGGTTTCCTTCTTTTTAGAAATCAGATAGTAGGGAACAGCCACAAAGAGGATGCCGCCAACCATGTTGCCAAGGGTTACAACAATCAGGTTATATGCGAAGCCGCCAATGCTGACAGCTGCTTCCATGGGCGCAAGCAGGGAGATTGTCAGCAGGGTCATATTCGCAATGCTGTGCTCAAAGCCCGTTGTGATAAAGGCAAAAAGGCACCAGAAAATCATGATGAGTTTCCCGCTTTCCGATTTGCATTTGAAGCCGCACCACACTGCCAGACAGACCAGCACATTACACAGAATCCCTCTCAGAAACAGGGGCACCAGAGGAAGGCTCATCTTCGTCGCTGCCGACGCTGCAATAAACTCGCCGACCGGGCCGGTCGCAAAGCCTGCTCCCCAGAAAATAAGGGCCAGGAGCACAGACCCCGCCAGATTGCCAAGCCAGCAGACTCCCCATAGCTTTAAAGTATCCGCCATGGTGACTGATTTTGACATAAGTCCTGCTGTCATAACCATATTATTTCCTGTAAAAAGCTCTGCCCCTGCAATGACCACCAGGCTCAGAGCAACGCCAAAGGCTGTCCCCATGACAATTTTAGCATAGGGTTCTCCGGTCAGCAGGCCGCCGATGGTAAAACTTAATAAAACACCAAATCCAATGAAGGCTCCGGCCAGCATGGCTGCCACAAAATAGCCAAGGGGGTTCTTTTTCAGCAGCCCGGTTTTGGCCGAGGCTGCTTTCTGCACACTCGTAAACTCTTCAAAAAACATCTTTTATCCTCCTAACGCTTTTGTGAAAATTATAACAAGGGCAAAAAAGAAGCGCCGTGACGATGGTCACGGCGCGGGATTGCTTTGTTGATTTTTAACGGTATTTTTCAGGCAGCAGGTCCTCCAGAATACTTCTCTGCTCCTTGTTAAAGTCAGGCTTAACATACTCATCCAGACGTTTCTTCCAAACCTCCGTCGCCAGCGATTCCGCCGACGGACAGCCGGCCTGTATCCAGCTGTTATGGTTATCCCGAATCGAAAGCTTCGGCATGATAAAGTCCGTACGGTAGGATTTTTGTGTCCGCTCAAAATGCTGGCCGGAGGGGCCGGTCTTTTTGATGGAGTCAAACATCACAGTTTTTTCATTAACCTCGTACCCCTGCTTCAGATGCTCCAGTGATTC
>CAUEUD010000053.1 GCA_959020865.1 Eubacterium limosum | reverse complement strand
CATCTCATATAAAAACCTTCGCATATTCAATGTTTTGCAGTATTCATCAGGGATATAGAAAAACGCACTATTTTCTATATCCATTCAAAATAACAATAATCAAGGAGAGAACAATGATTTTAATTGGAAATGGTCGGTTAATTACCCGAGATGAAAAGAACACGTATTTAGAGAATGGTTGTGTCGCAGTGGAAGGTAACGAAATTGTAAACGTTGCTTCTACAGAAGAAATGAAAAAACAATATCCCGACGCTGAATTCATTGATGCCAAAGGCGGCGTCATCATGCCAGGGCTGATCAACACCCATAACCATATTTACAGCACCTTTGCAAGAGGCCTTTCCATTGAAGGCTTTAATCCCCAAAATTTCATGGATATTCTAGACGGCCAGTGGTGGACCATTGACCGCAACCTGACAAACGAAGACAATAAATACAGCGCATACGATACTTATATCGACTGTATCAAGCAGGGTGTGACCACTGTGGTGGATCACCATGCCAGCTATGGCGAGATTAAAGACAGTCTCTTTACAATTGCTGATGTGGCCAAGGAGCTGGGCGTACGTACCAGCCTTTGCTACGAGGTTTCTGACAGAGACGGTGCCGATAAAATGAAAGCCGCCGTTAAGGAAAACATTGATTTTATCAAAGCAGCCCACGAGGATAAAACCGGCATGGTCCACGGTATGCTCGGCCTACACGCCGCCTTTACCCTGACCGACGAAACGCTGGACTATTGCAACGCCGAGAAACCGGATTACGCCGGTTATCATGTACACGTTGCTGAGGGACTGGACGATGTTTATGACTCTCTAGAAAAATATGGCAAACGTGTGGTCAACCGCTTATTCGATAAAAATATTTTAGGCGAAAATACC
The DNA here is from genome assembly GCA_959020865.1 of Eubacterium limosum. Taxonomy (GTDB): domain Bacteria; phylum Bacillota; class Clostridia; order Eubacteriales; family Eubacteriaceae; genus Eubacterium; species Eubacterium limosum_B. Next base: position 17,420 of record CAUEUD010000053.1, on the reverse strand, counting down.
ATTGCTGTACATTGCATTCACATCAATGGCGAAGAAATGGCGATTCTCAATGATACCAACACCATGGTAGTTCATAACCCAGAGTCCAATATGGGAAACGCTGTTGGCTGTCCGCCAGTGCTTCAATTAGTAAAACGCGGTATTCTCATCGGTCTCGGAACAGACGGTTACACCAATGATATGATTGAATCCTACAAGGTGGCTAATATCCTTCACAAGCATTTCAATTGTGATCCAAACGTGGCCTGGGGTGAAATCCCACAGATGCTGTTTAATAATAACCCAGCCATCGCAAAACGCCTTTTTGGCAAAACCTTAGGTGTTCTTGCCCCGGGAGCCGCTGCTGACATTATCGTAACAGACTACACCCCAACCACCCCGATGAACGCTGACAATTATAATTCACATATTTTGTTTGGTATGTGCGGGCGTTCCGTCATCACCACTATGATTAACGGCAAGGTTCTTATGAAAGACCGCGAGCTGCTGAACATCGACGAAGAAGCCATTCTGGCAAAATCACGCGAAGCCGCTAAAAAATTAGCTGATCGCATTAACCATAGATAATATCACTGCCCTGTTATAAAATATAAATATGTTCCACCATAAAAAAGGAGTATCAAAATGAGCGATAAAATGTACCCTATCCCCTTTGGCGAAATGATCAACTGGATCTTAAGTGAATACAAAAAAGAAAAAAGTATTTTCGGTGTCCACAAACTTTACAAAAAAAACGACCAGCAGACACTCTCAATTTTTGACGAAATGCTGGAAACCCCCTTTGGCCCGGCAGCAGGACCACACAACCAGCTGGCGCAGAACATCATCGCTGCTTATGTGGGCGGCGCCCGTTTCTTTGAATTAAAAACCGTACAGCCTGTAGACGGCGAAGATCTTGCCGCGCTTGTTTCCAAGCCCTGTATCACAGCCGGTGATGAATGCTACAACTGTGAATGGTCAACCGAACTGCGTGTAGAAGAAGCCTATGACGAATATGTAAAGGCCTGGTTTGCCATCAAGCTTTTAGCCAAGGAAATGGGATTCGGAAGCCCAGACGGGTTCATCTTTAACATGAGTGTCGGCTATGATTTTGCCGGTGTGCAGACTGAAAAAATCGATCGTTATATCGAGGGGATGAAAAATGCTGAAAACTCTGCTGTATGGCAAGAATGTATGGATTACACCCTGACTCATTTAGATCAGTTTGATAATATTGACGCTGGTTATGTCAGAAGTATTACTCCGGTTGTCAGCCGCTCCATCACGCTTTCTACCCTTCACGGCTGTCCACCCGATGAAATTGAACGAATCGCCAGCTACCTGATTAATGAAAAAGGGTTGAATACTTTCGTCAAGTGTAATCCTACCATGTTGGGCTACGAATCTGCCCGTGAAATTCTGGACAGCATGGGTTACGACTACATGGATTTTGACGACTATCATTTTCTCCATGACCTTCAGTTCAAGGACGCTGTCCCCATGTTTACCCGACTGAAAAAAGAAGCCGCCGATAAAGGTGTTGCCTTTGGGGTAAAAATCACAAATACCTTCCCACAAAAGGTTGTTGATGGTGTTTTGCCAAGCGAAGATATGTACATGTCAGGCCGGTCCCTGTTCCCATGTTCAATCGAACTGGCAAACCGTCTGGCAAAAGCCTTTGACGGCGATCTGCGTATTTCTTACTCTGGCGGTGCAGATATCTTTAACATTAAAGACATTTTTAAAGCAGGCATTTGGCCGATCACCCTGGCTACCACCCTGTTAAAACCAGGCGGGTACAACCGCCTTGACCAAATGGCAGAAGATCTTGTCTCTTATAATTTTAAAGAAGTACAAAACCTGAAACCGTCGGCTTTATCCATGCTCGCTAAACGTGCCAGAACCAACCCTCATAATGTAAAAGGCGCCATAAAACCCTTGCCATCCAGAAAATTTGACAAAAAAGTACCTTTGGTTGACTGCTTTACAGCCCCCTGTTCTGAAGCCTGTCCAATTTCTCAGGACATCCCGGATTATATTGAACTCCTGGGCGAAAACAAGCCTCTGGAAGCGCTTAAAGTTATCACTGCGAAGAATCCACTTCCGTTCATCACTGGTACCATTTGTAATCACCGCTGTATGGACAAATGTACACGTAATTTCTACGAGGCTCCTCTGTGTATCCGCGATGTAAAGCTTAATGCTGCCGAGCTGGGTTATGACGATTTACTCAAAGAGATCAAACCCGTTGAAAAACGGACGGATGCCAAGGTTGCCATTGTCGGTGGCGGTCCTGCCGGTATCTCCGCCGCTTACTTCCTGGCAAGAAACGGAATCTCTTCCACGATCTTTGAACGCAATGAAAGTCTGGGGGGGATTGTACGTCATGTAGTTCCTGAATTCCGTGTTGATGCCGAAATCGTAGAAAATGATGTAAAGCTCATGGAAGCCTATGGTGTAGAAGTTATTACAAACAAAGAAATCGGCTCCGTAGAAGAGCTGAAAAGTAAAGGCTACAAATATGTGATTGCCGCTACCGGCGCCTGGGGGCCAAGCCCGTATAAGCTGGAGGGTGAACAGGCAATCAACGTACTCGACTTTTTACAAAGCTTTAGAAAAGATGCGTCCAGCCTGAAACTCGGGAAGGACGTTGTAGTGATCGGCGGTGGTAATACCGCCATGGATGCCGCCAGAGCTGCCAAAAAAGCGCCGGGCGTTGAAAATGTCCATCTGGTATATCGCAGAACAAAGCGTTATATGCCAGCCGACGAAGAAGAGCTTGCAATGGCATTGGAAGATGGCGTAAAATTCTATGAACTTCTCTCACCTGAAAAATTTGACGGCAGCACCCTTTCCTGCCGTAAGATGGTACTCGGCGCACCGGATGCGTCTGGTAGAAGAAGTCCTGAAAACACCGATGAATTCATGGATATTCCAGCTAATACTGTCATTGCTTCAGTTGGCGCAAAAATTGACAAAGAATGGTTTGCTCAGAATAAAATCGGTCTGACAGACCGTGGCCGTGTCGAAGTGAATAAAGACACACTGGAAGCCCGTGACAATATATTTGTAGCCGGTGACGCTCAATTAGGCGCTGCCACCGTTGTACAGGCCATTGCAGACGCGCGCAAGGTTACGGATACCATTGTAAAGGCCGAAGCGCTCGAACCTGCTTCCACCTATTCTAAAAATACCGGCAATTATGAAAGAGCTCTGGATAAACGGGGTATTCTGGCCGAACCAAAATGCGAATCAACAGAATGCAGCCGTTGTCTGGAATGCTCAACTGTCTGTGAATCCTGTATGGATGTGTGTCCAAACCGTGCAAATCTGGCCCTTTTTGTACCGCACCATAAGATGCGCCAGATTGTTCATGTTGACAGAATGTGTAACGAATGTGGTAACTGCCAGACCTTCTGTCCATATGACAGTGCACCTTACAAAGATAAATTCACACTCTATCATACCCTTTCCGACTTTGAAGACAGCAGTAACAGTGGTTTTCTGGTCACAGGTGACAATTGTGTTAAGGTCCGCCTTGAAGGCAATGTTATTGATGCCTCTATCGGTGACAGTACACTGCCCCAGGGTATCAATGATATTATTAAAGCGGTAGTCAATAATTACAGCTATCTCCTTTAAAAACTTTATATCAGGGACGTCTTATAAGACGTCCCTACTCTTGTTTCATACGCAAATTTCCATTGTAAAATGAGGTGTTATTATGAAAAAAACAATCATCAAGGGCGGGATTCTTTTTTCTTCCACAGATACGGTTAATGCCGATATTTTGGTGGAAAATGGTAAAATCGCCCAAATAGGCCAAAAACTCGAAGACCCAGAAGCCAATATCATCGACGCTGCTGGAAAGTACATTTTTCCAGGCTTTATCGATCCACACACACATCTGGATATGGACACTGGAACTGCCCACACAGCAGATGATTTTGTCTCCGCGACAAAAGGCGCTGTCTCCGGCGGTACCACCACCATCATTGATTTTGCCACTCAGGATAAAGGGCACAGCCTGACAGAAGCTTTAAAAAACTGGCATGGGCTGGCAGATAACCGTTCCTCCTGCCATTATGGCTTTCATATGGCCATTACCGACTGGAATGAAACGACACACAAAGAGCTGAAAACTATGAAGGATTCAGGGGTAACCTCCTTTAAGCTCTATATGGCCTATGATAACCTGCGCTCCAATGACCGTGAAATCTTTGAGATTTTAGAAGCTGTTAAAACCTATGGCGGGCTTGTCTCCATGCACTGTGAAAACGGCGATCTTATCAACGCACTGATTGCCGAACAAAAACGACAAGGCCGCATGAGCCCTGCCGCCCATCCCCTTTCCAGGCCCGATTTTGTGGAAGCAGAGGCTGTCAATCGCTTTTTAGCCATCGCAGAAGCCGCTGAATCTCCTGTTTATGTGGTACACCTCAGTACTGAGCGGGGGCTTGCAGAGTGCCTGAATGCCCGCCGGCGCGGGCAAAAAGTCTTTATTGAAACCTGTCCGCAATATCTGCTGCTTGATGACAGCTGTTATGAACTGGAAGGTTTCGAGAGTGCAAAATATGTTTTTGCGCCTCCGGCACGAAAACCATCGGACGAAAAAGCGCTTTGGGAGGCTGTTAGCTCTGGAATTGTTGACACCATCGGCAGTGACCATTGCAGCTTTAATATAAAAGGCGGAAAGGATCTTGGCAAAAATGACTTCAGTAAAATTCCAAACGGCATGCCCGGTGTGGAAACCCGACCGTTACTGATGTATACCTTTGGCGTGTGTAAAAACAAAATGACCCTGAATCAGATGGCGGCCCAGCTCTCAGAAACACCAGCTAAAATTTTTGGCATGTATCCGCAGAAGGGAGCCTTAAAACCTGGAAGTGATGCCGATATTGTTATCTGGGATCCGGAATATAAGGGCACTATTACTCAGAAAGACCAATACCAAAATGTTGACTATACACCCTATGAAGGTGTCAAAACCAAGGGCCGAGCAGAAGTTGTCCTGTTAAACGGAGAAATCGTCGTCGAAAAAGGGCGGGTTATTGCCGAAAACAAAGGGCAGTATCTCCCACGAGGGATCTGTCAGCTTTAAACAAAACCATAAAGCAGAAAAAAAGCCAACATTTCGTTGGCTTTTTTTGATGTATCTGATCATTACTTTTTCTTCTTTTTCTCATAGGGCGTATTTTTCAGCGGTAAAACCGTCTGAAATTCGCCGTTTAAACGATAGTATGCATCCGCAATAGCCGGCGCTGTCGGTATGGAGGTAATCTCGCCAATACCAATGGCACCATAGGCCACATCAATGCCTGGTTTTTCAACAACGATACTGTCAAGCTCCGGCACTTTATCTGCCTTAAAAAGGCCAAGTGTACCAAATTTTGACTTTGGAATACCGTGATCCAGCTCATACTGCTCCGTAAGTGCATAGCCCATTCCCATGACCACGCCGCCTTCAATTTGCCCCTCGACACTGATGGGATTTACAGCCTTGCCCACGTCATGAGCTGCAACCATTTTTTTAATGGTGCCATCTTCATTCAGCACACACATCTGCGTCGCATAACCGTAGGCTACATGAGAAACCGGGTTGGGCACAGGCGTACCCATGGCGTCTGTTTTTGCCAGATACTCTCCCATAAAATCCTGCCCCTCAAGCTCGGCCAGTGTTTTATCTTTCATTGCCGCCTTCAAATCCTCCGCTGCCCGTCTACAGGCTTCACCGGTTACCAATGTCTGTCTGGAGCCGGAGGTTGTACCAGAGTCCGGTGCATTTGCTGTATTCGGCGGCATATAGGCAATCTGGTCCAGAGTAAGACCGGCGGTTTCAGAAAGCACCTGTGTTAACACTGTACCCAGGCCCTGGCCGATACAGGAAGCTCCGGCATGTATCTCGACGTGTCCGTCCTTTACCAGAAGGCGGCAGCGTCCCCAGTCTGGAAGACCCACGCCGACTCCGGCATTTTTCATCGCACAACCAATACCCACGTATTTTTCACTGTCGTAAATTTCCTTAACGGCTTCTAATGTTTCGGCAATCCCCGTTGCCGGATCGGCAATCTGTCCGTTTGGAAGCACCTCACCCGGCCGTACTGCGTTGCGGTAACGGATTTCCCATGGTGTGATCCCCACCATTTCAGCCAAAAGGTTAAGATTCATCTCAGAGGCAAAGCAGGTCTGAGTTACCCCAAAACCCCTGAAAGCACCTGCTGGCGGGTTGTTCGTATATACCGCTTTACCGTCAATATCAATGGTCTGGAAATTATAAGGTCCGGCAGCGTGTGTACAGGCCCGCTGAAGTACCGGTCCCCCCAAAGAGGCATAAGCACCTGTATCGGACACGACTACTGCTTTTAATGCTGTCAAACGTCCCTTTTCATCGCAGGCAGATGTGACATCCATATAAAATGGATGGCGTTTAGGATGAATCATAATGCTTTCTTTGCGCGTAAGCTTGACCTTGACAGTTCGTTTGGTCAGATAAGCAATCAGCGCAGCATGATGCTGGACCGATACGTCTTCCTTCCCTCCAAAGCCGCCGCCAACCAGCTTATTTTCTACAATGACCTTTTCGGGAGGCAGCCCCAGCATCGCCATGCACTCATGCTGAGTGTCGTAGGTTCCCTGGTCTGTTGAATAGATAAAGACACCGTCGCCATCAAAGGGCATTGCCACAGCTGTTTCCGGTTCCAGGAAAGCATGCTCGGTCCACGGCGTTTCATAATGGCGTGTAACCTTATATTTTGAACGGGCAATAACCTCATCCGCATTTCCACGTACCAGGTGCTCATGTGCCAAAACATTGGTTTCACTGCCCTCGTGCACTAAAGGAGCCTCCTTTTTCATCGCCTCACGCGGATCAAAGACACCTTCAAGCTGTTCGTACTCAACCTTTACCAGCTTTTTGGCTTCTTCCAAAATTTCTGGTGTTTCCGCCGCTACCAGACAGATCGCATCACCGATATAGTGTGTTGTTTTACCAACAGGAATCATTGTATCCCAGTCCTGCTTAAGGTGCCCAACCTTAACGCTTCCCGGAATATCCTCCGCTGTAAAAATACCAATTACGCCCGGCAGCGCTTTCGCTTCATCCGTATGAATGGCCAGCACACGGGCTCTCGGATATTCTGCCCGCACAGCGCTGCCATAGATCATACCGTCCAGATAAAGATCATCTGGATATTCACCTGTTCCCAACACCTTTTCTCTGGCATCCACACGCTGCATGGCCTGGCCGACTGTGACCTCGCCAGCTTCTTCACTTACAGGAAGATTCTCTCTGAAAATTTTAGCAGCTAATAAGATACCATCAACAATTTTCTTATAGCCGGTACAGCGGCATATATTGTTTTTGATAGCGTTTATTACCTCCAAACGCGTCGGGTCCGGATTAACATCAATGAGTGCCTTTCCTGACATTACCATGCCCGGTATACAAAAACCGCACTGCACAGCGCCTGCTGTTGCAAAGGCATAGCTGTAAACTTCTTTTTCACGCTCTGTAAGGCCTTCTACCGTAATAATTTCCTTATCTGCCATTTTAGATACCATGGGTATGCAGGACCGGGTAGCTTTTCCGTCGATAATAATCGTACAGGTACCGCAGGCCCCTTCACTACAGCCATCCTTCACTGAGGTTAATCTCAAATCATCTCTTAAAAAGCGCATGAGCTTTTTATCCTGTTCAACCTCATGTATAACTCCGTTGACCTTAATCGTGTACATTTCTGATACTCCTTTATTGATTAATTATACCGAATGCTTGGTTTCAACACTTCTGTTTATCCGCGGAACGGTTACAGGCAGCTGTTCTTTTGATAAACTTTGCACAGTGTTTTATTTAAGATACAATACTGTTTTATTATATGACATAATAATATTTTATCGTATCTTTGAAGAAATAGCAAGCTTTTCTTCTCCGAAACGACTGTTTTTTTTAGAATAATCGGAACTTTTAAGCACAAAAAAACCACCAAATTTAAACTGGTGGTTTAAAATCGTTCCTAAAAATTTTATGCTTCAGTATCAACTTTTTTAGCTGCGGTGGAGTTTGTTTTTCGTGTTGTCTTTTTAGCTGGTTCTGAGGCAGCTTGTACTGTTTCAGCCTTTTTAGCTGTACTGGCTTTTCGGGTGGTCGCAGGTTTTTTGGCAGTTTTTTTGGATGCCGTTGTTTTTCTGGCAGTGGTTGTCTTGGAGACCGTTACCTTTTCAGCCGTTTCTGATGTAGCCTTCTTTTTTGCCGCAGTAGTTTTCTTAGCTTCGGATGAAGCTGTTTTTTTAGCGGCAGTGGCTTTTCGCGTGGTTGTTTTTTTTCGTGGTGCTGCATCGGAAGCCGTCTTTTCATCTGGCTTTGCTGCCTCATCAATCTGAGTCGATGAAAAATGCCATACCTGATTTGCGCTCCCGGTTTTTTCCCAAATCTGCATCTGTGCGCCCGGTACAGCAGCCCCCATCGCAATGTCAAGATAGGTACCAGCGCGTCGCGACCTGATCAGACAGCTGCCTTCAGCCGTTTCTTCTAATGTCCAAAGCTGGCTGTCCGTATCAACAGACTCCCACTGTTGTACCCAGGTACCGTTTACTGTTCCCAGCATACACAAATCCAGTACCTTTCCCGAATGTTTATTGATGAGTTTAAACCATTCATCATCTACGTATTTCGCTGTCCATTTCTGGCTGTCTGCTCCCGTTTGGGAAGCCTCCTGTAATTTTATAAGTGCACCATTCTCAGCCGAGCCATTCTCAATTCCGAGAGCCAACGTCTTTTCCTGCGCCATAATGACGTAGTCTTTATTTGCTTGCAGTTTCACTTTACCAACTCCTTTGATCATTTTAGACAGTATTATAACGCTATACTGTTTTTATCAAAATATCTCTACACTGCATTTTGATTTACTTTAGCTTAGTATTATCATAGCAATTTTTTATCTGTTCGTCAAACATTCATTGAAAATTTTACAAAATATAAACAAGTATTAAGCATTGCTTTGCGTTTTCATCAAAAAAATTGAAATTTATAGCACCTCACGAGTTTCGACTATAACCCTGAACCTGCCTAATTGACTGTCAATATTGTCTGAATAAACAGCGGCACTTTAAAGCCTTTGTTAAGATTAATCATAATCGGGTAAGAATTTTTTGAAAAGAACTTGACCGTTCACATAAATTGTTATATTATATGAACATACCCCACCCCATGAGGGGTGTCATCTGGAGGTTATCATATGAAGAAAAATTTTAAAATAGAAGGGATGTCCTGTACGGCCTGCGCTGCTGCCATCGAACGAACTGTAAATAAAATGGACGGTGTTGAGGATGCAGTGGTAAATTACGCCACAGAAAACCTGACCGTAACCTACAATGACAGTTCTGTTCAGGCTCCTATGATTGTTTCCGCCATCGAGAAAATCGGTTATGGTGCAGTGCCCGAGCAGGAAGCTTCTGCATCTGGTAAAAGTACGGTCAGGAACACCGCTGGTGAAAATGCCCAAAAGCAAATGAAAGAGCTACAGACCCGGCTCATTATTTCATTGGTTTTCACCATTCCTTTATTCTATCTCTCTATGGGCCCCATGGTAGGGCTGCCCATTCCTGCTTTTTTGGACGGTGATATGAACCGCCTGGTCAACACAATTACTCAGATGCTTTTAACCCTGCCGGTTGTTTATATGGGCGCACATTTTTATAAAGATGGTTACAAAGCCCTCTGGAAACGCATTCCAAATATGGACTCTCTGGTAGCCGTTGGCACCAGCGCTTCTTTCTTCTACGGTATTTATGTATTGTACCAGCTGGCTTGGGGTTACTCATACGGTGATATGACCATAGTGCATCACTTTGCCCATGAGATCTATTTTGAAGGGACTGCAGTTATCTTAACCCTTATCACCCTGGGAAAATATATGGAAGCACGCGCTAAAGGGAAAACCTCTCAGGCCATTGAAAAGCTCATTGCCCTGGCGCCGGATACCGCTCTCGTAGAACGCGGCAATACAGAAGTCGAAATTCCCATTGATGATGTGCGCCTGGGCGACACCGTTGTCATTAAACCTGGCGACCGTATTCCCGTAGATGGTGAGATTATCTCCGGCCATTCCAGCGTAGATGAATCTCTGCTTACCGGCGAAAGCATTCCAGTAGAAAAGGAAACCGGCGACCACGTTATCTGTGGCAGTATTAACAAAACCGGTGCTTTTAAGTTCCGTGCCACCAAGATTGGCGATGATACCACACTCAGCAAGATTATCCATCTGGTAGAAGAGGCTCAGTCCTCTAAAGCCCCGATCGCCAAGATTGCCGACCAGATCAGCCGTTATTTTGTACCGGCTGTTATGGGTATTGCAGTTTTATCTTTTATCGTCTGGCTCCTTCTTGGCTATGAGTTCTCCTTTGCCCTGTCCATGGGTATTTCAGTGCTCGTTATCTCATGTCCCTGTGCTCTTGGCCTGGCAACGCCGACAGCCATTATGGTAGGCACCGGAAAAGGTGCTGAGCAGGGCATTCTTTTTAAAAATGGTCCTGCCCTTGAAACCCTTGGAAAAGCGGATGCCGTTGTTTTTGACAAAACCGGCACCATCACCATCGGCAAACCTTCCATTACAGATATTGTCCCCCTGGGCAGTACAGATGAAGAAACACTGCTTCAGCTGGTTGCTTCCATCGAAGCCAAGTCTGAGCATCCTCTCAGTGAAGCCATTGTGGAGGGCGCTAATGAGCGGGGCATTGCACTTCGGGATGTGTCCGACTTCAATGCGATTCCAGGTCTCGGCGTTGAAGGTACTGTGGATACCCGTTTTATTACCATCGGCAACCAAAAGCTCATGAAAGGCTCCGGAATTGATCCCAGCACACAGACCGAGCTTTACAATACGCTTTCTGACGCCGGCAAAACGCCTCTGTTCATCGGTGAGGGCAGTGAACTGATCGGCATAATCGCCGTTGCGGATACACTTAAGGAAAATTCAGCCAATGCCATCGCCCAGCTCAAGGCTATGGGTACTCAGGTATATATGCTGACTGGTGACAATGAGCGGACTGCCCGGGCCATCGGCGCAAAAATTAATATTGATCACGTTATCGCTAATGTCCTGCCAGAGGAAAAGGCTGACCTGATTAAAAAACTTCAGACTGAAGGCAAACAGGTGATTATGGTCGGTGACGGCATCAATGATGCTCCTGCCCTGGCACAAAGCGATATCGGCATTGCCATCGGCAACGGGACCGATGTGGCCATCGAGTCTGCTGATGTTATCCTCATGCAGAACGATCTTTTACAGATCGTAGCAGCGATACAACTGAGCAAAGCGACGATTCGAAATATCAAGCAAAACCTGTTCTGGGCTTTTATTTACAACACCATTGGCATTCCATTGGCTGCTGGGATTCTTTACCTCCCCTTTGGCCTCAAGCTGAACCCAATGTTTGCCGCAGCGGCCATGAGCCTGAGCTCTGTATCCGTTGTGCTGAACGCACTTTCTCTGAAAGGCTTTAAGCCCAAGTTTATCCCTGTGAATGACCTGCCGTCTGCCCATACTGATGTGACGGTTGTCAATAATCAAATTAATACCAGTGATCCGATAATGGAATCACAGAAAGAAGGAACAATTATGACTAAAAAATTACACGTAAATGACATGAGCTGCAAACACTGCGTAAAACGCGTTGAAGACACCTTGAACGCCATTGATGGCGTTTCAAATGTTCAGGTTTCTCTGGAAGACGCCCAAGCTACCATGGATGTAACAGATGCCGTTACTGACAAAATGCTGTGTGATGCCCTGGATGAAGCAGGCTACCCGGCCTCTGTCATTACCGAGTAAAACCATGGAAGGCATTGACCGCACGAAGGAGCTCAATCTTTTAAAAACGGCCAGAGGCCAGATGGACGGTATTATTAAAATGCTTGAGGAAGGCCGCTATTGCATTGATATCTCTAAACAGGTACTGGCAGTGCAGGCACTTCTGAAAAAGGCCAACCTGCAGATTCTTGAACAGCATATGCATCACTGTGTAACGGATGCCTTTGAAAATGGCAGCAAGGAAGATCGCAATATTAAGATTGAGGAAATCATTACGATTCTGGATAAATATTACAAATAGTTAAAAGCCCCGAACGGGGCTTTTTTATTATGCACCAGTGTATAAAAAAACAGGTCCCAGATACTTAGTTCCGGAACCTGCTCAGGGAAAATTTGGGGAGAGTAAAATTTTTAAGTAAGAGGTTGTATGCTCCTTTTAATATATACCCTTTTCCTAAAATTTAAACATTTTATCTTCCTTTTCTTTTTTGAATCGTGTGGGTATATAGCATTTTAGAAAGCGAGGTTTAAATCATGCAGAAAAACATCATTGATACTAAAAAACTTGAAGCTGTGCTCAAGCAGGCCCACAGCACCGCAGAAAGTGATCAGTCCGGCGCTAACGCTTCCTATATTCCCGCTCTGGCAAAGGTCCCATCCAATCTGTTTGGGCTGACCGCTGTAACAGCAGATGGCATAGTCCTTGAGACAGGTGACAGCAGCTATCCCTTTGCCATTGAATCCATCTCCAAGGTTTTTTCCATGGCCCTTGTCATGGAAGCTGTCGGCGCTCAAGAAATGTTAAAAAAGGTGGGCGCAGACCCGACAGGACTTCCCTTTAACTCTGTAATGGCACTGGAGCTGCACCGCGGCAAGCCACTTTCACCACTGGTAAACGCTGGCGCCATGGCCACTGTCAGCCTGCTGCCAGCCGCCAGCGCCGATGAAAAATGGCAGAAAATTCTGGACGGTTACAGTCAATTTGCAGGCCACAGCCTCGAAGTGATGGATGCTGTGTATACTTCTGAAACCGCCACCAACAGCCACAATAAAGGCATCGCCTGGCTCATGTCAAGCTACGGCACACTTTATGACGATCCGGATACCACCTGCGATATTTATACCAGGCAATGTTCTATCGCCATAACCTGTAAAGATCTGGCAGTTATGGGTTCTACACTGGCCAATGGCGGCGTAAATCCAATCACTGGAAAAGCTGTTATAAATCCTGAATTTTTACCTCATATTTTTGCCGAGATGACCATGGAAGGTCTCTATGGTGCTTCCGGCGATTTCGCCTATACTGTAGGGCTGCCAGGGAAAAGCGGTGTAGGCGGAGGCCTGCTGGCGGTAGTGCCTGGGCAGCTTGCGCTCTCTGCTTTCAGCCCCAGGCTTGACCCCATTGGCAACAGTGTTCGAGGGCAAAAAGCCATGCGCTTTATTTCAGACGCGCTCGATCTTTCACTATACCGGTAAGCAGACACAGGATACCGTGAATCTCTTTTTCCTAGTTGAAAATAAGCGGAACGGCAACCGAGGCTGCCTGTTTAACGCCAATTTCACATAATGTCTCCCGGGTCGAGCAGAAGCTCCTATGGAACAAATCAAAAAGCGTTTTGGAAAACAAGGCCGCGTCTTTATTATCCAGGCTGTTTTCAAACTGTGCAGCCATCGCCGGCCACCATGCAATGCCTTCATCTCCGGTGCTCTCAAGCCGCAGAACACTGCCCTTTAATGTCATGAGCGTCAGCTTACTGTATATCTCCCTCATGGCCGAAAATGGCGCACAGTGGACAATGGCCTGTAAACAGGCCGCAAAGGTCTGTACCTTTGACCGCTCATCACCTTTTATTTTTAAGGCTTCTCTTATTTTCTTAATAGCGGCCTCATTAAAAAATGGAAAGGTATAAAATACGACAGATTCACCAGTAATGGCTAAAATCTGCAGGGCTTCTAAAAACTGAATCAGATTTCTGTCCATTGTCATGTCCTTCATTTTATATAAAATAGTCTGGTCGCCCGGGAAGATCACTTTTGTCCCAATGCCATTGATGTTTTTAGCTACGCCCAATTCATTTAAAATATTAATGGTTCGGCGCATGGTAATGGGCGATACGTGGTAAATATCTGCCAATAGTCTGCCCTGTGGCAAATAGCTGTCTACCGGATATACGCCTTGGTTAATTTTACAGATCAGATCAATTGCGATGTCATCGCAGTACCGTTTACGTCCCTTTTGAGGTTCCCAGGAAAAAGCTTCGGCCTCTCTCTGCTGGCAGACCTCTTTCTGATCAAAATCAAAAAATTTTTTGAAATACCGGCTTAATTCTAAAAGCTGCTCAAAGCTGTTTTTATATTCCTGTTTTTTAATACAGCGGATAGCATTAAGTAAATATTTCCTCACTTTTTCCAAAGCCATGTCACCCTGTCCATCATTAACATGTTTCATCCGGTCCACGAGTGCAGTCCCCACAAAAGCATCAATATCCGTAAATAAATACATTAACATCTGATTTTTCATGGGCTTTAAAGAGCCTTCAAATCCCTTATATAAACTGAACAACAGCGGTTCCTGATCACTGGCAAGCAACTGTTCCAGTTCAGCAAGCTGTTCCTTGTCCATCAGACTTAATCCCTGCAGCCTGAATAAGGGAGAAAAGTGGCAGAGGCTTTCATAAAGGTCCTTTAGCACCTCTCTGCGCTCTTCAAAGTCCAGCGCTTCTTCAGTCTTTTCATCCGGCTGCCATATTATTTCTGCTGTTCTTCCCTTACTCAGCCGGACATAGCCGTCCTTTTCCAATGTTTTCAGGGCTATCTGGGCCGGACAGTAGGATACGTTAAAATGATCGGCGATCTCCTTAACCGTTGGAAAACGGTCACCACTCTTATAGTTGCCCATCTTGATCTGTCTTAAAAGAAAATGATATATCATCTGCTGTTGACTTTTTTCTGCTGCCATAGAACTCCTCCTTTTTTTCATTCTAACATACTTTATTTTCAAAATCCAGCAATGCCATAGAATCAAAAGCATCAAAAAAGAACGGTTAACCGTTCTTTTTGTTTTTCATCTCTTCTACGCATCTACTTCTGATAAAACAGAGCGAAAGTGGGTCTGACGAATCTCATCACGATAAAATGCATAATCGTTTTTATGTTCTTTTTTGATATAATACAATGCCTGATCGGCTTTGCCGAGTAATTCATCATAGGTCTTTCCGTCTCTTGGAAAACATGCGATTCCAATACTCCCCGAAATAGCGCATTCGACATCATCTTCCTCATAGCGTTTTCTCAGAGCATGGCAAAAAGCATCGGCCCTTTTTTTCAGTACGCTTTCATCCCCGTAATTCTCCATAAAAACCACAAATTCATCTCCTCCGATGCGTCCTATGATATCTGTCTCCCTTACTCTCTCCCGAATTTCTCTGCTGATCTCCTTCAATACCCCATCGCCGTACAAATGTCCAAAATTGTCATTAACAGCCTTAAAATTATCCAGATCAATGATCATGACCGCCGCATTTTTTAGTACTGGATCTGCCAGAACCGCATAGATATGCTCATTTAGAGCATTCCGATTAAAAAGCCCTGTCAACGGATCGGTATTTGCCTGCTGATATAGCAGATCACTGCGTTTTTTGCGCTCATGTATGTTGGTAATCTTACCCAAAATACTGATACAACGCCCCATATCACTGTCAAAAATAGCGTTGGCATACAGTTCATACCATTCATAGCTGTTATCTTTCAGTTTAAGCCGCAGCTCCTGACGAAAAAAAGGCTGTTCTGGTGTTATTTTTTTAATGCTGTCGATCAAT
This sequence comes from Eubacterium limosum, assembly GCA_959020865.1. Classification (GTDB taxonomy): domain Bacteria; phylum Bacillota; class Clostridia; order Eubacteriales; family Eubacteriaceae; genus Eubacterium; species Eubacterium limosum_B. The sequence continues at coordinate 1,816 of CAUEUD010000053.1, read as the reverse complement.
TCTTTAAGCTGTTTCTGCTCTATAAATCCACTTTCCTGTATCCGTTTTATAAAATGTTCAATTTGGGTATCCATACCAAAAATATCACTGGCCTTTTCTGAAAATTCGATACGGTCACTTAAAAGATTATAATCAAAAATAATTTCACCTGACATTTCAGACAGAACCCGATATTTTTCCTGTTCAACCTCCAAAAGCCACATCACACGTTCAGAAATGGTATCCATCTCTTCAATATCTGTCAGCCTGAGCGGTTTGACATGGGAGGACGGACGATACGGTACCAGTCCCTCCCCTGCGGTTTTCTCTGTGTTTTCATCCAGATTATCGCGAATATGGTTAACACATTCCTTAAAACATGCTATCAGCTTAGGATTAAAAACACCGCACTCTCCGTTTAAAATCATCGTCACTGCCTGCTCATGACTGTAAGGTGGTTTATAAACCCTTTCACTGGTCAGTGCGTCATAAACATCTGCCAATGAAACAATCTGTGCCCATATGGGGATTTCGTCTTTCCGCAGGCCTTCCGGATACCCTTTGCCATCCCATCTTTCATGATGATAACGACAGATTTCATAGCACAGCTTAAAATAATCCTCATCCTGGGTATAGTCCAGTGTTTCAAGAATCTCACAGCCCCTTATGGTATGGGTCTTCATTACTTCAAATTCTTTATCGGTCAATTTGCCGGGCTTTAACAGGACAGAATCTGGTATGGCAATTTTCCCGATATCATGCATCGTCGCTGCACTGGCTATGGCCTCTACCATCGCTGGTTCCATATCGTACTCCGGATACAGGTGGACCAGATTATTGGTTAAATAACGCGTGAGACCACGCATACGCTGGATATGCTGTCCAGATTCGCCACTCCTGAACTCAATAACTGTGCTTAAGGCATCAATGACAAAGCTGTTGGCCTGGTTTAAACGGGCTTCCTGTTCCTCCATGGTTGTAATCTGCTTTTTAATCATCGTTTCAAGATCAAATTTATGCGCGTAAAGCTCAATGACATTTTCCACACGCCGTCTTACTATTTCTGGATTAAAGGGCTTCTTAACCATATCAGAAACTCCCAGATTATAGCACCGCAATGCCGCTTTTTCCGAGGAGTCCGAAGTGATGATGATCACTGGTATCTGCTTCAGCCATCCATTTCCAGCCATCGCCTGTAAAACCTCATAACCATCCATTTCCGGCATGATGATATCTAAAAGCACCATTTTAATGGTACGGCCGTGTACAGCAATGGCGTCCAGCACCTTCTTTCCGTTTTCGGCCTCTACTATCCGGTAACTTTTATTGAAAATCTCAGCAATGATCGCTCTGTTCAGCTCAATATCATCTGCTATTAAAATAATTTTTTCATTATCGTTCAAGGTGTTCTCCTCCATTCAGCACATGGCGCCTTTTCTGCATTCACTTTAACACCTCTGAAAGCTGTTCCATGTTTCCGACCCGCTCACATCAGCACCCATACCGGTTAAGATGTCTTAAATCATTCTTTGACCAGTATACTGTCCTCAGCCCTATGATCTGCTTTGTATTTTTCGCAGCACTTTTTAATTTCCATTTCCCATAGCAAATAATCCGTCTACGCTTGTTCATTTTATATTTTATTATAAAATATATTATTATGAAACACAAGTAGTTTTGACAAGTATACTGTTTATGATTAATGCTTTTACGCTCTCTGAAAGCTTTAAAATTCACACCACAATTTATCAGGTTTCCATTGCTTTTATTATCACACTGGATGATACTTTCCCCGCCGATCAGTACCATAACAATTACAACCGCGTATACAGCGAAC
>CAUEUD010000052.1 GCA_959020865.1 Eubacterium limosum | reverse complement strand
ACGCATCGCCGCTTCTTTTCTTTAATGAGGTGGGTTTTTGTCCCAGACTCTTTATCTAAGTGGTTTTAAGTTGGGTGTATTAACGAGTTGGTTTAATCTTGATAATGGATTACGGTCTAATCTACCAGTCCTTCAAGCCCTTCCATGGAGATATTTTGGGTCAGGGTTTTCTGAACTTCGTTGTCTTTGATGTAGAGAACCGCCGGCACTTCGGAGATGCCCAAACGTCTGGCAATGCCGTCGGATTTGTAGATATCCACATTGGTGACATGAAGATCGCCTGCGTGTTTTTCCTGGAAGGCTTCAACGGTGGTCATAAGCTCGCGGCATTTGGGGTCTACCGCATTCCATACATAGACGACGGAGGGTTCGCCATTGTTGAGCACCTGGTTTTCGTAGACTTCCAGCTCAGAGATGTATTTTTCTGCGCCGTAGCCGGCAATGGCGCCATCGCCTACGGCTGTGGCAACCTGTTTTAAGAATTTATCACGGACATCGCCTGCGGCAAGGACGCCTGGCACATTGGTTTCCATACGTTCGTTGGTAATGAGGTAACCGCCACGGTTCATATCCAGGATATCCTTAAACCATTCAGTATTGGGGAGATAGCCGATAAAGAGGAAACAGGTATCCACCTTGACAGGGATGGATTCTTCGGTTTTAATATTTTTCAGCACAACGGTATCCAGGTGTTCGTCGCCCTCAAATCGTTCGGCAACGGTATTCCAGATAAATTCCATCTTTGGGTTTTCCAGAGCCTGAGCTTTGGCGATCTCGTTGCAGTCCATTTTGCCTTCCTCGTGCATGACGGAAACGATGACCTTGTCCGCAAACTTGGTCAGGAAGGTGCCTTCCTCGATGGCGGCGTCGCCGCTGCCAATGACCATAACCGTCTTGCCGGTGTTGGCGGCCGCGTCACAGGTCGCGCAGAAAGAAATCCCCTTGTCGTACAGATATTTATCCTCGTTTTCGGCGCCGGTCAGGCGCGGCTTTCCGCCAGTAGCCACAATGACCACCTTGGCTTCAAAGCGGTTTCTGAAGGTTTCAACCACCTTGGTTTCACCAGAGAAATCCACGGAGCGCACATCGGTCAGCTTGAACTTGACGCCGAATTTTTTGGCCTGTTCATGGAATAAATCCATGAGCCCCAGACCGCTCGAGCCTTCTGGAAAGCCGGGATAATTTTCAATTTCACTGGTATAGGTGGCGAGGCCGCCCACCAGTGCCTTTTCGATCAGCAGGGTTTTGAGACGGGCGCGCCCGCAGTAGATCCCCGCAGTCAGGCCAGCGGCGCCGCCGCCGATTATTACAACATCATATTGCTCTGTTTTCTTATTCATTCCATACTCCTATTTGATTGCAAATCACATAAAATACTTTGCCAGCAGCTTGCTTCCGATAAAGGCGCCGAGCATTAAGAAGGCTGCGAAAATCCAACCGGAAAGCGACAGGGAAGAAATTCCGCTGTACAGCGCTCCGATATTACAGCCGTGAGCCATTCTAGCGCCGTAGCCCATGAGCAGCCCGCCCAAGACAGCGGCCACTACCTGACGAATGGACTTGATTTTTTTAATTTTAAACTGTGATGCGTAGAGCGTGGCCAGTAAAGCCCCGATGATGATGCCAATATTTCGGATAGAACCACCGTCGTGCAGGAAGCCTGCGGCCAGGGTATGCTGCGCCTTTTCACCGGCAAAATAAGCCCAGGAGCTCACATCCCCGCCAAGGCCCTGGTAAATCCAGGCGCCCCAGTCCGCAAAGGCACTGGTAACGCCCCAGGCACTGCCAAGGGACGCCAGGTGCGCGATCTGGAAAACAGACAGCAGCACCGCGCCGGCCACATAGGTCAAAGGCTCTTTCATCAATTTTTTATAAAAATCATTCTTACTGAGCTTTTGAAAAAATTCTTTCACAATAACAACCTCCCCCTCATATTGGGTTATTTGGTTTTTTCAATCACAACTTCCCATTCGCCGTCGTCCACTTCTTCGATTTCGACGTTATGGCCCTGAGTACGCGCCCATTCCGGCACATTTTTCATCGCGCAGCTGTGGTCGATAGAGACAATCAGCAGGTCTCCTACATTCAGTTTTGCCAGTTCCTTTTCTGTTTTCATCAATGGCACTGGACAGGCTTCACCTAAACAATCTAACGTATATTCACTCATTTTAATTTCTCCTTTTTTCTTATAATATTTTTTTGAATTCCAAATTAATCCGCTGTTCCCATTTTCTTTTTCTGCCACTGCCTTGCGGCAATATACAGCAGAAGAATAATTAATCCCTGGACGACTAAAGCGCCGAACCATCCAAACACATCCGGTAAAAAGATCTTGGGTGCATTGGTGTTAAAGACACCGTCCCAGAATCCCATGTCGTGAGCGCCCCAGAAGGAACCGACCACAAAGAACACCAAAGCCAGCATCTGCATGGTAAACCCTTCGCCGACACGCATCAGCGTTCCGGAGGCGCAGCCCCCCGCGATGACCATGCCGATCCCGAAGAACACGGCCCCCAGTGCCAAAGGCAGACTGATAGGCGCTACAGAGCTCATGCCCGGTATTTCCTGGCCGTTAAGGTAGGCGCCATACTTGATGGCTGTAAAGCCAATGGTCGTTACCGCGAATGCAATGAGTACCGCCCGGGTCAGTGAGGTGCTCCCGGTAAGGCTTGGGTCACGCACCGATGCGGTAAAGCAGAAGCGCGCCCGCTGAAGGATAAAACCAAAGCAGAGCCCGATAATCCAATATACCGGCAGCTTCTCGCTTCCCAGCCCAAGATACACGCCTGCGGCCACGACTAAAATCGTTACCACAATGGCGATGGGTATCTGGTTCTTTTTCGGCTTCCTCGGCGCGCGGGTCCTGGTAGACCGCTGAATTTTTTCTTCTTCCAAATCCTTTCCCCTCCTTTGTTAAAAAACTATCAACTTTTGATGATTCCATTATAGCACCTCATCAGTAATTTGAATAACATCGAAAAGCGATTCAGCATAAGAAAAACTGATGACAGAATTTCAGCACCTTATTCCTGTTCTGTGATATACTGTAATCAATCACAAAGGAGGCGAGAGGATGAATATCGAGTCTTTAAGAATGTTTATCAAAATCGCAGATAACGGAAGCATCACCAAAACCGCAGAACAGACCTTTATCTCACAGTCGGCCTTAAGCCAGCAGATCAAAACCATGGAACAGCTTTTTAACACCAGCCTCATTGAGCGCAGCAACAAGGGTGTAACACTGACCTGCAGCGGAAAAACCGTCTACGAGTACGCAGTACACCTGACCTCTACCTATGACAGTATGATCCGGGAGCTTCAGGAGAATGAAGAGAGCAACCGTGTGCTCCATATTCTGTCCACACCCATCATCGCTTCTTATGCTCTGCCCTGCACGCTTTATTATATTAAGAAAAATTTCCCGACCTACTCGCTGGAGATTTCCTCCATGGCCAGCCACAGGATCGAGCAGCAGGTCAACTGCGACCAGGGCGACATTGGTTTTATCACAGGCCCGCCGTCGGATCCTTCACTGACAGGGCAAAAGGTTTTTTCAGACGATGTCTTTCTCGTGGCCGGCAGCGATATGGAAATTGACGATCATATCCTAAAAGAAGACCTCAGCCGCTATCCGCTGCTCACCCTGACCACTGACCAGAAAACAGAACAGCACCTTGAAAAGCGCCTCACAGACGAAGGGGTGGACGTCGAAAGCCTGATGATCCTTTTTAAGCAGGATTCCATTGAGTCCATTAAGCTTTCCACCATCAACGGCTACGGCATGGCCTTTCTGCCATATATGTGCATAAAAAAAGAGCTGTACCATAAACAGCTCAAAATCATCAACGTTGAGGGGCTGACCCTGCAGAACGACTACTACATTATTAAGAAAAAAGCTTCGGAGTACCGGGACCGCACCCTCCTGAAGCTGATCTGCTATATTGAAAAGATTCTGGCCGACACTATCTGCTGACCGTGATCTCCCAAACCCCGTTCATAACCTCATCACAAACGCACGCCATCTGCATGCCCGCACAGAACTCCCGGACACTTTTGACCGTGCAGCTGTGGTCTGTGATGAGAAGAACGCTCTCGCCGGGCTTCATCTTTCGCGTTTCCCGCTGAAGCTTCATGACCGGAACCGGGCACATATCGCCGAGACAATCAATTTTTTTCATTGGTTTCTCCTTGTAAGCTTTTCTCAATCTAAAAATAACGGTTCATCATTGGACCGTTATTTTTAGATCACACAACTTGTTCAAAAGCTTCCTTTGCCAGATAATAGGCTTCTTTTGCATTTTTTACAGCAACATCTCTGGAAAACACAACTTCTTTAGTTCCTTTGTTGCTGACACAAATCCTTTGTAAATAATCCTTAGAATCAAAAAAATAGTAAAAGATTTTTTTTCCTTCTCCCGATATTTCACATGCCATTTCAGCGACCATCTCATGATCCTCTTTATAATACTTGACATAGCTATAATTTTCTAATTTGGCATTTTCTAATAAATTATAAGGGGTAACAATCGGTGAATAAAGCATATCGTAAATTTTTTTAATATAAGCGTCCATGGTAACTTCTCCTGTTTTTACTTCCAAATCTAATCAAAATTAATATTTAAATAGTCGGACAAAACTCTTTCTATATATTCTTTTACAACCGATAGTTTTTGAAAAGCATTGTCGTAATCCGAGAGCGTCCATTCTTTTCTGGGCTTGCCGATTTCATTTTTCATATAACTGTTCAGATACATTGCCAGCATCGCACCGTTATCCGAGTTACTATTTTTTATCCAAAAGTATTTCCCTGTAAAAAGCCGGCAGTCGGATAAATTATCTGACGATTGATCAATCTTATATTTTGTGATTAATTCCGGTACAATGTCTTCTCGAATCGATTCATCTAAATTTTTCTTTTTGTTTGCAAAATATAAATCGGGACGTTTTAACATCGCAGCAGTTTCCTGTGTACGGCTCTGATTGTAAATTGATAACGCCTGCTCATATTCTATATTTAAAAGCTTTTGCAATTCAATAATCGCTTGTCTTTGTTTTTCTTCTTCCTCTTTATGTTTCTTAAGGAGCTCTGTATTTAAATAGATATCCTCACTTAAAACACCAATTCCTTTTTCATATGCCTGACCCATAGGAATAATATTCCCATTTTGTTCGCCAGAGCATGTTTCAACGGCAGAATCCTCGATAATATTTTCATTTTGTAGATGTTTGATCACTTCGCTTTCCTGGAGTTCTAGCTTATATTTTTCCCAGAGTTTCGTCAGTTCAAGATTTTTGTGCGAGATCACATCCGCAATGTTATCATCTGATTTTTCGATTTCACTTTCTGGAATAGCCCGCAGCACTCTTCCGATAAACTGTTCGTAAGGCAGCTCACTTCTGAAAGGCCTGAATATCGCCGCGATACTTAAATAAGGATGATCATACCCTTCTCCCAACATTGCGACATGAATAATCACATCAAGCCTATGATTTTCGATTGCTTTCTTAATACCCTTTTGAATTTCAAAGTCCTGTTTACTATGAATAACCTCAGCCCGGTATCCATTTTGACGGTAGAGCTCTTTTATCTGTTCTGCATGGCTAATGCTACAGGCAACGGCGATAATTTTATGGGGTACCTTTGAACCATTTCTTCTTTTTTTCTCAAGCAGTTCGATACTTTTCCTTACAACACTTTCGGAGCATTCTCTCGAATACGCCACAGACCGCCGAATCCAGTCTTCACTGCGTATACCAAGTTTTAATAAAGCTTCCGGTGTATATCGTGCCGTAGTATCGTCATCCAGCGTTAAGTATAATTGCTCCGGAATATACACAAAATTGCGCAATGATTTAATATACCCTCTTGCCATTGCCTGGCTGAGCTTATATTTATAAACCAATTCTCCCGCCAATTCCACGCCGTCTGTTCTAATGGGCGTACCGGTCAGTTTGACAATCTTTGCCTTACTGAAATGCTCTGTGGTCGATACCCATGTATCCGCCGTAGAATGGTGTGCCTCATCAATGATGATCATATCAAAATAATCTTCAGGTAAAAAATTCAGCGGAGAACTTTCCAGTCTCATTTGTAGCTTATGAATATTGAGAACTATAATGTTCGCTGCATCCAGGATTTCCTGATTAATCTTTGGAGCATATTCTACCAAAGTGGGAAGCTCACTTATTTTTTTAAATATACCCCTTTTGTACCAAAAATTTCCAGGATTATCTGGATCCAGTGAATCGATCACTGTATCCTTGATGGTCAACTGTGGTGTGATGACAAGTGCCCTGCCATTACATATATGATAGGGCAGTAATCCAATCAATCCCGTCTTTCCAACCCCGGTCGGGAGCACAATAATAGCATGTGTCTTTTTTGCATTAATCACAAAATGCTCAAAGGCTTTATAATAACCCCTGATTTGCGGCTCCCGAAGCCCGCTGTTTTCATAAATATTAGGGTTTGCCGTCATAAAATAGTTTTCATCATAATTTAGTTCTGGCATTTAAATTCTCCAATTCTTACGGATACGCATCATTATTTTACCCTCGCCTATAATGTATGTCAATCTTTTAAAATGAGTAAAATAAAAGCGCAGAATGAAACATAACAATCTGCGCAAAATTTCGTTTTGTCCTATATTAATCAATCATCTTTATCAGTTTAAAAAAGTTTCCGGTTATCCGCACAATGGTGTCCACCATGTCGTCGATGCTTTCGACTTCCATGCGGTGCATGATCAGATAGTTGGCAATGGTGAGGGACAGGCGGCAGGCCTCGTTGCGTTTATCCCGGTCCTCGATGGTATCAAAGTCGGGGAGAGGAACAAGCCCGCCTACGCGGCTGGTGATCTGGCAGCCTGTAAAACCGCAGACCTCCTGAATAAAATTCCGGAGGATGGACTCGCGGAAGTCGTCAAAGTCACGGTAGGTAACCTTGGCATCCTTTTTCCAGCACTCGGTATAAACCGCATTGTAGGTATGGATAATGTCCCGCATATAGCCGAGAATGGTTTCCCTGAAATCCTTACAGAAATCCTCAGGGTAATCATCCATGTAAAACCAGCGGATATATTCATAGAGCACACTGCCCATGAGATAGCCTGTATCGGAGGAGGAAGCCCCCATAAAGGCATATTCCTGATCAATGATTTTCATTTTTTCATCATTTATCATGATGTTGGAGGTGTGCAGATCGCCGTGCACCAGGCATTCACAGTGCTTCATATGAATGTCGCGCAGCTTGAGCATCTCGGTGCGGAAGGCCCTGCTTTTCCAGGGCGCGTCACCCATGGCCAGCCGTTCGGGATCAGCATTCGGGTCATCATGAGGGTCGTGGTCGTCGATGGCATGCTCATCTTTTAGGAACAGGCCAATCTCAAAAATCAAACGCATATTCGGGTTCAGGAATTTTGCCTGAAGCTCTTTATAGACCGTTGCGTCTAAATAATATTCAGAAGTGTAAAAGTTGGACTTGGCGATAAATTCCCCAATTTTTTTCGGGAATTCGGGGAATTTTTTTCCTTTCATGAGTTCAAACCGCAGGATTTTTAAATCGCTGCAATCCTCACAGAGGTAAATATGGTTATCCAGGTCTACCTGATAGACCTCAGGAATATATTCGGGGGTAATGGCGCCCTTGATGCGCATGACATCTGCCTCCAGCGCGTTGCGGTCCTGTACAAAGGGGCCCACGCCTTCCTCAAAGGCTTTATAATAGGTTTTGGCCTGTTTGACAATCACAGATTTTCCGTTTTCGTCCCAGACGCGGTACAGAAAATTGATGAAGCCGTCGCCGTCTTCCTCGCTTTCGCCGATTTCGTACACGCTCAGCCGCGCGTCCGGCGCAAAATAATCCGTACACTCTTTTAAATAGTCCTTAACGGTTTCTTTGTTTATGTCTTTAAAATTTTTACACCCCATGGCAATTCCCCCAAGCTGATACTAAACTTTTACTTATTTATTATATCACTCTGATGTTACCGGTTAAATGCACTTTTTGTGCTCATAAAGGCTATTTTTTGACTCTGGTTAGTTTTCGACCCGATATTTTTTCAACAGCTTGGCCACAGTGGACTGGTCGATTCCAAGAGCCTCAGCGGCTTTATAGGTGGAGCCGCAGGTTTCATAAGCCCGCTGCACCAATATTTTCTCAAGCATATTCTTGGCTTCCTTATAGGGCATGATCCCGTTGCAGACAATGTTGAGCGAGGGCTTCTGAGCGTTGTTCAAAGCCTCATGAAGGGTCTCAGAATTGATCTCGTCACCTTCACTCATAACGATCAGACGCTCCAGCGTGTGCTCCAGCTCACGCACATTGCCTGGCCAACTGTACTGGTACAGCTCATAGATAAGATCCGGCGCCAGTTTTTTGTTTAACCCGTACTTACTGTTAAACTTCTTTAAAAAGAATTCAATGAGCTCCGGGATATCCCCCGTGCGCTCACGCAGTGGGGGAATCGTAAGGTTAAAAACATTAAGACGATAAAACAGGTCCTGCCTAAAGCTGCCTTCCTGCATCATCTTATCCAGATCCCTGTTGGTGGCAGATATGATACGCACATCGGCTTTCTGGGGCTTAACGCCGCCTACCCGCACAAAGGTAGCATCCTGGATAAAATCCAGCAGCTTGATCTGGAGTGGAAGCGGCATATCCCCGATTTCATCAAGGAACAGGGTACCGCCGTTGGCCATCTCCACCTTGCCGACCTTGCCGCCTTTGGAAGCGCCAGTGAAAGCGCCCTCCTCATAGCCAAAAAGTTCTGCCTCGATAAGGTTTTCCGGGATCAGCCCACAGTTGATTTTGACAAAGGGCTGGTGTTTCCGGTTACTTAAATAGTGTATACTCTTAGCGATAATCCCTTTGCCCACACCGGTTTCTCCCTGTATCAGAACGGTCATGTCAAGGGGGGCTGTGCGCCGGATGGAGCGCATGACCTTATACATTTCCGGGCTGTCAAAGTAGAAATTCATCTGTTCAAATTCCTTTTTCTGCATCCGCTCAATTTCCTCATCCTTTTGCTTAAGCTTGGCTTTCTTAGATAACAGCTGCTGGTTGAGCCTTAAAATCTCACCCACATTTTTCGAGGTGCATACCGTATATTTTATTCCGCCGCTCTGATCGAAAATGGGGATGGCGGTGCTCAGCCGCTCCTCGCCATCCTTCAAAGTTGTCTGCATGTCCACCTTTTTTCTGGTTTTTAATACCTCCAGAGCAGCGCTGGGATAAAAGATTTTCTTTTCGACCAGCTCCTCAAGACTCATGCCCACCAGCTCCCTGGCCGGCAGTCCGATAAGATACTCAGCTTTGGGGTTGAGGTAAGAGATACGGCCTTCCCCAGTAGATACGACGATCTCTTCCTCAATGTTTTCAAAAACCTGCTGAAACCCTTCAATGGATAAATCAAAGGTCTTGTTAGCAGACAGAAGTTCCTGGATGGCTTTGGTATAGTGGAGGACGCCGATGGGATTTTCATTTTTAAAGGCGATAACCAGTGTCCCTTCCTCCATTTCAGGAATCTGCTCTACCGGAAGATCCGCCGATAAGATTTTAAAGGACATTCTGGAAACGCAGTCCTCCAGAGGACTGTCGGAGCCTTCGCTTTCCATATACAAACGCAGGAGAGCCCTGTCTGTAAATACCTTCTCGATCTGCCCAAAATCAGCCGCCAGTACATATGCCGTATCCTGTCCCGAAAGTTTTTTGACCGTCTGTCCAAGGCCCTCCTCAAGACCCACAAGCAGATATTTTGAACTGCAGATATCACCTAAATTCATTTTCCTCACCTTTTTACAATCAATACTTCCAAAATAAGCCTTTTAAATGATGAATTTTTTCATCATAGCGATGAATTTTTTCATCATTTTCCCGCTGTTAACCTTTTTAAAAACTGTCTCAATTGTAACACTCGGCCTTATCCTTGACAAGCGTGTCGTGTTTTTTGCGCCTAAAATCAAGGGGTTCCGGCTTTTTATCTTGATTTTTATAAAAATTTTTACGACTTTTTTCCTTTTGGCACACACCTTGCATTATAACTGAGTATCCGATAAAAAAGCTTTTGGCCGTCGGCACACACCAAAGCCCGCCAAGCATTTATCACATAAACTTTAACCAACTCGGAGGAAGAGAATGTACAAAAAAAACGATATGGTCAGAAGACATGACCATGAGCTTATCCGCGACCACGTGGCGATTTTTGACTTCACCATGGGTCTTGTGGAAATTACCGGAAAGGACGCCCGCGCCTTTTTAGATGAAATGTGCGTAAATGATCTGGCTCATCTCGTTCCAGGTAAGGTCATGTACACCAGCATTTTAAATGAGGAAGCTGTGATGATTGACGACGTCACCTTCTACTGCTACAGCGATGAAAAGTTCTGGATGATTTCCCCCTTTAAGGACAATACCCTGAACTGGTTTGAAAAGCATAAAAACAAACGCACGGTCCGCTTTGAAGACCTGAGTGACGAAATTTCCCTCTGGTCTGTCCAAGGGCCAGATTCCCGCCGTATGCTGGCATCCTACCTAAAAAATGACATGACCGACATGAAGTATTACACCTTTATGGAAAATGAGGCGGGGGGCATCCCCATTATCCTGTCACGAACCGGGTTCACTGGTGAACTTGGCTTTGAAATTTTCGCAGACAGCGCCCGCATCAGCCAGATTGTCACAGACCTGCTGAGGATCGGGAAAAAATACGGTGTCCGCATTGTCGAAAGCGACGTCACCCTCGAGAGCGTCCCCACCGAAAAGGGGCTCATCACTGTCCGGGATTTCGGCGGAACAAACCCGCTGGAAATGGGTATGGAGTGGTCTGTCAACTGGGATAAGCCGCATTTTACCGGCAAAGAAAAACTCCTCAAAATCAAGGAAAACGGGCCCGCCCGCAGACTCATGGGCTTTGTGGCAAGCGACGATACCATCGACATCGAAAACGAAAGCCCGGTTTGGATAAAGGAGAAGGTGATTGGCAAGGTCACTACCGCCAATTATGGCTACACTGTGGAGGAGAGTATTGGTTACTGCCTTATTGAAGCCGGACATGCCCAAAATGGCGGTAAGGCTGTGGTGAAAACTGGCGGACAGAATGTGGAAATCACCCTCTGCGACCGCGTTTTCTATGATCCTCAGCGCCTTCGCATCAACGCTAAAATGGACATGGGCAATCTGAAGCACCAGAACAGCAGAGCCTACCTTGAGGGAAAGGAACTGCCAGCTGCCAAAGAATTTAAGGGTGTATACGCCGCCATGGCAACTCCTATGAACCGTGATGAAAGCCTGGACACCGCCTCAGTAAAAAACCTGGTGGAACACCTGGTTTTGGAGGGACTTGACGGTATTCTGGTGGGCGGCAGCTCCGGCGAATACCCGGCCATGAGCATCGAAGAAAGAAAGCAGCTGTTCAAGGCTGCCGTCGAAGCCGCGGACGGCCGTTTCAAAATCGCGGCCTGCTGCAGCACCAACACCACTGCCGGTACTAAGGAGCTTTGTTCCTATGCTGGGGAAATCGGTGTGGATTTCAATCTCATCATGACACCCTTTGATCCGCCAACCACTGAGGAAGCCATGGTGGATTACTATAAGGAAATCGCCCGTTTCTCAAAGCCCGGCGTGATCATTTACCATTACCCGGATTACACCGGCGTAACCCTGTCTGTGGAGTCCATTGTGGAACTTTCCCGAGAAAAAAACATCTGCGGTATTAAAAATGTGGCCGACCTCACCAGCACAGTAGCCATCATCAACGAAACCCGCAACCAGGCCTTTGGTGTCCTGACCGGAACCGATGAAACCTTCCTCGGGACGCTGGCCTGCGGCGGACACGGTTTTATGGGTGTAGGCGCCTGCGCTGCTCCAAAGCTCTGCCGCCGCCTGTATGACAGCTTTATGGCAGGTGATCTGGAAAAGGCTCAGGGATACCACCGTATGCTCTGCAAGGTTATGTCGGTTATATTCGGACATCCATTCCCCAGCTCACTGAAAGCAGCGGTTGAAATGCAGGGAATCGACTGCGGATTTCCAAGGAAACCTGCCGCCACCATTGATACCGATGGCAAACGCCAGCTTTACAGTGTTCTGGTAGAAGCCGGCGTCATCTGAGCCCCTCTTTATAAATTATATAATGGAGAATTCGTCATAAGAATAGAGAATTGTTATGTGATTTTCAATTCTCTATTCTGAACCCTCCATACACAGGCTTTTATGTTATCCTAAGCAAAAGAAGAAATCCAGAATGCTGATAACACAAAAAAGGAGCAAAATATCATGCTTAAAAGTCAAAAAGCAAGAAAAGAAAATCCCGAGTTTGACCCCATGCGGCTGGGAACCGGATGGATTCCCGAGGAGCTGTCACAGCCCCAGATACTTTTAGAGAGTACCTTTGGCGACAGCCATCCGGGAAGCACCCATCTGAACACCTTGGTCGACAGCGCCGGTCTCGGAGTCTATAAAAAAAATGCCAAACCCGCCGTCCATACTGCAACCGATATCTGTGACGGTGTGGCCTGCGGGCACGAGGGCATCCGGTACTCACTGGCCTCTCGGGATATTATCTCATCACTGGTGGAAATCCACGCCAAATCCGCCCCTTTTGACGGAATGGTCCTTTTTTCCTCCTGTGACAAAGCTGTACCCGCGCATCTCATGACCATTGCCCGGCTCGATATTCCCGCCATCCACTTCTGTGGAGGCGCTATGATGCCAGGACCAGAGTTCATCACCGGTGTCGTTGGCTATGAAACACCTGGGCAGCTCGAGAGGGGAGAGATCACCCGGGACGACGCAGAATTTCTGCACTGTAATGCCTGCCCTACTCCTGGCTCCTGCCCTTATATGGGCACAGCCTCCACCATGCAGCTGCTTTCAGAAGCTCTTGGTCTCGCCCTTCCGGGTAATGCGCTCATGCCCGCCTGGGCCGGTATGATCAAATCCTACGCCCAAAAAGCCGGACAGCGCATTGTTGAGATGGTTGAGGAAAGCCTGACACCTCAGAAAATTCTTACTAAGCGCTCTTTTCTGAACGCCATCATGGTTCACGCAGCCGTTTCCGGCTCAACCAACGCCACCCTGCACATTCCTGCTATTGCAAAGCAGGCCGGCATTGACATTACCCTGTCGGATTTTGACCGTATCCACCGCCAGATACCTGTACTGACATCACTGATCTCCAGTGGAAAATGGCCTACCTCTTATCTGTACTTTGCAGGCGGCGTGCCCGCCATCATGCGGGAGATTGCGGACTTCCTCTACCTGGACGAGATGACCGTCACAGGCAAAACCGTCGGGGAAAACCTCGCGGAGCTTGAGCGCACCGGCTTTTTCAGACATACTGCCAGCTACCTGAAAAACTTTGGACACGAGCCGCAGGACATCATCCGCCCGCTGACAGACCCCTGCAAGCCTGACGGCGGCATGGCGGCCCTCTACGGAAACATCGCGCCCGGCGGCGCTGTCATCAAACACGCGTCGGCCGACCCGGCTACCCACATCTTTACTGGCCGTGCCAGAGTGTTCAACAATGAGGAGGACGCAGTAGAAGCCATCGAATCCGGTAAAATCGTGCCTGGAGACGCTGTGGTAATTCGTTACGTCGGCCCAAGGGGATGCGGCATGCCTGAAATGTTCCGGGCTACTGAGACACTGCACTACCATCCAGAGCTGCGCGCCAGCACTGCCATTATCACCGACGGGCGCTACTCCGGCGCCACCAGAGGCCCCGCCATCGGCCATGTCTCACCAGAAGCCGCCGCAGGCGGCCCCATCGCTCTTATCGAAGACGATGATATCATCGACATCAATGTACCCGAGCGCACCCTGAGGCTTGTTGGCGTAAAGGGAAAGCGAAAGAGCGGCGACGAAATGGCGGCGGTGCTTAAAAAACGCAGAGCCATCTGGAAAAACCAGTCACCTGAGTACAATGGTGTTCTGGGATTGTTTACCCGTTATGCCGGAGACACCGCTTCCGGCGCAACACTGTTATAAGAAGGAGGGATAGAAATGAGCAGTGTAGTATCCGATTTACTGAAAGACACACCGCTACCAAAATTTTTCAAAATCAAGCAGACTTTTCCAAGGCCGGTGATCAAGCCCGAGGATATTCCAGAGGTTGTACACAGCCAGCTGAAAGACCCAAAATTCGCGGATCAAATAAAATCTGGCATGCGCATCGCCATTACAGCCGGCAGCAGAGGGCTGGCCAACTATGCCAGAATCCTGAAGGCCATTGTCGATTTCTGCAAAGAAAAGGGCGCAGACCCCTTTGTTGTCCCGGCCATGGGCAGCCACGGCGGCGCCGTGGCCGAGCTCCAGACCTCGATTTTAAACGGCTACGGCATTACTGAGGAAGTTATCGGCTGTCCGATCATTTCCTCCATGGAGGTAAAAAAAATCGGCCTGACGCCTGACGGCCGGGACGTATATATTGACAAAAACGCTGCCGAAGCCGACGGCATTATTATCTATAACCGTGTAAAACCCCATACCTGCTTTCGGGGCCCTTATCAAAGCGGTATCATGAAAATGATGGCCATCGGCCTCGCGAAGCAAGCCGGCGCAGAGAACTGCCATGCCCAGGGCTATGAGCTTCTGCCTAAAAACATACATATGTATGGCCAGGCCATCATCGACCACTCCAAGATGCTGTTTGCAGTCGCCACAGTGGAGAACGCCTATGATGAAACCTGTAAAATCACCTGTATCCACCGCGATGATGTGGGCGCTGTTGAGCCTGTACTCCTGCAGGAAGCGACGGATCTTATGCCGCGCATTCTCGTGGATGAATGTGATGTACTGGTTGTGGATGAGCTTGGCAAAAACTTCAGCGGCGATGGAATGGACCCTAATATTACCGGAACCTTCTGCACGCCCTATGCTGACGGCGGCATTAAATCGCAGTACGTCTGCGTTCTGGATCTTTCACCGGAAACCCAGGGAAACGGAATCGGGATCGGCATGGCCAACGCCACTACAGCTCGCTGTGCAAGAAAACTTGATCTTGAGGAAATGTATCCAAATTCTATTACCTCGGTGGAGGTTGGCAGCGCCCGCATACCCTGTGTCATGAAAACAGACCAGGAAACCATCCAGCTCTGTGTAAAAATCTGTATCGGAAACGACAAGGACAATCCGAGAATTGTCCGTATTCCGAACTCATCCTTTATCCAGCACATCATGCTGTCTGAAGCATACTACAACGAGGTGCAGGGCAGGGATGACATTGAAATTCTCAGCGAACCGGCTCCACTTCCATTTGACAGCGAGGGCAACCTGCTCGATCTGGAACCTCGGGTGCGGTCATAATAAAAATACTCAGGGGAAATTTATTTAAAGGTTTTTATAAGTAAGGGGGAAAATACTGATGAAACCAAACACTTCTATAAAAAGTCCCAATGATGATAAAGTGCGTGTTGACCGGCTTATCTTTATTGGTGCTTTCATTTTGCTAGCTGCTCTTATTATTCCAATTCTTGCCTTTCCTGAACAAAGCCAGAAAATCATGACTGCCATTCAGCAGGCTTCCTTAAATGGCTTTGGATGGGGATTCCTGCTCTTTTCTTTCGGCGCACTGGTTCTGTGTATTGCCATTGCTGTCAGTAAGCTCGGCAAAACGAAAATGGGCTCTCCGTCTGAAAAGCCGGATTACTCCACTTTTTCCTGGATTGCCATGCTTTTCTGCGCAGGACAGGGCTCCAGCATTATTTACTGGGGCTGCATTGAATGGGCACACTACTACACTTCGCCGCCTCCGGGATACGCTTCCTTATCGGTCGAAGCAGCCAATATTTCCACTGCTCTTTCATTTCTTCACTGGGGACCTACGGCATGGGCACTTTACTGCCTGCCGGCCATTCCCATGACCTATCTCTACTGGCGTAGGAGAGACCCGATCCTCCGGTTAAGCCAGACCTGCAGCAAAGTACTGCCGGTTAAATTAACCCGTGGGAGAACCGGCTCTGTCATCGACCTGGTCATCCTGATCGTCATATTGATTTCCTATGTCGCTACACTTGGCCTCGGCACACCGATGATCGCTACCGGACTGGAATACTTCTTCAATATTCCACCGACCATGTGGACGAAGCTGGCCATCATTTTAGCATGGAGCGCTGTATTCTGTACCAGTGTCTGGAAAGGCCTGGATTCCGGTATTCAAAATCTGAGCCGCATTAATGTATGGGTGGCCTTTGTGATGTTGGGAATGGTATTAATTTTTGGACCGACAGCTTTTATCTTCAACAAAGCCAGCGATTCCATCGGTTTACTCCTTCAGAATTACATGCAGTGGAGCCTGTTTACAGACGCTATCGGACAAAACGGCTTTGCTCAGGGATGGACCATTTTCTATTTTGCCTGGTGCATTACTGTCGCACCTTTCATGGGGCTTTGGGTTGCCCGGATTTCCAAGGGACGCTCACTCCGTGAAATCATTATTGCTGAGCTGGTTGTCAGCGCAGGAAGTGCGCTGATGGTATTCGCAATTCTAGGCGGCTATGGTGTCCACGCCCAGACCATCCAGGGGATCGACATCGTCGGTGTGCTTGAAGCAAAGGGGGATACCTGGGCCATCGTCACTATTCTGACCAGTCTTCCGCTCGGTAAGATTATACTGGCTTTAATGCTGATTACCATGTTTATCAATCTGGCTACCTCACTGGATTCCACTGCCTTTGTCCTCTCTCAGCTATCCTGTAAAAACCTGAAGCTTGGACAGGAACCGCCAAGATGGTACCGTATGTTCTGGGCAGTCGCACTGGTAGTCGTCCCGGTAGCCTTAACAATCTCCGGCGCAGATGGGTCTCTTCAAACACTCCAGACCTTTATCATCGCACCGTCCATACCAACGCTGATTTTTATCTGCATAATGATGGTTTCTTTCTTCCTGATGGTGAAGGAGGACAAAGGGCTTCCTTATGCGGAAATCATACGAAATCATTATAAACGCAATAAGCCTGAAATCGAACCGGAGGCTGTCGATACGCTCGTCGCACCATTTGAGGGTGACGGCAGTCAAGAATCGCCGGAGGATAATCCGATAAATGAACCGGCTGATATCCACCCTGCTGAAGCATAAATCTTTAAATGACTCTAAAAAACAACAGAAGCCTGGGCCTTTATTCTAGGCCCGGGCTTTGCCATTCAGAACTGTGTGAATTGAAATAGAAGGAGAAAATATCCAATGATCAAAACAAGCTTAACCGATGTCTTTTTTACCAAAGAGGATGTCGAAAAACTGCATGAAAGCGTGCTTCATATTTTAAGCACCGTTGGGGTTAAAATTGAAAACGAGGAGGCCCGCAGTATTTACAGACAGCACGGCGCCAGGGTAGACGGCGATATTGTCTATATTGATGAGTCTCTGCTCAACAAAGCTCTAAAAACCGTACCAGCCAACTTTGAGCTTCAGGGCTTTGACCGAAACATCGCGATCGGCCTGGATCACGACCCGGTGATCATTCCCACCAACGGCACGCCTCTGGTTTTAAATTTTGACGGCAGCTACAGTGATACAAACCTTCATGATGTCATTAACTTTTACAAACTCATTGATACCTCTGACGTCATCGGGGTCACCAGCCAGATCGCCATCGACGTCCCCGGGCTTGATAAATCCAGGGACCGTTACCTGCCCCAGCTTGCCCTGATGCTAAAATACAGCCACAAGCCTGTCTTTAATGTGCTCACTGCCACCGAAAACAATTATAAAAAGTCTGACCTTGAAACCGGAACCCGTGAGGGTATCCGATTTGCCAAGCGTTTCTTTGGCACTTCTGACAAATACGTGTGCTACAGCGGCGGCTGTGTCATCTCACCTCTGGCCGTTGGCTGGGAATCCATGGCCTACTTCATGGGGGAAATCAAGGAAGGCCAGCCGCTCAGCATTACGGCCTGCTCCATGACCAACCTGACCGCGCCGGGCTCTCTGTTTGGCTCTGTGGTCCAGGATGCGGCGGCGGTGCTGTCCATTGTCGTTTTATCCCAGCTTATGCATCCAGGACTGCCCTGTATGTATACCAGCCTGTCCTCCATGTCGGATATGCGCTATGTTCAGCTCTGCATGGGTGCGCCGGAATTTTCACTCATCACCCTGGCGCACATCGCCTTAGCCAACTATTACCGGATTCCTGCCCGAATGGGAGGAGGCCTGGGTGATGCTTTCAAGGCTGACTACCAGGCCGGCGTGGAATCCACAATAGGCCTCATGGCGCCGATGCTTACTCAGACTGCTATGATCGTACACGGGGTAGGCACCATGGGCAGCTTTAATCTTACAAGCTATGAAAAATTCATTGAAGATGAGGAAACCATTCGCTATCTGAAGCGCATGCGCAAAGGCTTTGATGTTTCTGACGACCGTCAGAAGAAAGCCCACAAGGCCATTGAGAAAACCGGCCCCCGCGGCAATTATCTGAGCGGCCGTACGCCAAGGGAATACCGTGAGGACAACTACCTGGCCAGCCCCGTCTTTAACCGAAAGGGCTGTAAGGAAAATACCCGTGAGGAAGAGGGTGATATTTGCGACCGCGCTCAAAAAATCTACGATGCCCGCATGGCTTCCTACAAGCTGCCGGACTTAAGCCTTGAACAGAAAAAACTGCTCAACACCGAGCTTCCCGATGGCTTCAAATTTGAAATATAGC
>CAUEUD010000051.1 GCA_959020865.1 Eubacterium limosum | reverse complement strand
TTCTGTATTATGGAATCAATGGCAGTGAAATAATTTATTAAGCATATTTTTCAGCCGCAAAGCGTCATTCGAAAGAGTACCTTAATTTTTATTATTTTTTTAAAAAATGGAATTGACAAAACCTGATTATGGAACTATAATACAAATATGGAATTAATGATTCCGTATTATGGAATACAGGAGGAAGTATTAAATGATTGAAATTCGTTGGCATGGTCGTGGGGGACAAGGTGCCTTCACAGCAGCCCGGCTCTTGGGAGATGCCGTTGTGTGCGACGATAAATCGGCGTTGGCGTTTCCATCGTTCGGACCAGAACGCAGAGGGGCTCCGGTATTAGCTTTTACACGAATTGATGATGCGCCAATCAAGGATCGAAGCGACGTTGTCGATTGTGATTGTGCCATTGTGTTGGATGAGACGCTTTTAGGCGCGCCGGTCAAGGCGGGGTTAAAGCCTGGGGCAAAGGTGATTATCAATACAATGAAGCCTGCAGAGGCATTTGATTTCAGCGACTGTGAGGACTGCAAGGTTATAACCGTCGATGCGACAGGCCTTGCGCTGAAAATCCTCGGACGGCCCATCACAAATGTCCCTTTGTTGGGCGCGCTGACAGCGGCCACAGAGCTGACAAGCCTTGACTCCATCTATAAGGCCATTGACACGCAGCTCCCTGAAAAGGTGAGGGCAAAAAATAAAACGCTTTTGGAAGAAACCTATAATACTGTAAAGGAGGGACTCTAAATGAACCGACCTAAATTATCGCCGCCACAGCCGGCAGGCACGATCGAGCAGCTGCCCATGGGGCCGTCGACACGTTCGGGCCACCTGATTGACGTGAGCTCAGGGATGCGGACATTCCGGCCGGTGATCGACGCGGAAAAATGTGTTAATTGTCTGCGCTGCTTTTTAGTGTGTCCCGATGGCACCATTGATAAATCAGGAGACATCCTTGAAATAGATTATGATTACTGTAAAGGCTGCGGCGTTTGTGCGAAAGCATGTAAGGTTGAGGCCATTACGATGATTAAGGAGGCAGACGCATGAGCGAAAAATTATTTGTATCCGGCGACGAGGCGGTCGCATTGGCGGTCAGACAGGCAAAACCACATGTGATTGCCGCTTACCCCATCACACCTCAGACAATTGTAGTAGAACGTCTGGCGGATTATGTAGAGGATGGCAGTCTTGACTGCCAGTACATGTATGTGGAATCTGAACACAGCGCCATGTCGGCTGTTATCGGCTCCGCAGCCATGGGCGCCCGCTCCTTTACCGCAACATCGAGCCAGGGGCTTTTATACATGGTTGAAGGTCTGCACTATGCCAGCGGTTCCCGTTTCCCAATTGTTATGATGAACGCAAACCGTTCACTGGCAGCGCCCTGGAATATTTACGGTGATCAGAGAGACTCTTTATCTCAGCTGGAATCCGGCTGGATTCAACTGTATGTTGAAAACGTTCAGGAAGCCTTTGATACCACCATTCAGGCTTTCAAAATCGCCGAGAATCCTGAGGTCATGACGCCGGTCATGGTCAACCTGGATGGTTTTGTTTTAACCCATACCTACGAGCCTCTTGAGATGACCGATCAGGCGGCAGTCGACGCGTATATCCCGTATCAGGACTACATTAACAAGCTTAATCTGGAGGACCCGGTGAGCACCTGTATTACTGCGGGACCGACCTATAATACAGAGTTCCGTTATCAGCAGCAGATCGCAATGCTGAAGGCTGAGAAGGTGATTGACGAAAGTGACGAGGAATTCGGCAGGCTTTTCGGACGAACCTACGGTGGTATGGTAGAAGCATACCAGTGTGAGGATGCGGAAGCAATCCTGGTGACAATCGGCAGTGTGACGGGAACAGCCCGTGTCGTTGTGGATGCCTGCCGCGCAGAAGGTAAGAAGGTTGGCCTGCTGAAGCTTCGCTGTGTACGGCCGTTCCCAACGGAAAAGGTTGCAGCGATCGTTAAAAACGCTAAAGCGGTCGGTGTCATGGAACGTGATATCAGCTTTGGATTTGAAGGCGCAGTCTACTCTGATTTTAACTCTGCCCTCAAGCAGCAGGGTGTGGATGTACCGACCTATAATTATGTTGGCGGCTTAGGCGGCCGCAGCATCTCAAAGGAAGATATCAGTAGTATCTTTGACGCACTGCTGGCAGGCAACACTGAAAAGCCCGTTGAATTTATTAATGTAAGGAGGGACATTGATTATGGCGCTTAATGCAAAAACAATCCCAAACGAAGAACTGTTTTATGGTCATAAGGCCTGCGGCGGCTGCGGCGGAGCTCTTGCGATTCGTCTGGCCCTTAAGGTGCTGGGAGAACGAAGCATTGCGGTTATCCCGCCGAACTGTATGTCAACGGTTGCTTTCGTATATCCGCATATGCCATTGTTTGTCAATGGGATTATACCTCCCTTTGCTGCAACTGCGGCAGTGATGTCCGGTGTTTTGGCGGGAGCCAAGGCCCTGGGGCTTGAGGACTACCATGTCGTTGGCTTTGCCGGAGACGGCGGCACCTCCGATATTGGCCTGCAGGCTCTGTCGGGTGCTATTGACCGTAACGATAAGGAAATTTTTATCTGCTACGACAATGAAGCTTACATGAACACCGGAATTCAGAAAAGTGGCTTAACGCCCTATGGAGCAAAGACCACAAACACGCCGGCAGGAAAAAATATTCACGGCGCGGCGCGGCCAAAGAAAAAAATCTTTGAGATCATTGCAGCCCATGAAATCCCATATGCGGCTACTGCCAGTGTCGGCTATCCGGAAGATTATCTGAGAAAACTGGAAAAAGCCAAGAACTGTGACGGGCCATCCTTTATCCACGTACTCGCTCCCTGCCCGACAGGCTGGCAGACACCCACGGATATTTCAATCGAGCTGGCAAAAGAAGCCGTCGATAACGGCCTGTGGTATCTGGCAGAATATGAAAACAAGGAATTTACCCTGAACCGCAACCCTAAAGAGTTTGCCGATATTTCAGATTATCTCTCAAAGCAGGGCCGGTTTTCACATCTCGATGAAAATGACATTGCGCTTATCACCGAAGGCAGAGATGAAACCTGGGAAAAAATACGCAGAGATTGGGTAAAATAGGAGAAAAAGATGAAAACAGCACGCGATTATATTGACAGCCTGCGCGGCCGGGATATCAAAGTTTATATAAAGGGAGAGCTGATCGACAGCGATAAGGTCATCGACCATCCCTTTATTAAAGGCCATGTCAATGCAGCTTCCATGACCTACGCTCTGGCAGGCAGCCCGCAATATGAAGATTTAATGACCACCACCTCCCATTTAACAGGGAAGAAAATCAACCGGTTTACACATATCCATCAAAGCGTCAGCGATCTGGTGAAAAAGGTCAAGATGCTTCGCATGATCTCTCAGAAGACAGGTACCTGCTATCAGCGCTGTGTGGGCTTTGACGCCATGAACGCGACCTATTCTGTTACCTATGATATGGATAAGGCAATGGGGACAGAATACCATGAACGTTTTAAAAAATTTCTTCTGTATGTACAGGAAAACGACCTGATGATTGCCGGAGCCATGACAGACCCGAAGGGTGACCGCAGCCTGCGCCCAAGCCAGCAGGCAGATCCGGATTTGTTTGTCCATGTCGTGGATAAAAATGAAGACGGCATTGTTATCCGCGGCGCGAAAGCGCATATGACCGGGATGGTCAATTCTCATGAGATGCTGATTATGCCCACCATGGGAATGAAGGAAGACGATGCGGACTATGCAGTCTGCTGCGCGCTGCCAGTGGACGCCCCGGGAGTGATCCATATCTTTGGCCGTCAGACAAATGATGACCGGAAAATGGAAGGCGAGATTGACCAGGGCAACGCAAAATTCGGTATTGTCGGCGGCGAATGCCTGACGGTTCTCAATGATGTTTTTGTCCCGTGGGAGCGTGTGTTCATGTGCGGCGAAACACCCTATTCTGGGCTTTTGGTCGAACGTTTTGCCTGCTATCACAGACAGAATTACGGCGGCTGTAAGGGCGGTGTTTCCGATGTTGTGGTCGGCGCGGCTGCGCTTATGGCAGACTACAGCGGCTATGGAAAGGCGGGCCATGTTAAGGAAAAGATCAACGAGATGATTCACCTGACTGAAACCCTCTATGCCTGCTCCCTTGCGTGCTCCTGCGAAGGAAAGCCCACGGAATCCGGCGCTTATTTTGTAGACCCGCTGCTGGCCAATGTCGGTAAACACAATGTGACACAATTGATTTACGACATCGACCGTTTGGCACAGGATATCGGCGGTGGTATAATTGCTACAATGCCATCGGAATCCGATCTGCGGAATCCGGAAATCGGCAAATATGTGGATAAATACCTGAAAGGCGTGGCAGATGTGCCAACCGAGGACCGGATGCGCATCGGCCGCCTGATCGAAAATATGACCGGCGGTACGGCGCTGGTGGAAAGCATGCACGGCGCAGGGTCGCCCCAGGCTCAGAAGGTCATGTACTCCAAGCTTTCCAATCTGGAGAAAAAGAAGGAGTTCGCAGCGCACCTGGCAGGAATCCACTCTGATAAAAGTGAGGAAGAATAAAGATGAGCAACGAGATCAATACTTATTTTTCGCAGGTAGCGAATGAATACCCGGCTTCAGGAATCCGGAAAATGTTTGAGATAGCAGCAAAGTATGACCCAAAAGAAATTGTGAATTTAACCGTTGGTGAGCCGAATTTTGATACGCCGCAGAATGTAAAGGACGCGGCAAAGAAAGCCATCGACGATGGATTTACCCACTACAACCCAAATGCGGGAATGCCAGCGCTGCGTGAGGCTGTAGCCGAAAGCTATGCCCATTACAACTGCGGTTACCAGGCAGATAATGTCATCATTACCGTCGGTGCTTTAGAGGCGCTGACCCTGGGACTTTTAACCATCGTTAACCCGGGAGATGAGGTGCTCGTGCCGGACCCGTGTTTCCCCAACTACCTGGGCCAGATTATGATTACCAAGGCAAAGCCGGTAACCGTCCCTGTTTATGAAGAAAACGACTATAAAATTCAGGCAGAAGATATTGAGAAGGCCATAACCCCCAAAACCAAGGCGATTATTCTCAATTCCCCCAGCAACCCTCTTGGTTCCATACTGGAAGAAGAGGATGTGAGAGCAATCGCCAGGGTTGTTGAAAAATACAATCTGTATGTCTTCTCCGATGAAGTCTATGACAAAATCATTTACGACGGGCACAGGCACTTCAGCATGGCGCAGATACCAGAGCTGACAGACCAGGTGATGGTCATGAACAGTTTTTCAAAAGCCTATGCCATGACGGGATGGCGTATTGGCTACCTGCTGGCAGACAGCGCGCTGACAAAAAGAATGGCCCAGATCCAGGAAGGGATGGTGTCCTGCGTGTCCACCTTTACGCAGGTAGCTGCCATCGAAGCGCTGAAGGGTCCCCAAACCGCAGTGCAGCAGATGATCGCAGACTATACCAGACGCCGTGAGATTTTAATTGACGGGCTCAACGCAATTCCAGGCTTTAGTGTAAAAAAATCTCCAGGCAGCTTCTATGCATTTGCCAACATTAAAGCCTTTGGAAAGACATCACAGGAATTCGCGGAGGACTTAGTCCGCGAGGCGAAGGTCATCACCGTGCCGGGTTCTGCTTTCGGCAGCATGGGTGAAGGCTACATGCGCTTTGTCTTTGCGAATTCAGACGAAAATCTGAAGGAAGCCCTTCAGCGAATTGACGCATACGTTAAGAAAAACTATTAATTTGAAATAAATATAAACAATCCTCTATCCCCTCTTGAAATAAATAAGCAAAAATAAAAATTTAAAAATACCATTAATCTCTCTACCAAAATACCAAACCTTTAAAATTTATGATTAATACGGAGTAAGAAATTGAACAATCAAAAATCAGAATACAATCCTTATGATAACTTTTTGGAAGTTGTAGACACAGCAGCAGCTAAGCTGGGTTTAGAAAAAAATGAATACATCACCATCACTTATCCTGAAAGAGAACTGCAGGTAGCGGTTCCCGTACATATGGACGATGGCTCCATCCGCGTGTTCAAGGGCTACCGTGTGCAGCATTCCAGCGGCCGCGGACCAAGCAAGGGCGGTATCCGCTTTCATCCCAATGTCAATATCGACGAGGTAAAAGCCCTGGCGGCGTGGATGACCTTTAAATGCGCGGTTGTCAACATTCCATACGGCGGCGCCAAGGGCGGCGTTGAAGTCGATCCTTCGGAATTATCCAGAGGAGAAATGGAACGCCTGACAAGACGCTATACCGCGGCAATCTTACCGCTTATCGGGCCTGAACGCGATATTCCCGCGCCGGATGTGAACACAAACGCAGAGGTAATGGGCTGGATCATGGATACCTACAGTATGTTCAAAGGTTATTCTGTTCCTGGCGTGGTCACAGGAAAGCCCATTGATATCGGCGGGTCCCTTGGAAGAAATGAAGCAACTGGCCGCGGCGTCAGCATTGTGGCCATGGAAGCCTTTAAATACCTGGGCATCGACTCGCCATCTCTGCGCATTGCCGTACAGGGTATGGGGAATGTTGGCGGCACCACTGCGCGCCTGCTGTCCGAAGCCGGCTATAAGATCGTTGGTGTCAGCGATGTCTCCGGCGGATACTATAAGGCAGACGGACTGGATATCCGTGACCTGGAAGCCTATATTGCAAACAGCAGCACCCGCTCTCTGGAAGGGTACAGCGCTGAGGGCGTCGAAAAAATCGATAACGACGGCCTGCTGTGCTGCGACTGTGATGTGCTGATCCCCTGCGCGCTTGAAAACCAGATTACCGCGGATAACGCAGACCGGATTCAGGCAAAATTAATCGTTGAGGGCGCAAACGGCCCGACAAGCGTGGAAGCCGATGAAATTCTTACAAAGAGAAATATAGCTGTTATCCCAGACATTCTCGCAAATGCCGGCGGCGTTGTTGTATCTTATTTTGAGTGGGTTCAGAACACCCAGAATCTGACCTGGGATGAAGACAATGTCAACAGTACGCTGCGTAAAATTATGGTTGACAGCTTTGGTGAAGTTCAGAATATCCACGATACCGACGCAGTGACATTCCGTGTCGCCGCCTACATTCTTGGGCTTAAGCGCCTGAGCATGGCGACAAGAATCCGCGGTATCTTCCCATGATATAAGATTATTGGGCAGTAACTTTGTAACAATCTTATCGGAGAAGACACCTTCTGCTTGAAATAACCATATCGAAGACACTTCGAAATCAGAGACATGATGCACCGGTAAGATCGTGCAGAATGTTGCAAAGTTTTAATATATTGCTAATAACTCTTTTATCAGAAAAATGCCCGCTTCCTTATTTCCTACGTGCTTATGGGCAAAGAATGATAAAAGAGTTATTTTTTTAAGATTTGACTTTGAGGGTTATAGCTGTAAAATTAGATTATCAGACATAGGGGGGAGCAGCATGGAGTATCGTATTTTATTTGATTTTGGAAGTACCTTTACGAAGGCGGCGGTGATCTGCAAAGAAGAAAAGGCAGTGGTTTTTACCACCCGCCATCCGTCAACGGTGAAGGAGGACGCGCGGATTGCCATGAAAGCGTGCCTTTCGGATATCCGCAGAGCCATCGGCGAGAACGCGGTGGACAGCGCTGAGAAGTACGCTTCCAGCAGCGCGGCTGGCGGACTCCGGATTGTGGTGGTTGGATTGACCTATAACCTGAGCATTTCTGCGGGGAGAAATGCGGCCTTTGGCG
Organism: Eubacterium limosum; assembly: GCA_959020865.1. GTDB lineage: Bacteria > Bacillota > Clostridia > Eubacteriales > Eubacteriaceae > Eubacterium > Eubacterium limosum_B. Next base: position 11,912 of record CAUEUD010000051.1, on the reverse strand, counting down.
CAGGCGCTAAAATTATTCACGTCACAAGCGGCGCTCTGACAAAGGAAGAAATTGAAAAAATAGAAGCGCTGCCAGCCGAGATGATTCTGCTGTGCGGAGGCTATGAAAATGGCAACCAGACGATTATCAGGCACAATGCGGAAATGATTGCCCAGAGCCAGATCAGCTGTCCGGTTATCTATGGCGGGAACAGTCAGATTGCGCAGGAGATTCGCGCGAAGCTGCTGCAAAATAAAAAGGAATGCTTTCAGGCGCCCAATATTATTCCGCAGGTGGGGGTTTTGGATATTGATGTGGCCGAAGAGATTATCCGTCATCTGTTTATGAACCGTATTGTAGATATGAAGGGACTCGGCGATATTATCAAGCTGGTTGACGGCCCCATTGTTCCGACACCGGCAGCGGTTTTGGACGCGGGCCTTCTGCTGTCTCAGGGGACCAGTGGGCATGACGGTCTTGGCGAGTTAATGCTTGTGGATATCGGAGGCGCAACAACGGACATACATTCCTACGCGGAGCATACCTCCTATGAGGGGGCAAGACTTGTAGGCGCAGACGAGCCTTATGCCAGAAGGACCGTTGAGGGCGACCTGGGAATGCGCGAGTCGTCCGATGTGCTGGTGCGTGAGCTGGGAATGGAATTTTTTGCAAATGAAATAGGAGTATCGGGGGAGGTGCTTGAAAAGTCCATAGCGAACAGAGTGCACAATACTAAATTTCTGCCGGACACTTCCCTTGAAAAACGCATTGACCAGATCATTGCTGAGAGCGCCGCGTACCTGGCGGCCAGACGGCACGCGGGCGTCATTGAGCATAAAAGCAGTAATTACTGCCGCAGGATACAGCATGGAAAAAATTTAACGCATGTGCGGACCATTATCGGCACAGGCGGCCCGATTATTAACAGTGAAAATCCTGAAGCGATCCTGAAGCATATCCTCAGGAGGGAAAAGGGAGAGAAGGACGCGCTGCTTCCTTCGACAGGTAATTTTGTGGTGGACCGGGATTATATTCTATATGCAGTGGGTCTGCTGAGCTATGTTGATAAAAATTTGGCGTTTGCTGTTGGAATGAACAGTATTATAAAAAAATAAGAGGATCAAGGAGACACTAACCATGGAAATTAAAATGAAAAAACGATTTGAGTATAAGAATTTGCCGGATATGAAGAGTATTTTGGACGAAGTGGATAAGGTGGCCGCGAATACCGTTATTGGAAAAACTTTGTTCATGGAAGAAAAGGGAGTGGCGTCTGAAGCCGAATATAAGCGTAAGATGGCAGAAGAAGGCCATATCATGAAGCACAGCCATATTGGCTGGAATTCATGGGACGCCACGGCAAAAGGCGTGGAAGAAGTTTATAATACCCTTCAGAAGCGGGGCAGCTATGTCGATCGTTTTGGATTTTGCCTGGACTGGGTTATGGGCGTGCCAGAAAAATACCGTGATAAGCTGCCTGTAGGAACAGGGCTGACATTTAAAAACCCTGATGAATGGCAGAAGCTTGGGCAGATTGTCCCTGTTCAGCCGCATCTGGGTGACCATATGATCGCCTCATGTAATTCCTTTGAAAATACACGCTACGCGCTGGCAGCCGGTGTAACAACGATTGGAAACGTTTCGCACTACTATACCTATGAATATCCTGGGGTAGATATTGAGGAGCAGCGCGTTATTGATATGCTTAAGGCCATTGTTTTAATGGGAAAATTTAAAGATCAGGGAACCATTATCCATTCAAATGTTGACGATGGATTCGGCTCTCAGTTTCATGACCTGGCCAACCTTGTGGGCTGGTGTATCATGGAAAGATATATCGTAGAGGAATTGCTGGGTGGCCGAATGTGCCACTGCTTCGGCAATCTTTTCAGCGACCCTGTTTTGCGTATGACCTTTAATCAGGCGATGTGGGAAATCAACACCTACAAGACCCCCGGGTCCATGATCTATGGCAACACCATTGACTTTGGCTTTGACTATGACCGCAACTTCGGCGCTTTGTCCTCCTTTGTCATGGCAGACAGTATGGGACAGTCGAAGTGTCCGACCGGCCATGCGGTAACGCCGATTCCTGTGACAGAGGCGGCCCGTGTTCCGTCGATCGAGGAGATTGTGCAGGCACATATGACGGTGGACATGATGATTGAAAAAGGACGCTATTACTCACCGTACATCAACTGGACAGAGATAAACGCCGAGAAGAACCTGCTGGTGGCGTGCGGCAGAATCTTTTTTGAGCGGATCATGAATGGACTTGATGATTTAGATGTGGATATTACCCACGCAGGAGAAATATTGGGCGCGTTAAAATCCATTGGCTCAGAACAGCTTGAAGAAGTTTTTGGCGTTGGAAAAGCAGATAAGCTGGCAATGCGCGGTCGTGTACCGGTCCGTCCGACCAACATCGTCATGACCATCAATGAACGCCAGCGTGAGATCAGCAACCAGATCCAGAATCTGGAAGGCGCCCTCCAGGAGGTTAACGTGATTATCGGTTCAACCGACGGCCATGAGTTCGGAAAAGAAATCGTGAAAAGCATTCTGCTTCAGGCTGGAGCGAACGTGTTTGACCTGGGTAAAAGCGTCCCGGTACAGGATATCCTGGATACGATGATTGAAAGTGAAAGCCGTTTTATTGTGATGAGCAGTTTTAACGGCATTGCGCTCAGCTTTGCCCGGGAAATGCTGGAAGGCCTTGAAAAGAGCGGCATGGAAGCGCACCTGATCATGGGCGGGCTTCTCAATGAAAACAAGGACGGCAGTGATCTGGCTGTGGACGTCAGCGATGATCTGCGCGCTCTCGGTGTGTCCTGTGATAATAATGCTGAGGGACTGGTCGATACGATTCGGGCTTTTCTGTAAATTGCAGACATAAAAAAAGAATTGAAAAAATAGAATAATTGTTATATAGTTAGTAATATAGAATCGGGAATTCTAAATTAAAGAATCGAGGTGAGAAATACGGCTAAAAATGAAAATAATACAGCGGCAAAAGGGAAACCCGCAGAAAAGGAAACCTCATTTTCAAAATCGATCCTGAAAACCCTGAGCATTCTGGAACAATATTCCAAAGCGGATGAGCTTGGAATCAAAGAGCTCAGCGAGAGTACGGGAATCCCTGCCAGCACCGTGCAGCGAATCGTAAACACCCTTGTTATGAAGCAGTATCTGGTGCAAAATCCGCATACTTTAAAATATCAGCTGGGCATTGCGTTTTTTAATATCAGCAGCCGTTATTCCAACAGCCGTGACTGGGTAGAGGTAGCCAAAGCGCATATGGAAGAACAAGTCGAAAAAACGCAGGAAACCGTCAATTTGGCTATTTTGCAGGGAAAGAGCGTCATTTATCTGACAAAGGTGGACTCCCCGCATATCCTGCGCCCTAATTTTACAGTAGGGACAGCCTATCCTGCCCTGAATACCGCCCTTGGCAGATGCCTGCTGGCGTATCAGCCATGGGATAAAGTCGAGAGAATGATCAGGCTGCAGCCGAATTTTAATAAGGATATCAACGAATTTCATGAAATGCTGGAGGAAGTCGAGCGGAATGGCTATGCGACAGAGGATGAAGAGTTTCAGCCTGGCCTTTTTTGCATCGCTGCCCCGATATGGGACGCGAATGACCGCGTTGTCGCGGCAATCAGCACGAGTATCCCTAAAATAAGGCTGGATGAAAGCAATAAAGAGAATATTATAGGTATGATGCAGTCCACAGCATCTCAGATTTCACTGGATTTGAAAAAAAGATTTACATATATTGATGTAGATAAGCTATCCTCAACAATCCGTTAATGCTTAAAAAGCCCTTGTGATAACATTATATATCACAAGGGCTTTTTTAATTTGGATAAAAGCAATAAATTACGAAAATAGCTTGACAAAAAAACAGGAAAGTAATACTATGAATACATAAATAATTTTGGTATACCAAAAAATATTATGAATACAAAAGTAGGAGGAGCTATGAAAGAAGAACATAAAGAGGAGAAATCACTGACGGAGCAAGTGTACTCACAAATTAAGGATAGGATACTGACACTTGATTATCCCCCAGGGATCGCTATTACCGAAGCAAAACTGGCTGAGGAATTTTCAGTAAGCCGCATGCCGGTTCATATCGCGATCCAAAAACTAACCAATGAGGGATGGATTGAGACCGGGTTCCGCAAAAAAGTTTATGTGAAGGGAATTTCAGTAAAGGATGTGAGGGAGATTTACGAAATCCGGGAGATTCTGGAGGTCAAGGCTCTGGACACCATTTTTGAAAAAAAGTTGAATTGGGATTTTTCATTTAAGCTTGAAGAAAAATTTGTCCGTATGAAGGCCAGTTACCATGATTATTATGCCTTTGAATATGCGGACAGCGAGGTGCACCGGACAATGGTCAGTGTTTTAGACAATAAAAGGATCGATCAGATTTACCTCAACCTTCAGGATGAGCTTGTGAGAATGATGGTTTTGATTTTTAAGTATCGCAAAAGGGATAACGATTATGCACAACAGGTCATTGAAAGCATGAGAAAAATCATCATCGGTATCAGGGAGAATCATTATGATGATGCACTATACCAATTGAAAAACGAGCACCTTGCCTCTGGCGTTGAAGAAGCGTTGGAAGCAGTTCGTTTTTATAATGAGAGAATCATGTAACGGCGGATTTAAAGACAGCTCTGCATTTTAAGGATATGGTTTTTACAATAAATTTCATATTGACAATTGTGTGGATACCAGATATAATCTTACTATAATATGGAATTAATGATTCCATATAGTGGAATCGCATTAAAAGCGTTCCAGCAAAGCAGAAAGGAGTAAAAGGAATGTCAGTAGTATCGATTCAAAAAACTGAAGGAAACGATTATGCAAGTATTCAGGCATCTGTGCAGAAAGCCATTGCGGATTGCGGCGGTCTCAGTGACATCGTAAAGCCAGGGTACAAAGTCCTAATTAAGCCCAATCTGGTGGCCGTCCCTGATGACCGCTTGTCCGGTGGTGTTACACGTTGGGAAGTCGTTAAAGCCATTGCAGAGATGGTGAAAGATGAAGGAGGGGTACCGATCATCGCGGAGTCCAGCGCAGCAGGCGTTGATACCGAGGAAGTCATAAAAGCGTGCGGGTATGACCAGCTGCGCGAAGAAGGCTATTCAGTTATCGACTTAAAAAAGCAGGCAAAAAAAGTTAAAATCCCTGTGCCGGACGGAAAACTGATCAGTGAGCTGAGCTCCTGGGATGTTGTGGCAGAGGCCGACGCCATTATCACAGTGCCTGTTATGAAAACACATGACCAGACAGAGGTTACCCTTGGACTAAAAAATCTTAAAGGGCTGATCGGAGATGTACAGAAAAAGGAGTTTCATTCCATTGGCGTCATAAACGGTGTCATCGACATTATCCAGACGGTAAAGCCTGTCCTCAATGTTATTGACGGTACATTTTGTCAGCAAGGTCTGGGGCCGATTTTTGGCGAAACGGTTGTAATGGATCTCATTGTCGCTTCAAAGGATGTTGTCGCTTGTGACGCGGTAGCCAGTGTTATTATGGGCTACAAGGTGGATGAGCCAATGCTGACGGTTGAGGCGAATGCCAGAGGGCTTGGAGAAATGGATCTTGATAAAATTGAGATCAAAGGAAAACCCATTGAAGACGTTAAACACCGTTTCAAACGCTCGAGTGAAGTAGAAATTGAAGGCCTGCCGCCATATAAGCTGATTTTTGCTGAAGGAGCCTGTACAGGCTGTCGAAATACCGTTATCAGCTCATTGATGGATTTGAAAAGCCAGGAATTAACCCAGTATCTGGAAGGAAAAATTTTGGTAGTGGGGCCGGTAAAAGAAGAAGAACTGCCGCCGGAATCCACGCCGGAAAACACTGTGTTAATCGGAAAATGCACCAATCCGCTCAAGGGTAAGGGCCGTTCCGTAAAGGGGTGTCCTCCGGGAAATGTTTTTGTTGTACAGGGTATTGTCGGCGATGAAGTGAAGGTTGGCCGGAGATACAGCGATGCGGATGAAGAAAAGATAAACTAGTTTTAGTAGAAAAGGCTTATATAAGGGGAAAAAGTATGTTCAAAAAAATGGTGGCAATTGAACGGTTGAATCTGACACCGGAAGCAGAAAACAGGCTGTCGCAGTATGCAGAAAAAGTACAGTTTTACTACAGTATTCCAGAGGATAATGCGGCGATTATCAAACGGATCGGCGATGCCGACGCAGTGCTTCTAAGCTATACCAGCCAGATTGACAGTGAGGTGCTGAATGCCTGCCCGAATATTAAGTATATTGGGATGTGCTGCAGCCTGTACGCACCGGAGAACGCCAATGTGGATATCGCTGCGGCAGAGGAAAAAGGAATTGTGGTTAAAGGGGTCCGTGATTATGGCGATGAAGGCGTGCCAGAATATGTAATCAGCGAGCTTGTCCGATTGCTGCACGGGTTTGGCGGCACTATGTGGAAGAGTGCGCCGATGGAACTGACAAATATAAACGTTGGTATTATGGGACTGGGAACCAGTGGAACAATGGTCGCTAAAGCCTTGAAATTCTTTGGTGCAAATGTGCATTATTTTAGCCGGACAAGAAAACCAGATGTTGAAGAGCAGGAAGGTTTTATATGGCTTCCCAAAGACAAACTGCTTGAAAAAGTAGACATTTTATGTACCTGTTTAAATAAAAACGTGATCCTGATGAACGAGCGCGAATTTGAAATTTTTGGTAATGGGAAGATTTTTGTGAATACATCAATCGGGCCATCACACGATATAAGTGCACTGAAAGAATGGCTGAAGAATGAGAAGAACTACGTTTTGAGTGATACATTGGGAGGGCTTGGATCAAAAGAATTCTCAAACTATCCAAATGTTTTTTGCCCAAATAAGGCGGCAGGATCGTCTGCTTTGTCAAAAGTTAGATTGAGCCAGAAAGTAATTAAAAATATTGAGGACTATCAAAAAAAAGCGGACGTATAACGGTTCAAAAAATGCGAAAAGGCTCGCGACAACCTCTTCGCAGGTAAGTGAAATTTAAGAAAGAGAAAACCATGAAACTATTTAAAAATAACCAAACAGCAAAAGAAGTTAAACCAGAAAGAGAAACGACTTTTGGAATGTCTGTCATTGTTTTGATAGCTGCAATCGGGGTTCTGTTAATCGGCGTGGTAGGCCTTAAACTAGACCCTCATATTCCAATTTTGATGAGTGTCACAGTCCTTTTAGTTTACAGTGTTTATCTGCGTATTCCATGGAAAGATATGCGCGATAGTATCTGTAAGAGCATTTCGGAATCCATAGAGGCTATTTTGATTATTTGCCTGATTGGGGTTACTGTTGGAACCTGGATGTCCAGCGGTACTGTGCCATTAGTTATATATTATGGACTCAAAATTTTCTCACCGCAATGGTTTTTGTTATCCATTCTGCTGTTGTGCTGCATCATGTCTGTTGTAACAGGGTCCTCATGGACAACCGTTGGTACAATTGGAGTTGCCTTTATGGGGGTCGGAATTGGTTTGGGAATCCCGGCAGGTCTCACTGCCGGCGCGATTCTTTGCGGTGCTTATTTTGGTGATAAGCAATCGCCGGTTTCCGATACAACAAATTTTGCTGCAGCTGTGTCAAAAGGCGGACTTTATGAAGTGGTACGCGCAATGATTTATACCACGGGTCCTTCTCTGCTTGTCAGCGCAGTTGTCTTTGTTTTCCTTGGATTTAGATATGGCTCGGGCACGGCAGATATATCACAGATACAGGCCATTACGGATGGGCTTGCTTCTTCCTTTAATCTTTCACCTGTATTAATAATACCACTAATTTTGTTATTGGCAATGATTATTTTAAAGGTACCTGCCATTCCGACAATGATTATTGCGTCATTGATGGGAGCGTTTTTCACATTTATTGTCCAAGGCCAAAATTTAGCTTCCTGCTTAACTTTTATGCATTCAGGATATGTCTCAGAGACAGGTGTAGACGTTATTGACAGCCTGTTAACTCGCGGCGGTTTAAATTCGATGACATCGACAGTTATGCTGATGCTTTTCTCGCTGGCTCTCGCCGGTTGTCTGGAACGCACAGGAGTAATGAGTATTGTTATTGGCAAGATCAGCGGAATAACAAAAAATCGTGCCGGACTTATTACAACAACACTGGTTATGGCAATTGCATTAAGCTTTTTCGCAGCAGACCCTTATTTAGCGATGCTGCTTCCAGCCAATGCTATGGGTAGAAAATTTGACGAACAAGGTATTGACCGGCGTGTTCTTGGTCGAACCATTCAGGATGGTGCGACAGTTATGGCACCGCTTGTTCCCTGGGGAACGAATGGTATTTATTGTTCCCTAACATTAGGGGTGGCTGTTGCAGAGTATGCGCCTTACTACTTAATGGGATATGCAACGCCAATATTTGCGGTTATCTGTGCGGTAACAGGATTTGGTGTGCTTTACACTAAAAAGAAAAATGATAATGAAAATGAACCCGCATTGGAACAATAAAGACACAGCGTTGGTATTTAATATCCAAAAGTGCTCAATTCATGATGGCCCTGGAATACGTACAATCGTTTTTTTAAAAGGATGTCCATTAAAATGTCTGTGGTGTGCAAATCCGGAGTCACAGGAATATGGGAAAGAGATTGCGGATACGCAGTCACATTGTATAGGATGTGGTGTCTGTATTGAAAAATGTCCAGAACAATGTATCGTACTGGACAAAAACGGTCATGGCGTCATTGACAGAGCGGTTTGTAATGTGTGCGGCATCTGTACTGAAGTATGTTATGCAAAGTCAAAACGTATGGTCGGGGAAGAGATGTCCGTTGAAAAGCTCATGGAAAAGGTACGTCGCGATAAGGTCTACTATAATAATTCGAATGGAGGCGTTACCTTTTCGGGAGGCGAACCGTTAACACATCCTGAATTTCTTTTGAATGCGGCTCGGGAGTGTAAAAAACTAGGAATCAATGTAGCTGTGGAAACCTGTGGTTATGCAAACTTTCAGCGCTTTGCGCCAGCACTGAAATATATAGATTTAATCTTTATGGATATTAAAGAGATCGACTCAAAAAAACATGAGATATTAACAGGACGAGGAAATGAGAAAATCATTGAGAATTTTAAAAAGATTGATTCCTTTGGAAATAAAATAATAGTACGGGTTCCAGTAATTCCGGGCTATAATGACCGGCAGGAAAATTTTAAAAGGATAGCTGAGCTGGTAGCGTCTGTTGACCATGCAGAAGGCATTGAGTTGCTGGCATACCATGCTTTGGGGGTCCATAAATATGAAATGCTTGGAAGGAAGTATGAGTTAAAGAATGTTAACAGCCCAGAAGATGAAAAGATGCTGGAATACGTGGATTATATAAATAAAATTTTGGTACCGGCCGGGAAGAAATGTTGGTTTGAACAGCATAAATAGCTGAAAATTAATGGAGGAGTATAGAATGATAACCAAACGCGTAGAAAAATTAAGAGATAGAATGCGGGAAACCAAACCACATATTTGCGTGGAACGCGCAGAATTAATCACAAAATTCTACAGGCAGTGTTCCTGTGATACGCCAATGCTCAGACGTGCTAAGCTATTAAAGTATCTGCTGGAAAATATGACAATATATATTGCGGACGATGAATTGTTTGCCGGTAACCAAGCCAAGGAATATCGAGGAGTTCCGGTATTTCCTGAATTTGGTGCAAATTGGATTATTGATACAATTGACACCTTTTCCACCAGACAAACGGATCCTTTATTCATCAGTGACGAAAACAAAAAAAGACTGCTCGAAGATCTTGAGTTTTGGAAGGATAACAGCTTTAAAGAGCTCGTTGATGAAAAGTTGACAGAGGAAGTACTGGAAGCGGAACAACTGGGAGTTTTATCCGTTGGTTCAAGGACAACCTCAACAGGCCATGTTGTTCCCAATTACCCAAAAGTTTTTAAATTGGGATTAAAAGGAATTATTGAAAATGCGCAGAAAAAAATCGAATCCGTTGATTATGTCAATCATGAAACACAGCGTCAGATTGATTTTTGGCAGGGCGTTATTATTTCCTGTGAATCCTGTATAGACTTTGCTCACCGCTATGAAAAGCTGGCCAAAGAAATGGCCGAAAAGGAAAGTGACCCAAAACGAAAAAATGAGCTTTTGCAAATTGCCAGCAATTGCTCGAACGTTCCAGAAAATCCACCACAGACAACTTATGAAGCACTTCAATTTTTCTGGTTTATGCATTTGATTATGCAGATCGAGACAAATGGGCACTCTATTGGCCTTGGGCGGTTTGATCAAACGATGTACCCCTTCTACAAAAAAGATATTGAAGAAGGCAATATAACTTTTGATCAATGCGTCGAGTATATTGAGTGTCTGTGGATTAAAATAACAGAAATTATTAAAGTGCGTGATGACTTTGATGCACAAGCTTTTGCGGGATATCCCATGTGGCAAAACTGTGCGGTGGGGGGTGTAACGCCGGATGGCAAGGATGCTGTTAATGAGTTTTCGTTTTGTATTCTTCAGGCAACCAGTGAGGTGAAAACGACACAGCCCACCATATCTTTCCGTTATCATGATGGCATTAACGACGAATTTTTTGAAAAGGCGCTTACAATGATACAGGCGGGTCTTGCGACACCGGCAATGTTTAATGATAAGCTGATCATTCCACTTGTTCTCTCTAAGGGAGCTACCATTAAGGAGGCCAGAGACTGGAGTATTGAAGGCTGCGTTGAAAATTATGTTACCGGGAAAACAGATGGTCGACCAGTTGTCGGCTATATTAATACCGTGAAGCTTGTTGAATTTGTGTTAAATGATGGCATTGATCCGTTAACCGAAAAACAGATTGGGCTTAGAACGGGTGATCCAAACAGCTTTGAGTCTTTTGATGATTTTATGGATGCTTATCAAAAACAAATGGAATATTTTACAAAGCTGATGTGTGAGGCTTACAATATTGTGGGTGCCTGTCAGGCTAATATGGTTCCGGCATTATTATCTTCCAGTTTGGTAGATGATTGCATTGAAAAAGGAAAAACACTGCAGGAAGGTGGAGCGAAATATAATTTTTCAGGTTCATTTATCACAGCAATGGCTAACGCGGCGGATTCAATCGCGGCGATCAAAAAATTCGTTTATGATGAACATAAGATAAGTTTTAGCGAACTTAAGGCTGCCATTGCAGATGACTTTAAGAATCAGGAACCTTTGCGTCAGATGCTCATGAACGATGCGCCTAAATATGGCAATGATGATGACTACGTTGATGAGATTGCACGAAAAATTGTGGAGATCGCAACAGATGAAATTGAAAAATATCCCGATTCAAGAAATGGTAAGTACGTTTTGTCAGTTCTTTCACAGTCCTTTAATGTTCTTCAGGGAAAAAGTGTTGGAGCTACGCCTGATGGACGCCATGCCTTTGAAGCATTAGCAGATAATGCTTCACCAGCAGCATCAAGGGATGTCAATGGGCCGACAGCGGCTTTGCGTTCAGTTTCTAAAATTGATCAATTTCGTCCTTTAATTGGCACATTGCTTAATCAGAAGTTTGATCCGGTTATCGTTAAGGGAGAAAAAGGTCTGAATATTCTTGGAACTTTGATTAAATCTTACTTTGACGAATACGGAGAACATGTTCAGATAAATGTTGTGGATGAAGAAACATTAAGAGATGCTCAGGTTCATCCAGAAAAGCATCGTAATTTGATGGTTCGGGTTGCAGGCTATTCTGCGTATTTTATTGAGCTGGATAAAGATGTTCAGGAAAATGTTATTGCAAGGACAGCTCAGCAGGGTCTGTAAGTAATTATCGGTAAAGGATGATAAATAAAATATGCAAAAGAGTTCTAGTCCAACTCTTTTGCATAATAAAAAAAGAAACTTAAAAGTGAAAAAGTAATATAAATTATTCAACTG
>CAUEUD010000050.1 GCA_959020865.1 Eubacterium limosum | reverse complement strand
GAAAAAAAGTTCAGGCGCTTTGAATAACGGCCAGAAACCGTGTAAAATTATCCGCTCAGCCGGACACTGGCGAGATGAAGTATCAACTTTAGTGAAACGGATATGGGTGTGAGGGCAGTGCCCGCAGAATGTTTTTTCTTTCTTAGGTAAAAGGCTTCGTCTCTCAAGTTTTTGTACAGACTGTAAAAAGATTGACAGAAGCCTTTAGTTCCGTTATGCTGGGTTTAAAGGAGCCATTTGTTCCACGAATCCTTAAGGAGGGAATATCATGAAAGAAATCATCAGTTGCTGCGGCGTTGTCTGTACAAGCTGTGAGTATTACCCTGAAACCTGTGCGGGCTGTCCCGCCATTGAGGGGAAAGCTTTCTGGCTTGAGTATACCGGAGGAGATATCTGCGCTATTTATGAATGCTGTATCCTTGAGAGGAAGCAGCCTCATTGTGGAAAATGCGGAGAGCTGCCCTGCCACCGCTATTTCGATACACCTGATCCTACCAAGACCCCAGAGGAAAACAAAGCGGACTTCAGGAGACAGATGGAACAGCTCAAAAGGATGGGATAGCTGTGAAAATAAGAAAAATGCGGTTTTCCGACATGCCAGAGCTTGCCAGGCTTTATTACCAGTTCTGGAGAGAGCACTCAGACGTCGGAGCAATGGAGCGCCAATTCAGGCGTCTTGAAAAAACAGATACCCACATTCTCCTATGTGCAGAACAAGACCGCTGCCTTGTTGGGTCGGTGATGGGCATAATCTGTGAGGACCTCTATGGGAACTGCTGCCCTTTTATGGTACTTGAGAATATGATTGTAGATAAATCCTGCCGTCAGAGCGGCATTGGTAAGGCTCTGCTTGACGCTCTGGAAAAGCAGGCAAAAGAACGCCGATGTACCCAGATCATTCTGGTAACAGAGAAAAATCGAAGAGATGCCTGCTGTTTTTACGAAGCGAACGGCTATCAGGAAGATAATGCAGGCTATAAGAAAAAATTATGAAGGGTAGAGCGACCCTTCATAATTTTTAAATCCCCGCAGCACGCCTTAATCAGCTGTTGTGTTTTGGAGAGCATTGGCGCTTCGCGGCTGGTGCGCCGTTATGCTAAAAAGCATGCGTGTACGGTGGAAGATAAGAAGATCGTAAAAGAAACGGATACCGCAGTGGAATAAAGGTTGATTTAAGGAATTCCCTAAAAATAGAATTGAGTTACAGTAAAAAAATGCGTATAATAGTAGTGTTATTACCTTTTGGAGGAAAATCCATGATTGATGTGTACACGCTGGATACGCATTTTTTTTCGGTTACAGGAAAAACAGTGCATGTCGAGGTGCTCTTAAATAAAATATTCGAGAAAATGGGACTGCCAGTTCCGGTGAAAGTCGAAAAGAACCGCTATGGAAAGCCTTTTTTGAAAGAATACCCCAGTCTGCACTTTAACGGTTCACACTCGGGAGATTATCTGGTGTGCGCGGTGTCCCAAAACCCAGTGGGAGTGGACGTGCAGCTCATTGACCGGACAAAACGGCTGATGCCCCTGGCAAAACGCTTTATGTCGCCCGGAGAGGTCCGCAGGCTGGAAGCTCTGGACGATGAAAAACGGACGCAGGCATTTTACAGGCTGTGGGCGCAGAAGGAAAGCTATATGAAATACCGGGGCCTAGGGTTTGCCCTGCCGCTGAGCGCCTTTGAGATACAACAAAGAGGGGAAGAATACCAAATCCTTGACGAGGACGGCCAGACCGGAGGCGTCTTTTTAAGACGTCTGGAGCTGGCTCCGGATTACGAGCTCTGGGTCTGCGGTGAGGAACCAAAGGTACGAAAAATTGAATTTGAAGTTTATGAGGAGTAGGAATGGAAACGACAGAAGAGAAGATCATCATTAACAACAGCTTCGCAAAGGGATTGCAGGATGGGATTCCCATAGGTCTGGGCTACCTGTCGGTGGCTTTTACCTTTGGAATGATGGCCGTCACCCAGGGGCTTCCTGCCTGGTCTGCGGTACTTATTTCCATGACAAACCTGACTTCAGCCGGACAGTTTGCCGGGCTGGATTTGATTGTGCTTGGCGCCCCCTTTGTGGAGATGGCGCTCACTCAGCTGATCATCAATCTGCGGTATGCGCTTATGTCTTTGTCCTTGTCGCAAAAACTGGAAGACTCTGTGACCACGCTGGAGCGCTGTCTGATCGCCTTTGGAAATACCGATGAAATCTTTGCCGTGAGCAGCGGGCAGCCTGGAAAGCTGGGAAAATGGTACATGTTTGGCCTGATGGTGATGCCTTATATTGGCTGGTCGGGCGGAACCCTCATTGGCGCGGCGGCCAGCACCATTCTTCCGGAGTTCATACGCTCCGCTCTGGGAATCGCCATTTACGGTATGTTTATCGCCATTATCATACCGCCGGCCAGAAAGAAAAAATCCGTCAGAACCGTGTTGATCTTTGCAGTGGCGCTAAGCTGTATTTTTACCTTTGCTCCAATCCTGAGCCAGGTATCAACGGGTTTTACCATTATCATCTGCACCATTGCCGCATCGGCCTTTGGCGCTTGGTTCTTTCCCATCAGTGAGGAGGAAGAAATATGACGACGACGACTTTGCTGATATACATCTTGGTGATGGCGGGCGTTACTTACCTGATACGCGTGCTGCCGCTGGCTCTTTTTAAAAAGAAAATAGAAAGCAAGTTTGTGAAATCTTTTCTCTATTATGTGCCTTACGCAGTGTTGGGAACCATGACTTTTCCGGCTATTTTCTATTCGACTGGAAGCCTGTACTCTGCCACTGCGGGGCTGATCGTCGCCATTCTTCTGGCCATGAAGGAAAAAGGGCTGGTTACAGTGGCTGTATTTGCCTGTGCGGCGGTGCTTCTGGTGGAGACGGTGCTGGGGTATCTGTAGAAAGGGATTGACCTTCCCCTGCGGGGCAGGCTGTATGATAAATATGAGGTGAGAACCATGTACAGGATCAGTGAATTTTCCAAAATAACCAATTTAACGGTCAAGGCTCTGCGCTATTATGACGAGCAGGGAATCCTGGTGCCATCCCATCGGGACCGCCAGAATGGCTACCGTTACTACAGCGAAGAGGATTTCAAACGGGCACAGCTGGTTGCGCTGCTGCGGTCCTTTGACTTTTCCATCTCCGAGCTGCGGGATGTTATGGAAAACTATGACGAGGACACCGATCTGGCCTATTTTCTGGAAGAAAAGAAAGCCATGATCGAGCATAAAATTGAAAAGGAAAAGGAACTGCTGAAAAAAATCTCCCTCTATATCGAACCAATCGGTCAGGAGGAAAGCCCTATGCAGTATAAAATTGAGGTAAAACGTCTGGAACCCGTAATGATCGCATCCATCCGCTATCAGGGTCTTTACAGTGAGGTGGGGAAATATATCGCCAGGATCTATAAGGCGGTGAAGGGGAACGCTGGCGGTATCCCCTTTAACCTGTACTACAACGAAGCCTACCAGGAAAAAGCGGATATCGAAATCTGTGTGCCTGTCAAGCGCTATATTGAAGCTGCTGGAATTGAGTGCAGAACGCTCCCGGCAGTGGAACGTGCTGTTTCGACCATACATCAGGGCAGCTACAGCCAGTTTAATCACGCTTACAAGGCCTTGCTGGATTACTCCAGAGCACAGGACCTGAAGCTGTTGATTCCATCACGGGAAAGATACATAAAAGGACCGGGCGCCATTTTCAGGGGAAACGAAAATAAATATATGACGGAAATTGTCATTCCCTTTGAGTAAACCGCTTGTTATATATTGACATTCTAAAAACCTTTTGCTAAAATAGAGGCGTTCATCGGAGGGTGTACAGTCTATGAGATTGATATGCTGGATAAGATGGTTGATACCATTTTATCCGGCTTTTTTTCGTTTCCGGGAATATTAGAAAATAGAGGAGCAGTACAATGGACTTACTAAAAGGAAATCTGAAAAAGATATACTTTAAATATCTGTTCGCGTCCTTTGGCAGCGCGCTGATCGTATCCGTCTACTCACTGGTGGACTGTGTAATGGTGGGGCAGTATGAAGGGCCAGACGGTGTGGCCGCGTTGGCGACCGTAGCGCCTGTCTGGAATATTATCTACAGTCTGGGCCTGCTGTTCGGTATCGGCGGTTCTGTTTTGATGAGCGCGGCAAAGGGCGCGGGAGATGAGCGCCGGGGAAACAGCTTTTATACAATGGCATTCATCGGTGCCGCGACCGCGGCTGTTCTTTCATGGCTGGGCATTATTTCCTTCCAGGATGCACTGCTGCGCCTCTTTGGTGCGGATGACCTGCTTTTAGGGCTGGCGGGAAAATACCTTTTCTGGATAAAATTTGTGGCGCCGCTGTTTGTGTTCGGGCAGTTTTTTGCCGCCTTTATACGAAATGACAATGCGCCGGCAACGGCGACGATGGCTGTCATGGCCGGCGGTGTTTTTAACATCATCGGTGATTATCTTTTTGTCTTTGTATGTGACATGGGGATCAGCGGTGCCGGTCTGGCGACAGCTCTGGGACAGGTGCTGTCGATCTGTATTTTGTGCAGCCATTTTTTGAGTAAAAAATGCCGTCTCAGGTTTGAGAGGCCCGTGGGCTTTGGTCATATGACCCGCCAGATTGTGCTCACAGGGTTTTCCACTTTTTTCATTGATATCGCCATGGGAATCTTATCCATGATGTTTAATAATCAGATTATGAAATACAGCGGCAGCCCGGCGCTGGCGGTTTACGGTGTCATCATCAATGTCAACACCCTGGTGCAGGCCTGTGCCTACGGTGTGGGACAGGCAGCCCAGCCCATCATTTCCATGAACTATGGTGCGGAAAAGGGAGATCGCATCCGGAAAACACTGAGGCTGAGCCTGATCACAGTTGCGGTACTGAGTATTGTATGGACGACCCTGACCATGGCTCTGCCAGAGCCGCTCATCCGCCTCTTTATGAACCCGACGCCAGAGGTACTGGCCATAGCGCCGGATATCATGCGGAAATATTTTATTTCCTTCCTGCTGCTAAGCTATAATATTTATTCGACCTATTATTTCCAGGCCATCATGAGACCGAAGGCCTCCCTTGCAGTGTCTGTCCTGCGCGGAATGGTGGTAAGCGGACTGCTTATTTATACGCTGCCCGCCCTGTTTGGCGCACAAGCACTGTGGTTTGCAATGCCCATTACAGAGATGGTCATCGCTGTTATGGTCGCAGTTTTGATGCGGCGTTATAATAAAAGCCTTAAAATGCTGTCTTAAACAAAAAATCAAAATAAAAAGAGAACCTGAAAATTTAATTTCAGGTTCTTTTTTTAATAAGGTTTATTTATGCCGTTTAGTCAGTTCGACAAACAAATCGTCAAAGGTCACGCCCTGGTTATTTAAGAGCACCGTCAGATGATAAAGCAGGTCAGATGCCTCGTAGGTGAGCTCTTCCTTTGAATCGTTTTTGGCGGCGATGATGGTTTCAGCGGATTCTTCACCGATTTTTTTACAGATTTTGTCAACGCCTTCCCGGAAGAGATAGTTGGTGTAGGAGCCCTCCGCAGGGTTTTCCCGGCGGTCCTGTACCTGGTCGGCCAGTTTATGGATAATATCCATGTTTCCCGTGGCTTTTTCTTCATTGGTGTACAGATTACGGTAGAAGCAGGAAGTTTCGCCTGTGTGGCAGGCAGGGCCCTTTGGCAGCACCTGCACCAGCAGGGTATCGGCGTCGCAGTCATAGTCGATGGCGACGATTTCCTGATAGTTGCCGGAGGTCTCGCCTTTTGTCCACAATTCTTTGCGGCTGCGGCTCCAGAAGGTGGCTTTGCCGGTTTCCAGTGTTTTGTCCAGGGCTTCTCTGTTCATATAAGCCACCATGAGTACCTGACGGGTGTAATAGTCCTGAAGGACTGCCGGGATCAGGCCATGGTGGTTAAATTTCAGTTCGATATCATTGTTCATTTCGTTTCTCCTAAATTTTATTTTCTTACTGCGATGCCCTCGCTGTCCAGATAGGCCTTTAGCTCAGGGATTGGTATTTCTTTATAATGGAAGACAGATGCGGCTAAGGCCGCGTCGGCTCCGGCCTTCAAGACCTCAGAAAAGTGGGCCTTTTCTCCCGCGCCGCCGGAGGCAATAACGGGGATCGTCAGAATTTCAGACAGCTTGCGGTTGAGCTCGAGATCATAGCCGCGCTTAACACCGTCGGTGTCAATGGAGTTGATACAGATTTCACCTGCGCCCAGCTCCTGGCCGCGTTTGGCCCATTCGATGGCGTCGATGCCCGTGTTTTCACGGCCGCCTTTCACATAAACATCCCAGGAGCCGCTGCCATTGCGCTTGGCGTCGATGGAGAGCACCACGCACTGGTTGCCGAATTTAAGGGCCGCGTCGCGGATCAGCTGGGGATTTTTAACCGCGGAGGAATTGACCGAAACCTTGTCGGCACCGGCCATGAGAACCTTGCGGAAATCCTCCACCCGGCTGATGCCGCCGCCGATGGTAAAGGGAATTCGGATCGCCTCAGCCACTTTCTCCACGATATTGATAAAGATATCGCGCTCCTCGTAGGAGGCGGTAATATCGTAGAAAACCAGCTCGTCTGCACCCTGCTCGGAGTAATAGCGCCCGAGCTCTACCGGGTCCGCAACATCCTGTATATCCTTAAATTTCTTTCCTTTGACAACCCGTCCGTGGTCCACGTCCAGGCAGGGAATAATACGTTTGGTCAGCATTTTAGCATTCTCCTTTGAGATAGGCGGCCAGATCAATGGTGCCCTCATACAGGGCTTTGCCGGTAATGGCGCCGTAAAGGTTCATTTCCTCCAGTTTTTTGAGATGCGTGACAGAGGCGATGCCGCCAGAGGCGATAATATCCATGTTCAGATGCAGGTTGAGGACATTTAACATGTCAAAATTAGGGCCGCTCATCATGCCGTCCTTTGAAATATCGGTGTACACCAGAGTGGACAAGCCGAGGCGCTCCAGCTTTGCCGCAAGCTCCAGCGCTTCAATATTGCTGCTTTCCACCCAGCCCTCTGTACAGACAATGCCGTCCTTGGCGTCAATGGAGACACAGACCTTTTCATCATACAGGGCCAGAAGCTTTTCGATAAAGCCAAGATCCTTTACGGCCTGTGTGCCGATGATAATGCGGCTGACGCCGATGTCCACATACATTTTTGCAATTTCTTCGTCGCGGATACCGCCGCCCAGCTCAACCGGGATGTCGAGCGCTTTGACAATATCTTTGACGACCTCCAGATTCTGGGGCTTTCCGTCAAAGGCGCCGTCAAGGTCTACGAGATGCAGATATTCAGCGCCTTCGGATTCCCAGCGCTTAGCGACCTCCACAGGGTTGTCGAAATAAATGGTTTCATCGTCCTTAACCCCCTGCTTCAGGCGGACACATTTTCCGTTTTTAATATCAATGGCGGGGAATATGATCATTTGAGATTCTCCTTAAAATTCATAAGTAATTGAGTTCCGACCCTCGAGCTTTTTTCAGGGTGGAACTGCATGCCGATGACGTTCTCTTTCCGGACAATGCCGGGTACCTTAACAGAATAGTCGGCATAGGCGACAATGTCATCAAAGCTTTTTGGCTGTGCGTAATAGGAATGGACAAAATAAACGTAATCCTCGCTGCCGATGCCTTTGACCAGCGGATCATCACGGTTGATGATAAGGTTATTCCAGCCCATGTGCGGGATTTTTAACCCCGGCGCATTAAACTTGACAATGTCCCCGGGGATGTAGCCGAGGCCATCCCACTCACCATCCTCGGTGCTTTTATCAAACAGAACCTGCATGCCCAGGCAGATACCCATAAGGGTTTTTCCGGACTGCACATTTTTGTCCAGACAGTCGATAAGGTCAAACTGTCTGAGATGCTCCATGGCGTCGCTGAAAGCACCGACTCCAGGAAGGATAATGGCTTCGGCGTTGTCCACGACCTTTGGGTCACGGGTGATCACGCCTTCCAGATCCACATCCTTTAATGCGGTGTAGACATTTTTTAAATTGCCCACGTCATAATCAATGATTGCGATCATTCCAAAACTCCTTTTGTGCTGGGCACGCCCTTAACGTTGGGGTCAATGGCGACTGCCTGTTTCAGGGTACGGCCAAAGCATTTAAAAATCCCTTCCACAATATGGTGGTTGTTGCGGCCATAAAGAGAGGCTACGTGGATGGTCATTTTGCTGTTATTTGCAAATGCGATGAAAAACTCTTCCAGCATTTCGGTTTCAAATTCCCCGATATACTCTCGCGTCAGTGGAACGTCGTAAACCAGATAAGACCGTCCGCTGATGTCAATACAGATACGGCACAGCGCCTCATCCATTGGGGTAAACTGGAAAGCATAGCGGGTGATACCGGCTTTATCGCCAAGGGCTTCGGCAAAGGCCTTGCCGAGAAGAATGCCGATATCCTCCAGCACATGGTGGTTATCTGCAGCATCGCCTGTTGCTTTCAGGGTCAGATCAAAGCGGCCATGCTTGGTGAACAGGGTCATCATGTGATCAAAAAAGCCAACACCGGTGGAGACGTCGCACTGGCCGGTGCCGTCAAGGTTCAGGCTCAGTTCAATGTCGGTTTCAAAAGTTTTTCTTGTCAGTGTGATTTTTCTTTCCATCTTATAATACCTTTTTCAATATTTCAAGTACTTTCCGGTTTTCCTCGGGGGTGCCGATGGACAGCCGAATGCTGGCAGGCATGGTTTCGTTTCCTTTAAAAAATTTGATGAGGATGCCGTTTTCCTTCATGGCTTCATAGATTGCTTCGCCTTTGCCGGTTTCAAAGTAAATGAAGTTGGAGGCGGTAGGATAAAGCGAATCCAGGGGCATATCCCGCAGTGCCTTGTACATTTTATGGCGTTCAGCATTCAGGGTTTTCAGTCGGTCGAGGAGCTTATCGCGGTTTTTAAGGGCGATGACCGCTGCCTTCTGGGTGAGTACGTTGAGATTATAGGGCGATTTGACCTTGTACATCACGTCGATAAGCGCTTTGTTTCCAAGACAGTAACCACAGCGGATGCCCGCCATGCCAAAGGCTTTGGAGAGTGTTCTTAAAACCAGAAGGTTTGGATAATTTTCAATCAGATCCACATGTGTGCTGCCTTTAAACTCCATATAGGCTTCATCCAGAATAACCAGAGCATTGGTTTCCTCAAGAATCTGGACAATGTCATAGCGGGGGAACAGGTAGCCGGTGGGGTTATTGGGATTACAGAGGTAGATGAGCTTGGCGTCATTTACCTTGGCGGCGGAGATCATTCCCTCCACATCAGGGATGTGTCCGTCTTTATCGGATACGCCCACAAAATGGCCGTCAGCAATGGCTGTCCAGATCTGGTACATGGCGAAGGATGGGGTATGGGTGACGGCTGTATCACCGGGATTCATAAAGGACTGGTTGATCATGGCGATAAGCTCGTCTGAGCCGGAGCCGCAGATGATCTGGTCTGCGGGTACACCGGTATAGTTTGAAAGCTCAGCCAGAAGCTCAGGAAAACAGGCCTCCGGGTAGCGGTTCAACGGCGTTTTCATGATCTCGTGGCAGAGTTCTTTTTTCAGCGCCTCAGGAAAATCCCAGGGGTTCTCGTTGGCATTGAGTATAATGTCATACTGCGGGGCCTCGACCTTATAGGCTTCGAGGTCTTTAACACATTTACGCGCAAAGTTTTTCATGGCGGACTCCTTTACTTATTTTCATAGCGGCGCTCCACAGATTTTGCGTGGGCGTCAAGCCCTTCGGAGCGGGCAAAGGCAGCGATCTTTGTATAAACCTTTTCCAGAGCATCCTCCGAATAGGAGAGAATGCTGGATTTTTTCATAAAGTCGTAAACACCAAGCGGTGAAGAGAATTTGGCGGTGCCAGAGGTCGGCAGTGTGTGGTTTGGTCCTGCGAAGTAATCCCCCAGCGGCTCTGGGGTATAGCTTCCAAGGAAAATAGCGCCGGCGTTGCGGACGCGTTCCAGATACTGCATTGGCTCAGGCAGGAGAATTTCCATATGCTCAGGCGCAATGGCGTTGGAGAGTTCAAAGGCCTGCTCCAGGTTTTCTGCCACAAAGACAAAGCCGTAATTATCCACCGATTTTCGGGCGATTTCTTTGCGCCCAAGGTCAGCCTCGATCTGGCGGTAAACCTCAGTGATGACTTTTTCGCCAAAATCGGCGTCGGTGGTGACCAGAATTGGCATGGCCATTTCATCGTGCTCAGCCTGAGAAAGCAGATCAGCGGCGGCGTAAACAGGATTGGCGGTTCCGTCGGCCAGGATCAATACCTCGCTGGGACCTGCGATCATATCAATGGCAACTTTGCCAAAAACCTCTTTCTTGGCCGTGGCCACATAGATATTGCCGGGGCCTACAATTTTATTGACGGGCACAATGCTCTCAGTTCCGTAGGCCAGTGCGGCGACCGCCTGTGCGCCGCCTACCTTGTAAATTTCATGAACGCCTGCAATTTTGGCAGCAGCCAGAATATTTGGGTTGATCTTTCCGTCTTTTCCCGGTGGAGTTACCATGACCAGGGAATCCACACCGGCGACAAGGGCTGGAATACTGTCCATAAGCACTGTGGAGGGATACGCGGCTTTACCGCCGGGTACGTAGAGGCCGACCCTCTCCAGCGGCGTAATATGCTGCCCCAAGGTAATGCCCGGACCGGGATTATACATCCAGGTTTCTTCCTTTTGCTTTTCGTGAAAAGCGCGGATGTTGCCTGCGGCTTCCTTAATGATAGCGGCCATCTCTGGTCCTACGAGGTCAAAAGCCTCCTGGATTTCATCGTCGGTCACACGCAGGGTATCCAGACGGCAGCCGTCAAATTTTTCGGTATAGTTTATAAGCGCCGCGTCGCCCTGGGATTTGACAGTGTCGATGATTTCCAGAACACGGCCACGGATTTCCTGATTTTCGCCCTCATCACGTTTGAGAAGTGTGTCGAGCTTGTTAATGCTTTCTTTGTAGGTGTAAGTTTTCATGGGAGTTCTCCTTAATTGATCGAAAGGTTAGCTTCAAACCTTTCAATAATCGGGTCAATCATGGCGCCTTTGGTTTTAAGGCTGACCTTGTTGACAATGAGCCGTGAGCTGATATCGCAGATTTCCTCCAGCACCACCAGGCCGTTTTCGCGCAGGGTACTGCCGCTTTCCACAATATCCACAATACAGTCTGACAGGCCTAAAAGAGGAGCCAGCTCCACAGAACCGTTGATTTTGATCAGGTCCACGGGCTCATCCTTGCTGTTAAAATAATTTTTGGCGATGGCTGGATACTTTGTTCCCACCACCAGTTTTTTACCGAACTGGGGCTTGGAATCCTTAAAGCCGGCGACGCACATTTTGCACTGGCCGATATCCAAGTTTAAAAGCTCATAGACATTGGCGGGATGCTCCATTAAAACATCCCGGCCGACAATGCCGATGTCCGCCGCCCCTTTTTCCACATAGGTAGGAACGTCGGGAGATTTTACCAGAAAGAACTCAATGGCGCCGGTGGTATCCTGAAAAATGAGCTTCCGGCTTTTTTCATCATAATCTTCAAAAATATATCCGATTTTCTGTAAGAGCTCGATGGCTTTTCTGGCTACCCGGCCCTTGGCTAAAGCTAAACGTATCTGCATCTTAATTCACCTCTGCTTCGACAATGCTGTCAATGGCCTGAAAGCCCTGATTTGTAAAACGGTAGTTCTTCTGATCACGGATCAGATAATAATGTGCATTCTGGTAGAGCACGTTCTGTGAAAGGGCCGCTGCACATTCCTCCGGAGTGGTTTTTAAGACAAACAGCTCAGTTGGCTGTCCCTTTTGACGCAGGATATCCGCGCTTTTATACCCTTCACATTTGTCCTCCGGAGCATAGAGAATGATGGCTTTCCGCTTTTCAGTTTGAGGCAGAAGATGGTACTGCTCCATATATTCCATCATTTTCAGCAGGTCAATCCCAAAGCCGCAGGCAGGACGGGAAATGCCGAACTTTTCAGATAAATGGTTGTAACGGCCACCGTTGATCACGGGTTCGCCCCAGTTGTTAATATAGCCCTTGAAGATAAGGTCGGAATAGTAGTTCATCTGATTGGTGAAGCCTAAATCAAAGGAGATGTATTTAGCGTAGCCCGTAACTTCCAGATGATGGTAGATGGCCTTCAGCTTATCCACAACACATTTCATGGCGTCGTTTATGCAGAGCGCTTCCATTTTTTTGAAAACCTGCTGTGGTTCTCCATAAAGTTTGGGTAATTTTAAAATAATAGCTGCGACTTTATCATCGAGGTTTTTACGATTTAAAAATTCACCAATGTCACCGATGTTTTTGTTTTCGATGTATTTAAACAGCTGCGCTTTTTCCTTGACGCTGAAGGCCAGCTCATCCATCAGGTGATTGATAAAGCCAACATGACCGAGGTCAATATGGACGTCCTCAATGCCGTTTGATAAAAGGGATTCAATGGCCAGTGCGATGATCTCACCATCGCACTCAGGGCTGTTATTCCCAAAATATTCAACGCCCATCTGAGTCATTTCCTTTTTAACGCTTTCCGGTGATGCGAAGCTGCGGTAAATATTGGTTAAATACGAAAATTTGATTATTTCGTCGGGGTCGTGGTGATTAATGGCAGCCATGCGGGTGACGGCCAGAGTGGCGTCAGGCTTAAGGGCAAGTACCTTCCCCTGGTGGTTGACAAGTTTAAAAAGGTCATCGCTGGCGATGGAATCCTCGGCAGCGTACAGGTCATAGGCCTCAAAGGTCGGTGTCGATATGGGATGATAACCGTACAGCTCAAAAAGCTGTCCCAGGTTATTTTCTATTTTCTGCAGTGCGGGATAGCCCTGATACTGGATATTTTCAAAGCCATCGATCGTGTAATTTTCAAGCATTGCTTTCCTCCGGTGATTTATTGCGGTAGCGCAATAAAGTGATGTGGTGATATAATAACATTTATTTTATAAAAGGTCAATATTCTTAGGAAAATTTAATCTTTTTTGAGTATGGTATACTCAGGATATTATTATTTTATCATAAAATCCCTAAGGCAACTCAGTTTTATATTGAAAAATAGTGAATGATGGTGCAAAATAGATAAAGAGAGTTTGGATTGGCGCATGAGTACAGAAAATCGAGGAAGATTTTATGGATACATTTTTAATATTCAACCTGATTGGCAATGTCAGCCTTTGGCTGTTGATCATTGCCTCGATTGTAATTGGCTTTTTCTATTATAATTATCGTTTAAAAAAGGAAAACCTTGAGCAAAAGGAACAGTACCGCCTGGATGTAGACCTGATCAGGACCATGCTCAATATGGTATCAGATTGTGTTATTCTTCTGGATGAAAGCGGCACGATCCTGCGCGTCAATAAAAAGCTGGAAGAATACTACGGTCGTTCGGCTGATAAGATTGTTGGCAAGAACTATCAGCGGTTTCATACAGATTTTGATTATGAAGAACATAAATCGAATATGCGGCTCAATTTTGATCTGGGAAGCACTTATACACTTGCAGTAAAATACTATATGCCAGACCGTTCTGTCATCCCTTTTTCAGTTGAAATTCATCGCTTTATTTTCAGCGAAAAGGTATATTACGGCATTGTAGCCAGAGATGAAAAGAATCTTCAGGAACGTGAAAACTACATTGAAGAGCAGGCAAGCAAACTGGTAGAGATCGAGCACATTGCCCGCATGGGATACTGGGAGTTGAACCACCAGAGCAAGGAAATTGTCTGGTCCAGAGAGCTTTATCATATTTTGGGCTATGAAATTAATACGGTTAAGCCTAATCTGGACATTCTGTTTAAAATGGTTTATCCGGCCGATCAGGAACGTGTAACCAAGGCCTTTCTGGACGCCTTCCAGAATCAGGAGACGGTGGATATCCATCACCGCATTATCACGACTAAAAATGAAGTCGTGGATGTGCTCATCCGGATCCGGCATACCTTTTCCAGTAAAAATGAGCACCTTTCCACTATCGGGATCGTCCAGAATATTACAGAGGAAAAAGAACTCAGGGATAATCTTGATTTTCAAAGCCAGTTTTCAAAGGCTGTAGTGGATAACTCCGATATGCTGGTATTAACAACAGACGAAAACAACAATATTCTGGAGGTAAACCCCTTTATTGAAGAGCTGACAGGCCAGTCAAGAGAAGTCCTTATCGGCCAGCCGGCAGAAGCGATCTTTGGCCGTGTCGCCCAGCGCCGCACCAACAGAGAAAGAAATTATCGGAAGCCCCTTGATCTCCGTGACAAGGAAGGCAGAATCCGCTGGATCTACTGGAATACGAGAGAACTACCCTATTTTGATAACCGGCGTGTTTGCGTCAGTGTTGGACTGGATGTATCAGAAGGTGTGGAATACCGCAATAAGTTTGAATACCTGGCCTACCATGAGCCCATCACGGGTCTTGCGAGCCGGCTTAAGCTGCGTCAGGTACTCAGCCGCTATTTTGCCAAAAACGCCGGAAAGCCCGGAAAGCACATGGCGCTGCTTAACATATCGTTGACCAACTATCACGAAATTAATGATCTGTATGGCTATGAGGTTGGGGATCAGGTCGTTAAGCAGGTATGTGAGCAGCTGAGTGACCGTGTAGGCCATTATGGACTTCTGGCCCGTCACAGTGATGATCTGGTGGTGCTCTTCCTGCCAAACCGTAATGCCAGAGAAAAGATTGAGCCCATTTGCATAGAAATCATCGAATGCCTCAACGAGCCCTGCGTCGTGGAGGGAATGACCTTTATCATAGGCGGCCAGATTGGTGTGGCAAAATATCCGGAAAACGCGCAGAACAAAGAGGATCTTCAGCGCTTTGCCGACGCGGCCATGAACTGCGCCCGGCTGGATACCTCCATCAACTATTACTTTTTTGATGATAAGCTCAGAAGGAAAATGGTTGATGATAAAATGATGTACAGAAAGAACTACAAAAAATGATGTAGAAAAGGCCAGATAAACATAAGGAGAACAGAATGGCTTATAAATGTGTGGTTTTTGATTTTGACGGTACTTTGGCCGATACAGAGGAAAAAACCTTTAATATATACAACGATATGGCTGAAAAGTACAAATATCGAAAAATCACAAAAGAAGAGCTGCAGCATATAAAAAATCTGCATATAAAAGAAATTATGGAAATTGTGGATATCCCTTTTTACAAACTGCCCAGAGTTCTCAGCGAGGGACAGAAGAGAATGCGGGCAACCATGGAAGATATACGGGCATTTTATCCGGAAATAAAAACTTTCATGGACGACCTTACCCAGATTACTGAATACCGTGGGATACTGACTTCCAATATTGAAAAAACCGTCCAGTCCTTTTTAAGACATTACCGGTTAGAGGACGATATTGACTTTATTATGTGCTCGGCGCTTCTATCAAAGGAAAAGAAAATAAAAAAAGTTCTTAAGAAATATGATCTTAAGAAGGAGGAACTGCTTTACGTTGGCGATGAAACCAGAGATATCGAATCCTGCCTCCGGGCAGGTGTGGACGTGGTGGCAGTAAAATGGGGCTATAACACGCCTAAAGCCCTGGAACGCTGCAACCCCACTTACATGGTGGATCATACCACGGATATCCTGACCATTGTAAAGAATAAAATGTAATGGAAAAAGCAATCGAAACCTTATTTCAAGTTTTCAGAAAACATCATAAGCAGCTTTTTATCGTGGGAGGAGCTGTCCGTGATATGCTTCTGGGCCAAATCCCGAGCGATTATGATTTTACGACTGATGCCCTGCCAGACGAGGTCGAAAGCTGGTTTGAGCATACCATCATCGTCGGTAAGCATTTTGGAACGATTGGCGTTATTATAGACAAAAAAGTTTATGAAATCACGACTTTTCGTAAGGAGGCCAGCTATGCTGACGGCCGCCACCCCGACGAAGTGTTATTCACCGATGATGTAAGAGAAGATGTCAGCCGCCGTGACTTTACCATTAATGGATTGTTAATGGATGAGCACGGTTGTATTTTCGATTATGTCGGCGGACTTGAGGACATCAAAAACGGCATGGTCCGTTGTATTGGCGACCCTAAAAGGCGCTTTGAGGAGGACCGTCTGAGAAAATGGCGCTGTATTCGCCTTGCGGCCGAAAAGCGCATGGAGTTAGATGAGCAAACCCGCAGCGCTATTCGTGATGATCCGGATACAACGGGTGTCAGCATTGAGCGTATTCGCGAAGAGCTTACCCGGATCATGCTATGTGAGAAAGTAGCGTGGGGCGGGTATCTCCTTATAAAAACGGAACTTCTGGGCGATCTGCTAAACCGCATGGTTCCAGATTATTGGAAGCGGTGCGAGGATTACCTTATCGATGGTTTTGAAATTATGGGTTATCTGCCCAAAAAACTGCCGCTCAGGCTGGCGGCGCTTCTGTTAAATATGTTTCCGGAAGAGCGGAAAGTCTTTCTCAGAGAAATGCGCTATTCTAATAAAGAAAAGCAGCTGGCCTATGGCTATTGTCACCATGTAGTAGCTGATAGTCGGGATATTGTTGTTTTTAAGGAAGCTCTGGCAGATATCGGAATGGAAAATGCAGAGGATTTTCTGTCTTTTCAGGACGGACTGGCTTATTGGGATGGAGACCCTTCAATCAAACGAGCAGCTGAACAGAATCAACGGGCTTACCGTCGGATAGTCGCAAACCGAGAGCCCATGACCTTAAGAGAACTGGCTGTTAATGGAAAAGACTTGACAGACAGAGGCTATCAGGGAGAAGCCATTAAGGAAAGTCTGACCCGGCTTTTGAAAAGAGTTTATGAATACCCCTTAGAAAATAAGAGAGACAGGCTTTTGGCCTGGCTGGAAAGAGAAACACATGGAGAAACTGACCTCCCCGAAGGTAATTGAAGGGATCTTAAATAAATACGACCTGCATTTTAACAAGCGTTATGGACAGAATTTTTTGATTGATGAAAATATCGTGCGAAAAATTGTAGAAGCCGGCAATGTGCATAAAAACGATACCGTATTAGAGGTAGGGCCGGGGATTGGAACCATGACTCAGGTGCTGGCTGAAGCTGCCGGAAAAGTCTATTCTGTGGAAATAGACAAGAAATTAATTCCCGTTTTAGCCGAAACCCTGGAGGAGTGCAGTAATGTTGAGATTATTCAGGGCGATATTTTAAAAACAGATATCCCGGAGCTGCTCAAGACAAATCTGCCGGAAAATCCCTTGAAAATTGTCGCGAACCTGCCTTACTATGTTACAACGCCCATTATTATGGGCTTTCTGGAATCAGAACTGCCCATTGAACAGATGACTTTTATGATCCAGAAGGAAGTAGGAGAACGGCTTTGTGCGGAGCCTGGGACAAAAGCTTATGGTTCACTGACCATTGCGGCGCAGTTTTATGCCGAAACAGAAATTAGCTTTTATGTGCCCGCGGCGGTGTTTATGCCGAGGCCAAAGGTTGATTCCATCGTTGTTACGCTTAAAAAAAGAATAGAACCGGCAATCCATGTATCTGATAAAAAGCTTTTTTTCCAGATCGTAAAGGCTTCGTTTTTGAACCGCAGAAAAACATTGATCAATGGCCTGCAAATGAACACCGATTATTCGAAAGAGCGTCTGTTGGACGCTCTGGAAAAATGTGGAATAGCTCCGGGTGTACGGGGAGAAACCTTGACAGGCGAAGATTTTGCCCGTCTGGCGAATACTCTGTCAGCAGAATAGATAAATACCCTCTGTGAATAAAATCGATCATTTTGGATATATACTTTAATGATTGAAAGGGGGGCATTTTATGGAAACGAAACCCGCAAGAAAGACACGTCCGTTTTACGTAACACTGGCTCTGGTAGCCATTATCATGTTTAGTCTTTTTGGTTTCCTGTTCTTTAGAGAGATGGGAAGGCTAAGCAGCCTGACCGGTGTCAGTATGCTGCCTGAACAAAAATTGACAATATCAAAAATTGACAAACAGGAACTAAGAGAAAAACAATTGGAAAACCAGTACACACAGACGCTGGTTATTACGACAGATGCAGTGGCATCCTATATTATGGATAATAAGGCCGTTGATTGATTTTACAAAAGCCCCGGGATTACCTGGGCTTTTTTGATTGTATGGATCTTTACAAAAAATTAGAAATGGCGTATACTCTTATTAATAAACATAAGACTTAATCCAATAATGGAGGAATTGAATGAAAAGTATTAAAAGAGTGTGTGCCTGTAAAGGCGGAACCCTGACCCGTTTTATACAGCCTGTGATCCTGACCATTCTTTCAGAACAGGACGACCATGGCTACAGCATCTTATCAAAACTGGCTGGCACTTATCTGTGGAAGGATAAAAAACCGGACGCCTCCGGTCTTTACAGAACGCTTAAAAATATGGAACAGCAGGGACTTATCAGTTCGCATATCGACATTGTAGACAATGAGAACATGGGAAAACGGGTCTTTTCCATAACATCCGCTGGGCTGGAGTGTATGATGCACTGGAAGGAAACATTGGAAGACTATCAGAAGGGCATTGATGAGATTATTGCGGGAATTGAGGAAGCCGCCGAGAAAAGAGAATTGAACTAAAATAAAAAGACGAAGCTGAGCGCACTTCGTCTTTTTTGTATTTAGGATTAAATCATCACATTATCCCCGAACATGGTATTCATCATATAGGTTTCGACAAATTTGGGGTCAGTTGCCAGCTCGATATGGGTGGTGATGCGTGGAATAGCATTACAGATACCGGCCTCTTCCTTTGACAGCAAATACAGCTGTGCCCCAGTGCCTGCCCCGTTGCCGATGGAGCGTACAGGAACACCTTCAATCTTTGGAAGTAATCCAATAAATTGTGCATTGTGAACGTCGATGTAGTTTCCGAAAGCGCCGGCAATAACAATTTCTTCAAGATCACTGCCTTTGATGCCGTAATTTTCAGAGAGCAGGCAGCAGCCCGTGTAAATAGCAGCCTTTGCAAGCTGGACAGCGCGGACGTCTTTTTGTGTGATAATGATGTCTTTACCCTCAGGATTTTCACCGGCGGTTACAATTTTAAAATACCGCTGATTGTTTTCATCTACGCCAAAACGATTTTTCATGGGATGGGCATCTAAAGCATCGCCCTTAATGAAGTTGCCCCGTTTGGCGATGAGTCCCTCACGAAACAGCATGGCGATGGCATCAACAATACCAGAGCCGCAGAAGCCTTGGGGAGCTGTTTTGCCGATGACGGAATAGGTGATTTTTCCATTTTCACAGCCAACCTTTTCAATAGCTCCGGTGGTACCGCGCATTCCCATGGTCAAACCTGCGCCTTCCAAGGCGGGTCCACATGCGGTGGAAGCGACATAGTACTTATCACAGTTTCCGACGGCGATCTCGCCATTTGTACCGAGGTCAATCATTAGCCGCATTTTTTTATCGCGTGGCAGGCCTAAAAGAACCGCTGTGGTATCTGCCCCTACGAAACCACCGAGCAGTGGCATAAAGGTAACCGTTCCCTTAGGGTTAATCGGAAGCGGTGTGTCCATACCCTTGAGCGATATGGCATCCTTGCAGAATCCGAGGAATGGTGCCAGGCCAAGATGCTTTGGATTGAGTTCCAGAAACAAGTGAGCCATGGTGCTGTTTCCACAATAAACAGTCTGATAAACGTCGTTCGTATCGACAGACGCTTTTTTACAAACCTGAGTGATAATCTCAGCCAGAGTTTCCATGATGGCTTCGTAGATTTTATGCAGGCTTTCCGGCCCTTCGCCGGCATAGTCAATGCGGCTGATGACATCTCCTCCAAAAGCAATCTGCTTGTTT
>CAUEUD010000049.1 GCA_959020865.1 Eubacterium limosum | reverse complement strand
TTTCTTTTGCAAAAACAGACATGAAATTCTTTTCTAAATTCCCGATGCATGCAGACAAATTTGGCACAAAGCTTGCGTTAAATAACAGCAACAAGTAAACAGGCAAACATCAACATTTAAATTCAGGGAGGAATAAAAAATGCAAAGAGATTTAGCCATCAATTACATGACCACACGGAAAAATCATACCTGCTATGGTATGGGTATTGGTATTATGGTACTGGACGACGCTTATCCAGGATTCCCGGGAGACGTCCGCAACGCAAGCGCCTGGGGTTTCCCAATCCAGTATGAGATTGCCAAGGGTGTTGACAACTACACACTCGTCTGGGAACAGGACAAGACCCCCTGCCGCGAACCCATTGTACAGGCTGCCAAAAACCTGGAAAGAATGGGCTGCCGTGCTGTCGCAGCTGAATGTGGATACTTCGCATATTTCCAGCAGGACGTCGCCGCCGCAGTTGATATTCCGGTATTTATGTCAAGCCTGCTCCAGGTGCCATTCATCCAGCAGTTGATCGGACCGAAAAACGCGGTTGGCATCATCTGTGCCCAGAAACGTTTCTTAACCGATACTCACCTCGAAAAGGTCGGCATTGACCTGAACAGTAATTTCCACATTGCAGGCGCTCAGGACGAATATGGCTGTCCGCAGTTCGATACTCTCTGGGATCATGAAAAACGTCCTGAAATTCCAGAAAGCTACTATGATGAATCTGAAAAGGACATGATCCGCATTGCCAAGGAATTCATCGCAAAACATCCTGACATCAAAGCCATTATGTTAGAATGTACTGGTATGCAGCCGTTCGCGAGAGCGATCCAGCGTGAGGTAGACCTGCCGGTATTCTCCTGGGGTACTCTGCTCGACTATGCATGGTCCTGTGTTGCCCACCGCGATTACTACGGACATATTTAATTAAACCATGTCAGCAATTAATGGTTTGTGCGGGAGTTCTCTGCAGGTTCCCCACAATCTTATTAATTGCTGTATTTACTGCCTTCTGTTAAACTGATTAAAACCATTAATTGCTATGAAAAGAGGAAAACATATGAAATCTTATGAAAAATACATTTCAAAAGATGATGTTCAGAAAATTCACGAGACTTCTTTAAAGGTATTAGCTGAAGTTGGTGTGATTTTTGAGCATCCAGAAATTATTGAACTGTTTAAAAGTCACGGCGCCCGCGTGGACGGCAACACCGTTTATATGGATGAAAAGCTTGTGATGGACGCCCTGTCGACCGCACCTGCGTCCTTTACTGTTGAAAATTCCAAGGGCAACCATACCTTTGGCGGCGGCGCCCGCGTGCTCATGCCGGCTGTCGGCAGCATCTACCGCCTGGAATCCGGCAAAATCCATAAGATGACCAACGATGAAACCGTCGATCTCTTTAAAATTTCCGATACCAGTGACGTCATTGACTGTAACTACTTCAATGTTTTCCTTGAAGATAAACAGCTGTCCATGGAAGAGCGGATCTACAGCCCCGTTGCCATGGTTTTAAAATATTCCCATAAAACAGGGCTTCACCTTATGCCGAATACCTTCCCAATCCAGGGCGATATCCGTGAACCTTTCAAAAAAGGGCTTGAGCTGATCAGCCAGTTTGAAGGCCGCGCAGATGTTTACAATAATATCGTACATGTCAATTCTTTGTCCCCCCTTTGTTTTGACCACGATCCACTTGTAAAATTCCTGGTTGGGGCTGAAATGAATCAGCCGCTGTGGTTCTCACCATGTGCCATGCCGGTTCTCACAGGACCGCCGTCCGTTGCCGGTCTTCTGGCAATGTCCAACGCTGAAGTTGTTGCTGGTATGGTCATGGCACAGCTGGCCCGCCCTGGTATTCCTGTCGTATATGGGCAGACCTCTGCGTCCACCAATTTAAGAGAAATTCAGCTCTCCATCGGCGCGCCGGAAACCGCTCTGATTTCCTATGCGACTGCTGGCCTGGCCGATTTCTACAATGTACCTTTCCGTACTGGCGGGGGACTGAGTGACGCCAAGGATTTCGACGCCCAGACCGGCTACGAATCCGATATGATGATCCGCTCTACCTTAGATGCTGGCCCTGACCTTGTACTGCATTCCTGCGGTATCCTCGGCAGCTTCAACATCACCAGCTTTGAAAAATTCTTAATGGACGAAGATGTCTACCGCATGAACAGACGTCTGTTATCCGGCATTGAAGTCACTGAGGACACCCTCTGCTTCGATACCATCAAAAAGGTCGGTCCAAGAGGCAACTATCTCCAGGGCCGTACACCAAAGATGTTCCGCAAAGAATTCTTCGCACCAAAATACTTCAACAAAGAAGACCCGAACCAGTGGCAGCAGAATGGCAACAAGCCGGTTGTCGACACCCTTACACAGGCTGTTAACGAACGTCTTGAATCTTACTGCCCACCGGAAATTACCAAAGAACAGGAAGATATGCTCAACCCGTATATCCCTGAAAAATATAGAGATCACATCTAAACTTTCGTTTTACAGGAGGAGAATAAAATGGAAACCACAAAAAGAAATATTGATTTTGGCGTTTTAAATAAAGAAAAGATTGAAACCATTCATGAAAAGAGCTTAGAGCTTCTCGCAGATTTTGGTATGCGCGTCGCTGGCGACCGCACATTGGAAGCCTTAAAAGCATACGGCTGCGAAGTAGACGGCAATATGGTTAAATTCCCAAAAGCAGTTGTTGAAAAAGCACTGAATACCATTCCGAAAGAATTAACCTTATACAACCGTGACGGAAGCCCGAGCATGGTCATCAACAGCAAAAACAACGTTTATTTCGGCACCCACTCCGATCAGCTTGAATACCTGGACTACAAGACAAACAAGGCCCGCACCTTCATGAAGGCTGATACCAAAACCATGTGTACCCTTGCCAGCGCACTGGAAAACATCAGCTTTGTCTTATCCGTTGGTATGAGCGGCGACGTTGATCCTGCCGTTCAGTCTCAGGTAACCTTCATCGAGACTGTTAAAAACTTTGACAAAACCATCAACTTCTCTACCAATGACATCGAATCCTTACAGGAAATCATTGATATTGCGGCTGTGGTAGCCGGCGGTCACAAGGAACTGGCTGAAAAACCATTCATTTTCAACTATTGTGAGCCCATCCCACCGATGACTCATCCCGTCGAAAGTACTGAAAAACTCTTTATCAGCGCCGCCAACAAGATTCCGGTTGTCTACATGCCATACTGCATGATGGGCGGTACCGCCCCAATCACCATCGCCGGCGCCCTGACACAGAACAATGCTGAAATCCTCGCTGGTGTTGTCATCACGCAGGCTGTTAACGAGGGCGCTCCGCTGATTTACGGCTCCATGCCGACTGTCTTTGACATGAAAACAACGGTTGGCTCCTACGGCGCTCCCGAATTCCACCTGTCTGTCGCTGCCGCTTCCGAACTGGCGGATTACTATCAACTGCCATTCTTCGGCACAGCTGGCTGTTCCGACGCTAAAACCGTTGACCCGCAGTCTGTTTCTGAAATCCAGATGGAACTCTTCTCTACCATCCT
The DNA here is from genome assembly GCA_959020865.1 of Eubacterium limosum. Taxonomy (GTDB): domain Bacteria; phylum Bacillota; class Clostridia; order Eubacteriales; family Eubacteriaceae; genus Eubacterium; species Eubacterium limosum_B. The sequence continues at coordinate 16,302 of CAUEUD010000049.1, read as the reverse complement.
GAGCAAAGCCAATATCGTTCACGATATCGGTGTTCTGGATCACTGCAACAGCGTCGCTCCTGCAATGGTTGTTCTGGCCAATGAAATGATCAATCAGCTCAGCGCTTACTCTAAGGGTGTTGAGGTCAACGACGAAACACTGGCCATGGACGTCATCAAACAGGTCGGCCACGGCGGACATTACCTCAACGAAATGCATACCCTCTCGAACTTCAGAAGCGTATGGTATCCTGAATTCTATGACCGCAAGATGGTTAACCCAGACGAATCTGAAATCATGAGCCAGGTTACTGAAAAGATCGACAACATTCTGGCAACACACGAAGTACCCGCTCTGGAACCAGATGTCTTAAAACAAATCGAAGAAATCGAAAAGAAATACATCTAATCCCCTTATTAATAACATGTTTGAATTTTGGGCAGTCTCATTTCAGGCTGCCCTCTACCCATTTTTTGTAATGTGTGCTATGCTTAATACAGAACAGTTAATCGTTGGAGGTGAGCGCGTTTGAAAAATAAGAAAGACACGATTGAAGAAGCATTGGAGCGAGAAAGTCTTCCCGTAAAGGCGATCGAACGCATTGAGGATGTCTGTATACACGTCGTTGACAATACTGGCAAAATCGTCTGCTATTCCAAGGGCTGCGAAAAGATCGAGAACATGAAGCATGAGGATGTTATCGGTAAGGATACTCACACGCTCTATAATTATATTGAAAACGAGTCCATGCAGGATTATGTCTTAAAAACCGGAAAAAAAGTTCAGGATGTTCATGTCAAGTATGAGTCCCCTTCTGGCAAGCTGGCTGATGTCATCAGCAGCACCTATCCGGTTTTCTCCGCCGACGGCCAGAAAAATGTGGAGGCTGCCATCTGCATTTACCGGGATATCTCGGACTATATGCACATGGCCAAAACCATTGACAAGCTGCAAAATGATCTGAAAAACCAGCAGCTTAAGGACAACGGTACCCAGTTTACCTTTAAGGACGTGGTCGGCTCCAGTGTGGCGACACTGGAATGTGTGCGCCAGGGCAAAATTGCTGCCCAGACCAATGCCCCCATCCTTCTCGCTGGCCCCACCGGTACCGGGAAGGAAGTCTTTGCCCAGAGTATTCACAATGACAGCAGCCGCGCCCACAATCCCTTTGTGGCCATCAACTGCTCTGCCATTCCTGAAAACCTTCTGGAAAGTACCCTTTTTGGTACTGTCAAGGGCTCCTTTACCGGCGCGGTGGACGCTAAGGGTCTTCTGGAAACCGCTCGGGGCGGCACGCTGTTTCTGGATGAAATCAACTCCATGAACATGACCCTTCAGTCCAAGCTGCTGCGTGTGCTCGAAACCAAACGCTACCGAAAAGTCGGCGGCAACAAAGAGCTGGACATGGATGTCCGGGTACTCAGTGCTCTGAACCAGGACCCGTTGGAGGCTGTGGATGAGGGGCGGCTCCGCTCTGACCTTTACTACCGCCTCGCTGTCTTTTCCATTACGCTTCCCAGCCTCAGCGAACGCCGCTCAGATATTATGGAGCTGGTGCAGTCCTTTCTCTCCTCCGAAGCGGTGGCCATGGGCAAGAGCCTTTACCAGGTTTCCGACGAGGCCGCCGATATGCTTCTCGGCCACGACTGGCCCGGAAACATTCGTGAGCTCAAGCACACGGTCACCCATGCCATCTACATGGCTCAGTATCAGGACACAGTGCTGACCACTGATTTGCTGCCGTCATACATTAAGAAAAATCATACCGAAAAGAAGCTGCATGACAAATTTCTGGCTGACCGTGAAAATGATACGGACCTGAAGTCAACCCTCAACCGCATCGAAAAGCAGATTCTAAACGAAGTGCTGATAAACAACGACTTTAATATCAGCAAGAGTGCCAAGGAACTGGGCATTTCAAGGCAGAACCTTCAGTACAAGCTTAAGGTCTACCAGATCAAACAAAACGGCTGAAAACAGCCTTTAACCTGAAATAAGAGGGTTACGTTTTTTCGACGTAACCCTCTTATTTCTTTCTCCTGGTTTTTTTCACAGCCACAGCCATAACACTAAGGACAACAACGCTCGCAATGCCCGCGGCCGCCAGCAGCAGCCTCTGCTCGGATGTCAGCCCGCGCGGCACCTGGGCAGGCGTCTCTGTCTGGGGCGCATATTCAACCCTGGTTCCCCTTACAAGGAGCCTGTGGCTGTTGACGCCATAGGGTGTACAGGTGATCAGTGTGCAGTAATCTTCTCCGGGCACCCTCTTTAAATTCTGTGTATCATTGGGCTCGACCACCTGTATCTGGTCTACCTCGTAGGCGGCAACCCGATCCAGCACATTTATCAAGAACAGATCTCCCCTTTCCAGTTCGGACAGGTCGGTAAAAATTTTGGCGTGCACCAGTCCTGAATGTCCTGTCAGCACAGAGTGCGTGCCCTCCCCGCCAATGGGCAGTGAGGAGCCCTCCAGGTGTCCGCTGCCCTTTTGCAGCACAGCTTCTGAGGTCCCGTGGTAGATGGGCAGTTCAACCCTGATTTTGGGAATTTCGATGTAGCCCATGCTGTCGTAGAGGTTCAGCACCTCATAGTAATTATCCTGCATGACCATCCCGCTCCCTGCCACAAAGGGGTCCCGCACTGGGCTTCCCGAGAGGCTGTCATTATACTTTACTGCTTCCTGCCAGGCAGCCTCTATCTGGGTGCTGTCTGTCTGTTCTACGCCCTCACGGTAGCTTTCCACTGCGTAGGAGCCATTGACCTCAGATAAATAGCTGGCCAGATACGGATAGCTGAATAAAAGGATACCGACTAAAAAGGTCAGTGCGATTCCTATTGTCATTTTCACAGCGTCACCTCATCTCCTTATCATAAAAAGGGTAAAGCACTGGCTGCTTTACCCTTTGGCAACATTTTTCTAATTAATTCTGTTTTGTCTTTTTACGGTACACGACCAGCAGCACAACGGCCACGCCAATTAACGCAATACCGCCAGCTGTGAACATCAGGGTTCCCATTCCCCCTGTCTTTGGCAGCACTAATCTTGAGTTACTCGGTGTATTGACCACAGACAGCTCGACATTGGCAAATTCCTGGCCGTTTTTCAGCTCTACTGTGTTTGGAATCGGTCTGCCCTGTTCGTCGATTTTATTTCCGAAAGCGGCCGCGTCAATGGTGATTTTGATCGGACCGTCTACCAGATTGTAGCCATCCGGCGCCTGAACCTCAACGGCCCAGAAGCTGTCCTGCACAAAGCCTGTAAAGTTACCGCTCACATCAAATTCTGGCGTAAGCTTCAGACCTTTAAAGCGAACGACCCCGCTGGCATCGGACTGTTCCTTGACCACGATGCCGTTGCGTGTAATGAAATTCCCATTCAACGCATCGGCTTCACTTGCTGCGATCTGGAAGTATGCGCCTTCCAGTGGTTTTTTATTCTGGCTTCTCGCCGGAATGACCTCATCCTCATCAGCTGCGACTTTGATAAATCCAACCATACCATCGAAAATAAAGGGCTTATCTGTTGGTTCTGTCGGTGGATCTGGGTTATCCGGGTCTCCCTCGAAGGAGTAAAAGACCTGCGCATTATTGTGAATGGACACGTTGTGGTCGTAATCATCTGCCATGCTGGATCTGAATTCGACGGACAGCACCGTATCCTGCCCGGACCCGTCGCCGTTGGCTAACTGCTCCATCCCTTCTTTTTTAAGCTTAACCGTCATGGTATTATTGTTATCGGCAGAGGGCTCGATCACTTCATAGTGATGGTCTCTTATCAATTCGCCGGATTTATCGCCTGTGACCTTTACAGAACCGCTCTCATGTACAAAGTTGGGGTCCAGCTGGTCGACAATGTGGAAATACCCTTTGCCCGCATCTGCGTTCTGGGCTGCCTGGCCGATTGTATTCGGCACATGGGTGGTTATTTTCCAGGTATTTGGGTTCTCTCCGTGTGACAGCAGGCCGCCGTCAACGGTTTTCTTCACACTTGACAGTTCATTTTTCGGGTATACATAGACATCCTCAAGCCAGGTTGCATTATCGGTGGGGTCTACCATGGGTACAGAAACCACAAAGGGTTCAACCGCTGTCTTAACACCCTGGGCGCTTGACACCTCGCGCACCAGATAATAGCCATTTAAGTCTGGAATGTCAATCTGTCCGTTCTGGTTGGTTTCATAACGGTTGGTTCCATTCATGCCGGTCGTCAGCGGCGCAAGCTTTACGAGCCCTGCATTGGCGGCATCAATGGCCTCCTGTCCGGTTTTTGGAAAAATCAGATCACTGTCTCCCCAGGCTTTACCATCCGCAGGCGTCATTTCAGACACCTCAAAGATAACACCGGCGAGGGGAACGGCGTTGGCTGGCAGCTGCCCGTTTTCCTGCAGGCCTCCTGTGCTCTCGCCCGCCTGGCTGACATCGTCCATTGAATATTTTAGAATATGCAGTGTCCCTGTCATGGGCGCGGCGTTGGCCAGCGGCACGAATAAAGATGCCATCATCACTGTTACGATCGCTATGCTTGCTACCATTGAACTAAACTTCTTTTTCATGAGTTTTATTCCTTTCCTTTAAAATACTTTGTTTAACAGCAGCAGATACCTCCTGCCGTTATTCATCATTAGTCCTAATCCTTATTTTTTTCGGGCCATGATCAGCTGCGCGGCAGCGAGGCCGATCATAATCACTCCACCTGCTGTCAACAGTACAGCGCCAAAACCGCCTGTCAGCGGGACGTCTCCTGTTTTATAGTTTGGCAGCTCGTAAACTGTGCGTCCCTGCTCGTCATAGGTAAGCGCAAAGGCCGGTGGCAGCGAGGTTCCTTTCCCCTCGATTTCAAAAGCGCCGTCTGACTTTGCTGTGATCAGCCACTGTCCGTGCGGCAGCGTGTAGCCTTCTTTTGTTTTTGTCTCCACCAGCATATACTGCCCGATATCAAGCCCATCAAAGCGGACCTGCCCGGTGTCGGCAGCGCTGACGCCCGTCAGCTTTTCCTGCCAGCAGTCCTGGGCGTTTCCTGTGGCCAGTTCTGTGTGCGTGTGGCCTGGATCATTTTTTAATCTGCATTCATAAAGTGTAAAGCCTGCTCCGCCCAGCGGTGCTCCACCGCCGCTGCCGTCCACCTTGATAAACTCAAAGCTGACCTGCGGCCTGGCCCACTTTCCTGTATACAGCACATTTCCCTTATTGATCGTTACCTCATCCTGATCCCATCCTCTAAAAACCCAAACTTCGCCATTCTCGGCTGTCACCTGCTTTTCTGTAACGGCCTGAGGATACACTTTCGCGGCATCCCGAAAGCCCCCTTCTGTCTGTGGCAGCTGGGCCATGACTGCCTCCGGGAGCTGTGCTTCCGGGTCCGTCTCGCTGACAAACTGGTAGTTGATCAGATAGCGCTCCAGCTCTGGCTGTGATTTTGTTATAATCCCATTGCCTGTTGTCTCCAAGCTTTTGTTGGTGGGCAGCGCGCCCGCCTTTTCCATCTCTGTTCCATCTGCCAGCCTGATCTTCAGCGTCAGGGTATGAACCGTACCTGTACTGCACCCGCTCAAATTCCAGACTGCCTGGCCGGACGAAACACTGGCGATTCCGCCTCCTGCGGACACAGCAGCGTCGGCGTCATTGCCGTTCTGGAAAACAAAGTGCTCAGAGAGCACATCCACCACCTCGGTATTGGCGATAACCGCATTTTCTGCGGCTTCCAAAAGCGCCTGCTCAACCGCTTCCTCAAACTTGGCAGTGTCCCCGGCATCATAGACTGCTCCGCTGCTAGACAGTGCCTGTAAGGAGCTGTTTTGAGAGGTATACATGGCGATGGGTAAAATCTCGACCCCCATTCCTTTCAGCTGCTTGGCCTCCGCAATGCCGTTGGCGCTTTCTGGCAGAGGCATTCCGTCACTCAAAAAGAATATGACTGTTTTTCTGTTCTTATATTCCGAGTCCACCTGCTGGTCTCTCTCTTCAATCAGCTGGGCGGCCCCTTTCATTCCTGCTGTGTAATCTGTGACATTATCGTCAATGAGAGGATGGCCTGTCAGGGTTGTGTCAATATCCTGAAGATTTTGGGTGAAACCGGTGGTCCACAATAAGGAGCCCATGTCATGTGCCGCACCGTTCACTCCGCCGAAAGCAACCAGCCCGACCCGGTTGCTGCTCTGGCCGGTTTCATCGCCCAGAATCGCCTCTGCCGTATCCCGCACCAGATCTTCCATATAAAAGGATCTCGGGTAGGAATACTGCTGATGGTCACTGATTCCTGTGGCCGCTGCCGGTGTGAGCATGGAGCTGCTGTAGTCCATCACAAAGACGAAGTCAAGATTTGAGACGAGTTGCTCATTTTCACCATATTCGATGAGGATCTCGGCCTCTGTCAAATTCTCATTGGTCCACTTAGCAGATTTTCGCAGCGAAATGTTTCCCTCACTGCTGTCCACAATGCTTTCGTAGCCCTCTTCTCTCAATTCCGCCTCATCCCGAAGCGCGGGACGCACCCCTGCAAGAGACGGATAGCTGATCCCATCCTGCAGGCCTGCAACCTTTTTATGGGTCAGGCTGGTAAAGCCGGCATCCCGGTAAGCCTCCAATCCAAGGGTTTTAACGGAATGGGGCACATCCAGCGCACCTGTATAGTTCTTATGCCCATAGAAAGCAGATGCACCAATGGTTTCCAATAAATTCTTTTTATTTTCAAAGACAAAACCTGTGATTTTCTGATTGGCCGCGTTGTTGGCTGAAAAAGCATCGTCGGCAATTTCGGTAACACTGTAGGTATCTCCCCCATAATTCACCTCCTCAGGAATGGTTATAACGCCTTCCAGACTTATATTTCCGAGAAGAACTGCCTTATGTGTGCTGTTGTTCAGCCGGTACATCAGCCCGTTGATGTTCACTTCTGTGTCGGTTACAGCCGCAGCGGTATCCTGAACGTTATCCAAATTTAAAGGGCTCTCTGCCTGGACGGTTTTTGAAAAGGACAGCGTCTGTGCGATCAACAATATCAACAAGGTCAGAACAGTGAGGAGGACGACGCGGTCAGTCGTCCTGTCGCCATTCTTTTTCCGGCCATCTGGTACTTTTTTGGGATTCCCCATGCTTTATCACCCCCTTCGAAGCTCGAAACAAAAATTGGTATAATCGCATATAAATACTTTTTAAAACACTATCGATACCTTTTTTTATCACAAAAGAATTGTCGTAAGACTTTATTGTAATCATTATTATACAGAAATTATATTGTCCGAAAAAGCACTTCGCGTTCATTTTCACGGACAAAATGTGACATAAATGTGGCTTTTATTCAAATTAAAAAAGCCCCTGTTTTCTTTCTATGAAAACAGGGGCCTGACCTGTTGGGCCACACGCCCAAAACGATCATTCAGTTTTATATTTTACCTCGCGAAATCATTCACAGCCTGGTTTACAGCCTCAAACCCTGCATTGGTAGGCAGGTGGGCACTTTCCGGTATCTGGATAAAGGTGACGTTATTCTTTTGAGCTGCCAGCTGGCTGAAGAAATCCGCCGATCCATAGATATCACCCTCAGACTGCAGGATCAGAACCGGTACCTTCAGGTTTTCCAGGGCTTCTTTTTCATCGGCCTCATAGATCTGCTGCCGAAGCGTTGTGAAGCGGGAGCCCCCGAAGATGGACGCGTAATAAGCGTGGTAGATGTCTGCCAGGCTGTAATCCGGGCTGTAGAATACGCGTGCAAAGTAGCCCAGGAGCCGTGTGTTGGAAAACAGATCCCTCCAGTAAAACATTCTGCTGGTCTTGAGTGTCACCATCTCCTCAAGCTTTGAAAAGCCCTCGAGGTCATTCCGTTCATAGCTCTCCTCAAGCACCCTTTTGTCCCATTCGGACATATCTTCTGTCCTCAACGCCTGATAAGCCATCTCCTGTGCATCCCTCAGACTGGTAATGGGTCCCAGATTGATGATTCCCGCCAGGTCGTCCCCTATGGTTTCAGCGGCAGATGTGGTCAGAATGGTTCCGTTGGAGTAGCCGAACAGATAAATCTTTCGTCCGGGATACTGAGCCTTCATGGCTCTGACCAGATCACAGGTCATGGCAATCTGGCGCTCAAGGGTCACCGACTCTGTGTCGTCTGTAAAATTTTTGCCACAGCCCCAGCAGTCCCAGTACACAACCAGAAAATGCTCGGTGAGCTCGGGCGTGTCGCCGCGGTAACCGGTTCCGTATATAATCGGAGACTGGGGGCCGCCGTGCAGCATGATGAGTACAGGATTATCCTCGCTTTTTCCCTCGATGAGCACGCTCTGCTCCTCACCGTCCAATTTCAGCGTCTCAAGCTGGCTGACCGCATTGTTCCTAACTGCCCGGTCATAGACCACCCGCATGGCCACCGCGCGGCTTATTAAAAGCACGGCGGCCAGCAGGACCAGCGCCAGCGCCGCACGCCTGACGATCTTTAAAATTTTACGCTTTTTTTCCATTTTCTGCAAAACACCCTTCTCACAGGTCATATTCCTTTAAAAAGCCGCGTATCTGCCGGATATAGCTGTCTGTTTCCTTAAACAGAGACCGGTGGTGCGCACCTTTAAAAAGCACTAAGCTGGCGCCGGGAATCCATTCTGCCATCTGCCGGGTATGGCCTGTGCGGATAAGATCCCTGGTTCCCGCCAGCAGAAGCACCGGGCTGTCGATCCGGCTCAGCTCTTTCTCGGACAGCCGCGGCGACCAGCACATGAGTCCGTACCGCTGCGGACGGTTGCCCACTGGAAGGCCCAGCTTTTCAAGGAAGCTCCAGAATCGGTACAGGAGCCTGATGAACAGATAAGGCAGGGCGCGCATTCCCTTTGGATCGGTATTTCCGCTGACTGCGATGACCGCCTGGACCCGTCCCGGCGCCTGGACAGCCAGTTCGAGGGCGATGTTGGCGCCGTCGCTGAAGCCAAGGACAATGGCCTCAGGCACGCCCAGATGATCCATCACAGCCAGTACATCCTCCGCCATCAAACCTGTGGTCAGCTTTAAAGGGCCGGCATCGGATCGGCCGTGACCCCGGCTGTCGACAAGAACAATCTGGTACCGGGGCAGAAAGTAGTCGATCAGCCCGCTGAAATCCTCTTTATCGCCGCCATTGCCGTGAAGCATGACAAGGGGTATGCCATTCCCCACGGTCTCATAATGGATGCCGGCTCCCCGGTTCCATACCTGTCCTCTGTTATCCTTCATTTGGCTTATCTTTTTTCATTTTTCCCTGGACAAAGGACCTTGCATAGTCGATGACGCCCTGGGGATTCTGGATTTTTATGATGGCGTAGGCCATTTTAGGGGTCATGATTCTGGGCATGAAGGCAAAATAACCCGGCACCCAGAAAGGATTATATTTAACCTTCGCCCGGTAAAGCTCCTTAAACCCATAAACCTCGTTGAGGTTTTCATAGACAAATTCCAGCAGCCTGGTCGTAGTGCTCTCCGGCTTTCCCTCCTCGGACAGGTTGGCCAGTGGCGCCAGGCCCATGGTCGCCCAGTGGATTCCCTCCTCCTTAAACTTCTGGAAAGCCTCGACCATAATGATCTCATTGACACCCCGGGGCGCGTCCTCCGTCCTTCTTGTGACGTCTGCGTAGTAGCCGTCCATGCCCGCAAAGGGGACAAAAACAATGAAGCCAACCAGCTTGCCCTCCGCGTTTTCGGCGTAAAAGTAGCGCTTGTCCATGGGGTTATCCAGGCCCACGCCGCCCAGGGTAAAGGAGAGCTCACCGCTGTTTTTTCCCTTAAGCCAGTCATCCGAAACAGCGTCGATGGCCCTTTCAATGGCCTCGTCCCTTTTTTCAAGGGGCTTGTACTCATGCACGGTCACACCTGCCTTGGTGGCTTTGTTCACATTGGCGCGCACCTTGGCGATTTTCCCACCCTGCATGGTAAATTCTGTCAGGTCAAACCGGGCCTCCTCACCGCATTTGATGGTGCCCAGGCCCAGTCTTTTATAGTCCTCGAGATAGTAATCTGTAATGCCCATAAAGACCAGGCTGAAGGCGCTGTTTTTACAGAAATCTCTGAACTCCTCAAGCAGTGCCGGAAAGTCGGCGTCGGCACAGATGGGGTCGCCGTTCACCACCACCACATCGTCCACAGCGCCGTAGGCCACGACGCCGTCCACATTTTTTCCAAAATACAGCGTCTTGTCATCCTCCAGCGTCAGATAGGAAAGCGGGTTCTGTCCATATTTCTGGACCAGCCAGCGGGCGTGCTCAAGTTCACTGCTGGTGGTTCTTCTTTTTTCCAGAAAGGGCTTGACCGCAAAGCCGAGCGCGACAATGATACAGATCCAGCTGAACCAGAAAACAAAGGTATTAAATTCCGGGTGCGTGGCCACACCGGCATCCTTCACGCTGCCGGCCACAAAAATTACCTGGAAAGTCTGGAGCAGACACTGTCCAAAGCTCAGGCCGCCTGACGGATCAAAGATATTGGTATCGTCAAAATAGATGGAGGACGCGCTTAAAAAGATGGCGTACAGCCCCATAAGAACAAAAATAATGCCGACCCCCAATGCCCTCTTGTCCGACGCCCGGTTAAAATCCCTTGCAAAAATCAGCAGCACCAGAAGCACCAGTGCCTCAAGGATAATGATGACCAGCCCCACCGCATGGTGCGCCCGGAAAAGATGGCCTGCCATGTTAATGCCCAGCAGAACAATGGTCATGATCCATGCCACTCTCTTCCTTTTGTACAGGTTGTAGGTGGTTACCAGAAGCACCACAGCCAGGACTCTCTGAACCAGCTTACGGCTGTTGATCACATTGCTGACAAACTGCTCAAGGGCAGGGTTTGGGATAAAGCTGAACACCAGCAGCACCAGTGACAGGGCAAAGGTAATGCCTACGGCGATATTGATGATCCGGTTCCGGTTATTAAATGTCATGCTCATACCTGCATTTCTCCTTCCTGTATCGTCCCCTTCGCATTTAAAGCAACGCTGACCGTATAAAGGACCGGAAGGGCCGCCACCACAAAGTCAGAGGCATCCAGGGTGTCCACCACAAATAAAAAGGCATAATACATGATTAACACCACAAGGATTCCGAAGCCGATCCTCTCACATCGCCTGAGCTTCTCTTTTCCAAGGGCAGCACTGCGAAACCCCATAATACCGGCAACCATGCTGGCGACAGCCAGAACAAGGCTGAAAACCCCCATGGTCGCCAGCAGCTCTGAGATCTGACGCGCGCCAAGCTCCACATCGTTCACGGCCATCCGCATGATGGTAAACCCGCCAAACTCAAGAAAAGCGGCCAGAACCATCACGACGCCAAACAGGATCACCAGCACTGAGCTGACTTTCTGAAAGGTGATTCTTCTCTTTTTTGTCATTTTTCAACTCCCGTTAAGTAAAATTTCTGTTGCGCTTATATTATACCGTGCAAAGCTCCACAAAAGATCCACACCCGCCATTGACAACAGATTCATGCGCATTTTAAAATTGAGGGTGTCTTATATTTATACCCATTTTTCTATAAAAAAGAGGTATACGCTGAAACGACGTACACCTCTATATATTGTGTTTTTTATCCTATTATATTCTAATTTTTCTATATCTTGTAATCACTGACTGCCAGCCTTCTCCATGAGGGATTCGGCCTTTTCAAAATCGACCTTGAGGCCCGCATGCCCCTGAAGATAGAGATCGCCCAACAGCTCCAGAGCGTCCGGAACGCCAAAATGCGCCGCTGCCTTTACCCAGTCCACCACAGTTTTCACATTATTGGTGGCAAAGCGGTCCTCGGGCGCCTGGCAGATTTCATACTGGCAGTAGACACTGCCCAGCTCGATGCCCTTATTTAACCATTTTTTTGCGCGGAACATTCCTGTTTTTCCGCTGACATAACGGCCGTAATAGCGGTAAAGCGCATAGGCTGCCTCGGTAAACCCGGCGTTCATGGCTTCATGGTAAAGCTCGCAGGACTCAGCGTTGAGGTTGACGCCGGTTTCTGAGCAGGTCATATACTCATGGGCCATGCCGGCATAGAAGAACGCCGCGCCGTTTCCAGATTCCGTCGCCTTTTTGAACCAGTACAGGCCCTCTTCTGCGCCGACCTTGGTGCCCCATCCCAGAAAATACATTTTTCCCAGCAGCACCTGAGCAGAGATATCGCCGCTGCCGGCCAGGTCCGATACATTTTTAAACACCTTTGCACCATGGCTGAAAAGCAGCTTTTCAAAGCCCTCACGATCTTTTGGATCCGGCAGGGTATTATAGTGAATGGCTTCTGCATTTAGTTCATTCTGAAAACTTGCTCTGAGCACATCGACATAGCGGTCCTTAAAGATAACGCAGAGTGTCTTGTAGTCATTTTCCAACGTTTCCAGAATTTTTTCATTGTCCCACTGGCATCCGATCATCTCATCCAGATTATGACCGATGACCTGACCGTCAAGATAGTAGGCAGAATTGACTAACTGCCAGAAATAGCTGTAGCTTTTGCTTTCCGGATCATAGACCACACAGGCGTAATCCAGTAATCTCTTATATAATCCTATGACTGCTTCACTATAGATTTCGACCCATTCATCCATCGTATAAGTGATCAGTGCATCCTTTTTTTCTTCAGCCGCCATTTGCAAACTCCTTAAATTTTCCATACTATACGCATTATTTTATATTATATCAATTTTTTTGAAAAACGGATACTGTTTTCAGGAAACTTAATAAAAATTAATGAATGAGAATCTCTTTATTCTTCTTCGGAACGATTCTTGAAAATTTCCGAATAAGAAATAAAATAATCCTTATATACGCTCACTTTAATCCGCTGAGGGCTGTCATAGATGGCCGGAATCCAAGGGTTTTTCACAAAATTATAGGAAAGGATCACCTGTTTAACCGGGTCAATTACCCAGTATTCTTTTACGCCGGCAGCCATATAAATGTTCATTTTTTCAAGATAAGCGACTTCCATGTTTTCCTCAGACGCGATTTCCACCACCCACGCAGGAAAGCTCTCATCCTTAATCTGCATGGCGATCTCTGGTCTTAAAATGGTGTTCGGCAGCACTTCCGCGTCGATAACGAGCGGGTCGTGGGGCATGGCCAGCTTATCCAGCGGTCTGTGGGTCAGCACATATCTGCTGGAAGCGGCGTGCAGATAGCGTACGATATCCTTATGCGCTTCATCAAGCTCTGGTTTTTCATAGGCCACGCCGTTAATAATCTCAGAGTTTTCACCCATCAGGGCATCCTCATTACCTTTTTCCAATCTTAATAGTCTTGTCATATTGATTCGCTCCTTAGTATTGATACCTTGCTGAATTATTATCATTTCGGTTTATTCATTATAGCATTTTCTACCAAACTATTATACCAAATTATCGCTGGTTTTAACATTAAATGCTGCCAATATCGGATTGTATTTAACAATCAGGGGGCAGGCAAATGTTATCGTGAAGAGACAAAGCCTTAAGGGGAGGCCTGTTAATGGAGAATGCAGAATTGAGAATGGAGAATTTACGAACCCTTTTCTGCGAAAATGCGATTAAGACAGCGGCCTGCGGCCGCTATTCTACTCAAAATGCGTTAGCATTTTGTTCCTGTAATTCTCCATTCTCAATTTTCCATTATAAAACCGCGTCTTGCTTTATCTTTATATCATTCTGTCAAGCTTCAACAGGCCTTCTCTAACTTTCTTCTTTTATCCGGCTGATTTCGGATTCCAGCTCTTTTTTGAGGAGGATCAGCTGAATCAGGTCTTCCTGCTCGGAGAGATCCTCGAAATCACGCTCGTAGGCAACGGCCTTGTCGGACTGGTCGAGCTTGTATAAATTGTCGATATTATCGAGAATGCTGTTAACAGTGCTGGACTTCATCTTGAACAGCTTCTGGGCCTGCTGGATCTCATCGCGGATGGCGGACATTTCCTGGTCCAGGCCGATGACAGAATCAGCGGTATTGTGAAGCCGGGCCTTGAGGGCTTCCGGCAGCTTTTCCTTGTATTTATAGCTGAGGGAGTGCTCGATGATGGACCAGAAATTCATGGCCAATGTACGGATCTGGATTTCCGCATATATTTCTCTGTAGCCAAGAGCACAGAAAACCGGATAGCGGATGATCAGGTGATAGCTCTGGTAGCCGCTCTCCTTGGGTGTTCCACAGCCCGATTTCAGGCTGGACTGATCCTCCCCCTCCATATAGTTTTTAACATCCACAATGCGCAGATCCTTTCCATCGCGCTCGTGGATAATATCGACCACCTCGTAGATGTCCTCCACAAACTGGCAGATGATACGGATACCGGCAATGTCTTTAATGTTTGTCTCGAGATCTTCGACGTCAAAGCCGTATTTATTGATTTTTTCAAGAATGCTTGAAACGGTTTTCACCCTGCCTCGAACCGACTCGATGGGTGAATTCTCTCCCAGCGTCATCGATTGGTTTTTCAGGCTGTTAAATTTCAGGACCAGCTCATCCACTGCCTGTCTGTAGGGAATGAGAAACTCCTGCCAGTATTGCGTACTCAATACAATCACCTCTGGTTTCACAACTTCATAACAGACTGCCGGAAAACGGATTCCCTGACAGTCTGTTATCTAATCTATTTTACAATAACGGGCCCCATTTTGCACGTATTATTTCCTGTTTTTCATGAAAATTTTTTCCCTGCCACAGGCTTTCACAGCGCATGCGTTCCTCCAGGCTTTCCTTGATCTTCCACCAGCTGGTGTTCCAGTTGGTGATGACGCTGTCCGCCTCCGGGGCCCGGCCGATTATGCGCTGAACGACCATATCCGGCCGCAGATGCGTCAGAAATAAAAGACACCGCTCAATGTATTCTTCCTTGGGAAAAAGGCTGATTTCACCCTTTAAATACATCTCCGCGAGGACAGTGCCCTTCTCCACATACAGGGCGTGGCATTTGACAAAATCCGACCCCACGGCAGAGACCACGCCGGCGGTTTCCACCACGTCGTCCCGGTCGTCCCAGGGCAGATCCAGAATCACATGGGTACAGAGCTGAAGTCCGTGGCTCTTGACAGCCGCAGCCGCCTCGATATAGTCGGCCAGGCTGTGCCCCCGGTTCAATATTTTAAGGGTTTTATAGTTGGCGGTCTGCAGACCAAGCTCAATGGATACATCCAGCTGCTTTTCCTGCTGGAAGCGGCTTAAGAAATCCAGATGCCCGCTGCTCAGACAGTCGGGTCTTGTGGAGATGGCCACACCGGCAATACCCTCGCCGTCGCCCACTGCCTCACGCACCCAGCGCTCAAGCTGGAATACGCTGCAATAGGTGTTGGTAAAGCTTTGAAAGTAGGGAATAAATAATTTGGCCTTATAGCGCTTTGCGATGTAGGCCCGGTTTTTTTCCACCTGCTCGGCCACACTCAGGGTATCCGACAGGGTTTCATTGCCGCCGCCCTTGGCGCCGCAGTAAATACAGCCGCCCTTTCCCGCAGTGCCATCGCGGTTTGGGCAGGAGACCGGCACGTTGACAGGAAGCTTGTAAACCTTGCTGCCATAACGCTCTCTCAGCCATTGTGAATAAACCCTGTAAAGCGGGAGTTCTTCCATGGTAATTCCTCCAATTTTTGACAAAATAAAAAAAGACGCCCGCAGTTTTACCAGCAAATCCTGGGAGCGCCTTTCCGTTTCTTACAGATAATTTTTCACGCAATCTGGAACTGTGCTTTCTTCGCAGCTCAGGCTAAGCACAAATTTGATATCCTGTTTTTTCTGGATTTTGTCCAGCTTTTCAAGGATTCCGGAAATGTCTTCCGGACCATCTGCATCAAGAATTCTCAGTAAATTATCGATATAAACAACATCGACGTCATAATTTCCGGCGATTACTCCACTGATAAAACCGTAAAGCTCATCTTCCCCTTTAATTTCAAAATCTTCGGAATTAATAAAACGAATTTTGGTATCAACAGTCACTCTGTATTTGTCTCTGTCGTTGATGAACAGGATATCGCCTTTTGCAGAACCAACCTCAGCATTGGCCATATCGATCATTTTTTTAGTCTTTCCGCTTCCCTTTGCTCCATATACAAATTCAATCATTTAAGACACCTACTTTCT
The DNA here is from genome assembly GCA_959020865.1 of Eubacterium limosum. Taxonomy (GTDB): domain Bacteria; phylum Bacillota; class Clostridia; order Eubacteriales; family Eubacteriaceae; genus Eubacterium; species Eubacterium limosum_B. The sequence goes on along the minus strand of CAUEUD010000049.1, from coordinate 283 downwards.
ATGTTGTTATTAACATTATACAGGTGAAAACGATAAAATACAATCCCTTTTCTCCATATTTTAATTATATTATTTTCACAAATAAGAGAAAATATTTTACCACATCTCCACTTTAATTTTCTCACATTAATCTTAATCTGAGCTTGCAAATGTTTATGATACCGAAAACTTTTTCTTCTGTCAACCTTTCGGCGCAAATTCTTTTTATTGCTAGTTCTTTTATCCATAAAAAGAAAACCAGAAAACAAACGGGGTACTAAGGATGGTCCTGTTTTGGGGGCCG
>CAUEUD010000048.1 GCA_959020865.1 Eubacterium limosum | reverse complement strand
CCATCCCACTTCCAATAACCATTCCAGCATTTACGTTTTACAGGCAGATCTTCCTCGCGCATCAGCTTAAAAGCTTCATGGAAATTGAGCAGCTTTTCGGATGTGTCTGGGAGAATGAGTGTCTTAACAGCCTCATCGAAGTGGTTGTTCACGTTGTACTGATCAACCAGCAGCCAATCTTCCGCTAAAATATCTTCTGTATCTGGAATCCAAAAGACTTCTTTATTGTCAAATTGCATTAATATAACAGGATTTTTCGACAAATCGGATTCTAATCTAAAAACATAACCGGGAATTTTCCTGATATGTTTCATTCTTGAAACGGTTTTGCCTTCTTTCAGTCGTTGCAGTGCCCAACCAAATGTCCCCTTTTTTTCATAGTTGACCTCTTTTGTCACATTGCACACCATTGGTTCAATGGGTTTGGCAGAAAGTCTGGGTGCTTCGACCAGTCGCATTTCCTTTGACGCTTCCAACTGTGCCACCCTTTTTTCCAAATCTTCAAGCTTTTCTCGATTAAACATATAGCCTCCTTAAATTTTATGCACTAAAAAAAGAGCTCACCACATGGCTTACTCTTTATAGCTTAATTAACTGTTCTCTTCGCAGCAGCTCTTCCTGCCACCATTTTTCATATTCCTGCTTTGCCCATTCCGGTGCATCCTCTACCAGACCAAGCTTCTCCTGTCCCCAAGAGCCATCCTGGTCGCGAATGGCATATGGCAACCATTTGGGCATAATCATACATTTTTTACTTAAAACCACTTTTTAACCTCCTCAATAATCTTCAAGCTCAGCCATTTGGCCTTTGATCCGTTTGCATAGTAGTCTGAGAAAGCTTCGCCCAATGTTTCAGAAAAGCTGTCGAGTGCATAATCTGAAATTTCGCTACGAAGCGTCACGATGTCAGTATCTGGAAGGTTTGCCGCTGCGTTCGTGACAATATCCTTTGCCACGCTGCATTTTAACCAGGCTTTGGTTCGTTCCTTCGAGGGAATGTTTTTACGGATCAGAAACGCTTCAATGGCGTGTCCAAACTCATGGGAAATGACATCATCATATGTCGTGCCATCGGGATAAAAATTCTGTTTCACTGCGTTTTTATAGTAGTCCTCAATTACTTTCACATCTGAAAACAAATCTGGATTAAAAGTGAATTTTACTTTATTAAAGGTTCTTGAAGGTCCCGTTGCCATCACGCCGTCACGACTTATATCAAGCTGTCCGATATAACCTTTTAGCTGAGGATACTCTTTAAACAGCTGATTCAACTGTTTAAAACTCCCGTTTAAAGCCTTGGCATCCAGTCCGATCAAATTTGTTTTTTTAATCCCTAAATGATTAAACGCATAATCTTCAAGATGTGTGAGCGCGGCATGGTTTCTTCCTGCTACACCTCCATTATTACCCATTTTAAGGAATTTTGCAATCTCATCTTTATCTGTAACTGGAAGATAACAGCAGCGGCAGTTCGCGTGGATCGGCAACACCGGCGCTTTATCAACCTTGAAAATCCGGCCATGCAGCGCTCCGCACTGCGGACAGGTCCGCTCATCAAGGGCGGCCCAGAATTGCACGTATTTTACGCCACTATCTTTATATGCCTGAAGGGATGCCGCGTTGAGATAATGCATGGTCTCGGTTCGGACGAGACGGTGGGCATTGTGAAACCCCTGATTCATGAGCGCATCCAGCTCCAACGCCAGCTCTGTGATGGATTTCCCCCGGATCATGCCCGATACCAGCGTATTTTTAAGATTCACCAGCAGCTTGTCCATATTTCGCCATATCCGCTTTGAAAAATCTTCACCGCGCCATGGCTCCTTTGCCAGCTCTTCAAAAAACCGGAGATTTGGCAGGTTTAAGTCGATGCCCAGCTCGCCCACAATGCTTTTGTAGTTGTCCTGCATGCCTTTGGAAACCTTCTTGAAAAATTCCTTGGTCGTCGATTTTTCCAGCCCCTTCAGCACCTTGGCAAAGGAGGCATTGATCTTTTTCAAGCGACCATATCGGTTCAGTTTTGCCTCGTCCAGAAAGCCATCCTTGCAGAATTGCTTCTCAAGATCGTACAGTTCGGCGCTGATATCATAGGCAGCCTTGCGGTACATCTGCAGGATATCCCTGCTCTGTTTTTCAATGTCGTTGTACTGTGCCCAGGTATTGTTGGCGATCCGCTGCTCCCAGTATTCACTATTCTTCTGGGCCATGGCGTTCCTCTTCTATGGACAGCGACTGCATCGGGATTTCATCGAACCCCTGTTTTTCTTCCTGTTTTTCCAGCTCTTGAAGCTCCTCCTCCACATCTGTTACATAAGGGTGATGGGCCAGGATGGTCTTTTCAGAGATCAAGGTCTTACTGACCACGCAGTTATTGATGATCTCGGCCTCATTGACCTTCATGTTGCGGTTAAAGAGAATCTCAACATCCTGATCATTGTAATTCTTGCCCTCGGTCAGCTCCAGATAGCGGTTCACAAAGTAGAGGAGCTGCTCAAATCCTTGACGAAACTGTGTCTCCAGGGCATCGGCCTTCAGGTCCAGACCGGCGTACATAAATTTCAGCGCCACCCCTGAAGGGTTGTTACCAAATTTATCCAGGTCTTTGTTGATGGACTGCCCATCCTCCACAATATCCCGCTTCAACTGCTCGTAGTGCTCCCGCAGTGCCGTTATGTCCATGGTCGGCGTCAGGGCCTCCACGCCGCCTTCCTGCGGATCATCAATCGGGATGGCGCGATCCTCGTTCAGAATTTTCATGAACTCATGGATATCCTCACCACCGTAGCCTTTCAGGATAAAGATCAGGTTTTTGACTTCTTCCACGTAGTTGGCGGCCTCTGATCGGGACAGGTCGTACTGATCCAGCAAGCTTTTCACAAACTTAATGTCTGGAATCTCAACATGGTTGTTCTTGAACGGGATGAACGGCACCCGGCCCCATCCCTGCCACTGCTGTCCACGCTGGAAGTGGGCCACTGGCCCGTTCTCCGGCTCGCCATCGTAGGTATAAGGCACCAGCAGATTACTCTGGTTCACAAAGCGTTTATAGCTGGTTGGCGTCCAATACTCCACGTTGTGGATGGTTTTTTTTCGGTTATATTCCCAGACCCGGGTATCATAGACCCGGATCATGGAGGCCAGCTCCGTGTGGCTGCTGTCTGTCCATTCGGGTATACACTGCTCTGATGGCACCACCATGGTCTGGAAATGGCCCTGTTCGTCAATATAGGGCAGCAGCCAGCCAATGCTGCAGTTGGAGGCCTCATAGCCCAAAAGGCTCAGATTGTACTCGAACTTACCGCCAAGCGTGTCTTTAACTTTTTCCGCGTAGCCCTCGTCCTCGCATTTAAGCGTGTAGGGCTTTGACAGCAGATAGGACACCTTTTCGTCTACCTGGGTTTTATACTTGCCATGGGCCAGCTTATTATTGGCTTTGCCCGTTTCTTCAACCTCGCGGCCTTCTACCATCTTTGTGATCCGGCGGTTTAAAATATCATTGTCCACCTGATAGTACTGCCGCCCCACAAACATCCAGGCGCGCCGGGCACTCCGGTTGAACTGGTCAATCAGATATAAAATCCGGCCATCGGTCAGCGTTTGTTCCTGCTCTTTCATTACCGTCATTCCTGCCATAACCCCCTTTTTAACACGATTAAAAAATGTTTTAATGCCCATTTAAACACCCCGCTTTCTGAATGTCCGGATGCCGCCGCGTTCCATATTCTCGGCAATGCCCGTGGTCGCATCGGGCGCATCATCATGGGCGTTTTTGCCGTCACGCTGATAGCTGTTCATCGCTTTATAATAATCTGGGAAGCGGTCCCTCCAGTTTCGCGGATAATACACATGGTCCATGACCCAGCTGGCATGCGTGAGGATACGCGCCTTTTTGTTTTGGCTCTGGTGGAACCACTTTATCCGGGTCCGGTTGCTTCGGTAGCGCTCCTTCAGGATACGCTCCACAGCCCGGGCAAAGCCACGGCCCCCGTTGTTGGATTCAATCTTTGCTTTGTTCACGGCTTGCTCATAAAATGCCTTGGCAACCTTCTTTTCCGTCACCTCCATGGGCTCCTGTGTGTAGACAATGTCCAACACGTAGGCCTCCAGGTTATACACCCCATAGATAATGCAGCACAGATAATCCGCGCCTTCATCTGCGGTATCACAATAGGCCATAATGCCCTGGAACAGCGGTTTCCCGTGGTCATTGACCGGGATAGTGTCGTAGGTCTTAAACTCAGTATAGAGCCGACCTTTGACATCAATCGGAATCTGCTGATAGTTGGCGCTGGCAATATCTTCACCCATGGCCCGAACTTTGTTTTTATAGCTGCGATGACTCAGAATTTCTTCACAGAGCATGGTGCCATCATCCTGCTTGGCCTTCATGGAGACATGGCGGACTTTGATGCCTTGCTCCGCATAGTATTCTAAGGCCCGGCCTGCCAGATCACCGCTTGCCCATCTTGTCATTATGATGATGATCTTGCCGCCCTCTTCCAGCCGGGACAGCATGGTGTTGGTGAACCAGTCCCAGTGCTTTTCCAGAACGGTTTCGTTATAGGCTTCAGCAGCACTTTTAATGAGGTCATCTATTATCATAAGCGAGGCACCAAAACCCGTGGCCGTCCCGGTCGGGCTGGTCGCAAGGTAATTATTGTAACCGCCTTCCAGGCTCCAGAGATTCATGGCTGCATCGCCCTGCTTGATTGCAACGCCAGGAAAAACATCCGAGTACACGACCCGGCTGCTGTCCGCCTTCTGTTCCTGAATGGCATTTCGGACATTTTTGGAGAAGCTCGTGGAGAGCGTTTCGTTGTAGCTTCCGGTCATGATCTTTTCTTCCTGGTTTTGCCCTAGGACCCACTCCACAAACAGGCCCGCGGTCCGGGACTTCCCGTGCCGTGGCGGCATGTTGACTACCATGACCTCGTCACCGGATTCGTAGAAGTCCTGGAGCTCTTCGCAAAACGCCACCAGGAAGGCCCGGTCCCGTTTATAAAACTTCGGTGCCCGCAGATTGCAGTACCAGAAAAATTCCTTCCGAGCCAGCTCAATCTGTGTATCCAGGGCATCATCCTTCACGGTTCGCAACCCGGAAATGGCCTTATTTAGGGCTTCAATGCTTTTCTTTTGGGTGTTGATCACAGGCCATGCCTCCCTCCATCAAAAATAAGGCTCAAATTGCCCCGTATCGGGGTTTTGGCCTTGCACATAAACATCGTATCGAATTTTATTTCTTGAACATTTTTAAACGCTGTTTTAACGTTTTTGAACGCTTTCAGAGAACACTACCACCTGTTTCAGGGCATGCTGCGCCATTCAGACTTTTTAAAAAAGACTGTTTGTAGTTCGTATGTCGTCCTGCACCAAAGAACCCGAGACGCATCAATCGGGTTCTCTGCACAGGAGTAAAAAATGGGGGGTGTAGCTTTTATGTTAAGGCCGGGAAAGGTTGGAAAAAACGGCCAGAACACCTATACAAAATATGCGGATACTGTCAGTTCAATCGGTTCTCCGGAAAAGGTCATCCGCACTTTGGCCTTTTTCCGGTGGCGGTCAAGCTTCACAATGTCTTTTTCATGGCCCACCAGCGGGCCGTCCATTACTTCAATCTCACCGCCTGGCTTACTGCGTATGGTCGACGGTTTAAACAAGCCGCCATCGCCATATAGCCAGAGCATCTGGGCTTTCTCATCTTCAGAAAGTGCACTGGGTCTTCCTGCACCCAGGAACCGGATCACGCCCGGAATGTTCCAGGCTTTGTAATATTGATCAGTGTTCATTTCAAGATAGACAAACACATAGCCTGGCATGAGCAGCCGCTTTCGGGTGATCCAATCCCCGCGGAAACGTTCCAGGCGTTCCTCCATGGGGATGATGGTCTCGGTCAGGCCTTCACACTTCAGGCGCTCCTGCACCGCCAGCTCCATGCCGCTCATCACGTGCAGCACATAGATTTCTCTCATTTCAGGCCCTCCTGCTTTTCGGATAGGAACTTGGTAACCTCAGCGTACAGCTTGGGGTTCTCCCTTGCCATGGCTTCAAATACCAGGGTTTTGACCTGTTCCATGCCTGCTTCCATGATATCTTTGTTTTTCAGATCCATGTTATTCTTGTAGCTGGCGGCGCGGATCAGCGCGTTACTCTGATTGATCAGCTTGATCGGATCAATGTTCTGCCATTGCTCTTCATCCATGTTGTTGATGGCTTCCAGCACATGGTGAGACAACAGCCGGATGATCCCCTCACTGGTATCCAGCTGCGGGTAGCGGGCAATTTCGTCCATGATGACCCGGAAATTCTCCTGGGCCATGCGTAGGGTCTCCACGGTGGCGTTCAGGTTGGTGGCATGCCGCCAGACACTGGTCACGGAAATCTCGAAACCACAGTCCTGGATGTAGTCCGCGATTTCTGCATACGTAAAATCCGCCTGCATCATCTGTTCAACGGTTTCCTTGATGTCGGCGGGGAGTTTATCAATTTTGCTGTGTTTTCGATTTTTCTTTGCCATATAATCACACCTTTACTGCGGGGTCCTCGATGAAGTAAAGTGCCAGCTGGATGCCCTTGTGGGTCAGGGTCACTTCGCAGTTCTGGTCATCGGCGTCCTCGATCTCAACGTGCTCCTTGGTTTCAGCGTGGCGACACACCATATACTCGGCCCGCTCCAGGTAGATCAGAGAGCGCTCCAGGTTCTCAACCTCATCTAACGCCTCTCGGACAGAGCCCAGGGACACCCATTTGCCCTGCAGCACGTTGATGGCCCGGATTACGCGGCCATTGTCTCTGGCAAAGTTGCCCACCTCGAGGCGGCGCTTCATTTCCAGTTCATCTTTAGTCATTCCTTTTTATCCCCTTTCATATTCTCAATGATCAAATCTTGTATCCGATCTATTTTATTATCTATTTTGGTCATTTCCTTGAAAAAATCATCCTTTGGAATATAGTTCAGCTGTACCTTGTTTAAGTCCTTTTGGATGGTGTCCAATTTTCCGGAAACATCTTCCTGAAATTTTTCTACTGACTCTTTAGTGGCGAACCGTTCTTTCATATTGGTAATATCCACACGACAGGCATCAACGTCACTAATGGTTCGTTTTAGAAAAAAAGCAATAATCGCGAGTATCGTGGTAATGGCAATGTTAATAATTTGAGGTGAAATTTCTGCGATCATTTTTTTACTCCGTTCCCATGCCATAAAAAATAAGGCATCATTGTTGTCACAATGATACCTTATTATGATTCTGGTCTTCTAATGAAGTATTTCGGAAGATGTTTTCATCCATTTAAAAAATCGGTAATGTAGAGTTGACCAGAATCGACTGCATCCACACCATTTAAGATATTGCGCACCTGCTTGGTTGAAAGATCGTACATTTTAGCCAGCTCGGTAATGTTTCTGCCATTGAACTTATCCTTAATTTCCTTGTCCCGCAGGGTCTTGATCAGCGTGCTTTCCTTGAAAATATACACGCTGCTGCCGCCGAATACATGAACAAGCTTTTTGTAGTTCTCAAGCCCGATCAGCTCGGCCATCTGACGCTGCTCCTCCGTCAAGTCCTCCAGAGCCAGCTTGTCCATCAGATCCATGTCAGGCTCCCTTTTGCCTTTTCCGGCTCTGGGCTTTTCTTGAGGACACGTATCGTTTCAACTGCTCGATCAAGAGCCAGCCCTGTTCATCGTCGATCCATCGGAAGGGATCAGACAGCTCCACGTCCATGTGCAGGATTTTCCGGATGGCACCGGCCATGCGCTCACCGGCAGACCCCCGGCTGGGCACGCCATCCTTTTTATCCAGATCGATCAGCTCATAGATCAAAGCCCAGGCCTTTTCCTGCATCGGTATGGACATCATCCCCGGCTGTGCCCCAGGATCGGGCGGCTCAACCTTTTTTTGCTTCTTTCTGGGCTTTTTCGGTAGCTGCTCCAGCTTCCGGATCACCTTCAGAGCTTCCTCACTGGTCAGGGCTTTCACGGAATCCTTGCCGGAAATACCGCGGACCAGGTTGTGCAGCAGATCGTTCTTGTTGCCGGACTCCAGCACCCCAGTTACTGCCGCCAGCGCGTAGATCCGTTTGGTCATGTTTTTCGATAGTTCAGGCATTTTTTACACCCCCTTGCTTTGCTACTCTTTGATTTCCAACCGCTGCCCGCATTCTGGGCAATACCGCAGATCACTTTCTTCTGGGTTTTCTGAGTACCCATAATCTTCCAGACGGCAGCTGCACACCGGACAATGCGGTTCAAATGTTCCATAGGCACTTAACTGTACCCTTGCTTCTACCGGCATTTGCTTTTCCAGAGCTTTAATCGCAGTGGTATAGGCGCTTTCGCCCCACTTTTCCTTGCCTTTAATCCCCCGTCGCTTATCCCGCATAGCGGTCTCCGCGGCCTTTACTTCGGTTTCATCCATGTTTTTCATCCTTTCCATCAACGCAGATCGCACAGACCAGACCAATGGCAAGCATGGTCACAATGGCCTGCAGCGGTTCAGAAACCAACAACGCCAATGAAAAGGTCCGGATCATCTCAAGCATCCCGGACCTCCACGGCAATTTTGGTGCTTTCATCCACCATCACGGCGCTGTCGATCAGTTCCAACGCCCGGTCAATGCTGGCCGGATCATTCTTCCCATTCACAGCCATCAGCTTCAGAAAATCATTCCAGACAGCCGCCTCTGCGGCAAAGTAGGCAAAAATCTCAGCATTCTTTTCATCTAAACCCGCGATATCCATCAGATTTTTCTTGTCGGTCGCAAAGCGCTGGCCCTTGATCTTCTTTTTCAGCAGCTCCTTCTTTTCCGGCGGCGCTTCGATATCCCGGAGCACATCCTCAATGGACAGCTCAGAATATTCGTTCAGGTATAACCCCGCCATCATACGCTTTGCCGGTTCGGACAGCTTGTAACTGGTTTCCTCCTTCACAACGTCCTTGTAGGCATCGCCAAAGATGGAGACCAGGTAGCTGGGATAGATCACCTTGACGCTGGCCGCCTTGGTGGCGGTCACACGGTCACCCATTGTACCGTTGTAGTGTACCGTTTTATACTTGGTGTTTTTCAGGTCCTGCTCTGCCGCTGTAAGGATCACAGACTCCAGCACGGCCTTTTTCTCATTCAGCCGGGCAATGGTCCGCTTAATTTCAGCCAGTTGGTCGATCACACGTGTCATATCTTCCATGTCAAGCACCCGATTCAGAAATAGCGGCCATCAGTTCAAGACCGCAGGAACGGCAGAAATCAATGCCCATCGCTGTCCGGACATCCTCTGGGCTGCCACAGAAGCGGCAAGTTTTAATATGCTTTCTCAATATCAGGCGACCCTGATCAATCTCCAGGTCCATCGCCTGGCCTGGAAAAAGCCCAAGCTCCGCCCTTGCTTCTCTCGGAATGGTCAGACCGCCCTTACTGGTTACTTTTTTGTGCATCGTCATTTTTGCACCTCCTATTCCATTTTTAAAGACCTCTATCCACTCTGCATTTTTCCGGGGTTGTGACCGGCCTTGCCTGCATTTGATAGGGGTGGGGCCGAAGCCCCATCCGTTATAAGCGCATTTCCATATGTTTCGCCATGGCAACCAGCCCTTCATAACTGGTATCCCCATTGTCAAAGGCGTTACTGTACAGGTTGGTGGCCCCGCGGATCGCCTGGGCGCTCTGGGCAATGCCCCAGAGAAAATCCACGGATGCCTCATCAGACGCGATCTCTGGAAAAAGCTGCTCAATGTCTCCCCGAGTAATATCCGTGGCCTTGAGCACCGGTTTCTGTTTCGTGCGGTTGCTGATCTGGTGAAACACCGCTTCTTGCTTGCCACCAAACTTATTGATGGTCTCGACATTGCCAATGAAGATGATCCCCAGGGTCATGCCGTTGTCTGAGAAATAGTCTGAGAAGCCCCGCAGCACCTCAATGGTCTTCAGGTGCAGATGCTGGGCCTCATCGAATACCAGTACCATCCCGTCCCGAAGCTTGTCCTGGATGCCGATGTACATGTCATCATTGGTTCGAGCGATGACGTTCAACTCCCGGCAAAGGGCTTTTAAAACGGGTTTAACACTATTTAAACAGGGGTTTGCGGTAATCCAGATGGTATCGTATGGATGGTCGTGCACATATTTCCGGATCGCCTGGGTCTTTCCAATCCCGGCATCCCCGGAGAGGGCGATCAGGCCGCCCTTGATCTGTGCGTTTCGGATATAGCCATACACCTTCTTACTGATGCTGGTTTCCACGTAGCCGCTGTTGACGTAACTTTCAACGGCTTCATCCTTCACGGAAAAATAGTCCTTCAGCTTTTGTATCTGCTTATCCGCATCGCCCTCATACTTGCCGCTGCGGATGCCAGATATAATGGCACTGCTAATGCCAACCTTCTGGCAGGCCTTGTTCTGGCTTCCCTCGGTTTTTGCAAGCTGGTCAAATTGTTCCAATACCTTTTTTTGTTCCTCACTCAGTGGTTTCATTATTGCTCCTTTCATTTCGGCACCCCCGCCGATTATCTTCTTTTATTTCTTTTTCGCATTTCTGCCCGGGCGTTCATGCGCTCAATATCAATGGATACCACGTTATCTGCACCGGAGGCCATGGGCAGCTCCTGCAGATGGTCGGTTTCCTTGGCCGGATCAATCCGGATGGGCTCAATCACGCTGGACTGTGCAATGTTCACACCCTCACGGGCAAGCTTGGCCTTACGGATGCTCAGATCAAGCATGTCTATCTTGTACTCGGCTGGCAAACGGTCTGTAATGCCTTTGGCATAGTTTCGGATGGCTTTCTTTCTGGACCGAACAATTTCATTGGCGTCGGCCAGCGCCTCTTTGTCATCTTCAATAAAGTTGAGCAACAATGCTGGTTCAACCTGACAGGTGTAAAGAAAACGATCCTCGGTATCGTAGACCCGGACGCTTTTCAGATCGGTCGGATCATACCGGAGATAGACTTCATCCCCAACATGCTGCCAGGTATCTGCGTTGCTGTACCAGAGCTTTTCTCCGGCGATCTCAATGCAGACACCGTTCCGTTTGACCTTCTGGTACCTTGTGGTCCGCATGAGCATCAGGTTCAAATCATCCTCGCTGGCAATGCGCTGGACCGTGTTCTGGATGCTCTCGTTCCAGACCTCCAGCCGGGTCATGCCCTTGTATTTCTGCTCACTGCCGCCATAAGCTTCAAGATTGTATTGCCCCTCGATCAGAGCATCAATGTCTTTTCGGAACTCGCTGTCAACCGGGATATTGCCGTTTTTCAGTTGGCGCTTCAGGCTTTCAGGCCGTTCCGATGGCTTTCCGCCGCAGTATCCGGTCATCAGCTTGGAAATATGTTCTTTCAACGTGTAGAAGGTCCGTTCAATGGGCTTGGCCTTGGCGTTTCGGACAATGGCGTTTTTCATCTCAATGCCCAGCTTTGCCAAAATGGTTTCCGGCTTCGGCACATCCCGCTGGCTTTTGCGGGTCCGATGGCCCCGGCCTGCGATGTCGTAGGTCAGGAACTCGGTCCCATTGTCAAAATAGCAGACCTTGGGGATGCCGTGACGCAGTATTCCGTGCCGCAGGGCAAAGATCGTACTGTCCGAGCAGGGATTGTCCGTCACGTTCCAGCCGGTCAAGACACCGCTCTTGGCATCCAGAAAAGCCGTCAGGTACATGCGATGTACAACCTCGCTGCCATCATCCCGCATCACCATCACATCCCAGGTATGGTTATCCGCGATCCAGACGTCATTGGCTTCGATCTGGTCATACAGGCGTTCAATGTACGGCGCACTACTGTCAAAGCAGGCCTTTTCACCCTTACGCAGATATTTCACAACCGCCTCCGGCACTTCCTTTTTCAGCTTGCGCCGGAAACTCTGCTCGCTGGGAACCTGGGCAACCAGTTCAGGGTAAAACTCCCTGGCAGCATCGATGGCAGCACGGTAACACACAATCACGGAAGGCTGCCGGTCATCCAGGTAATACCAGAGAAACTGGTCAAAAAGGATGCCGGGCACCGCACTCTTGCCCCGGTTCCAGCCGCCCCGGCCATCCAGAAGACCGCCGAAGTCACCGGCTTTGTATGCCGCATATTTCCGGTAGAGAATGTCCACAGAAATCTGCTTGTCCGGGTACTCGCATTTCAGGTACCCGACCACGTTTCGATCTCCCTCTACCTTTGATTCAAAGCAGTTACGCTTTTGCTGCCATACTTCCAGAATCTCACACCACTGCATAATTTCCTCACGCTCTTTCTGGTTATAGGCTTCAAAAGGCTTATTGGCTTTGGGCTTCTCCTTCTTTTCCGCCTTTTCTTTCGGAACAGGCGGCCCATCCGTGGCAATACTGGTATAGTATTTCTGGCGAAGATCCTCAGGCAATGTTTCAATGGGAATCATATACTGTAAAATATGATTAATTGGTTCTTCTGATTGCTCTGCGATCAGCTTGTTTTGGCTAATCATTTTCCTTACATATCTTTCTGAGCATCTTTTTAAGTCTGCAACCTGCTTAACTGTTAGGTACTCCATTGTATCACCTGCCTTTCATCGACCTGTCTCATCAGTACCGGGTGGTCAGCCCTCGGCAGACGGCGGTTTCCCGCCGTTTCGACTATGTTATTTTACATTCCGCTCAGATCCTGTTACACTAATAGTATCAGCCTACAACGCTGAAATAACAGGAAAGGAGTCTGGAAATTGTCTGGTACAAAAGTATTTTTTCATCTTAAAGATGGTAAAAAATCTGTGAACAAATCGCGCTCTGTTAAGCGCCTGCCAAAAATTGGCGAACAAGTATCCTTAAGTGCTGGTGGCCCTGTTTATGAAGTGGATCAACTCCTTCACAACTTTTTTAAAGACGGTTGCGATTACGAAGTGGAAGTTTATGCCCACAAAGTTTCTTGACCAATTGTATAATTAAGTTGTGTCTCTAAAGGTTCCCAAGATAGTTCGTTGATTTTATCTATTTTGGGAATCTTTTTTAGCCAATGAGCATTTTTGTAATATCGAACCTCATTTGCGATAACCGCTGTATGATCGCTATAAAAATATCCACGCTTTTTACCCCCGTGCAGAAATAAGCAAACAGCCTTTTTTTCATCAGCGTACACCACTTCAAACACATGCTTATTCGCAAGTTGTACAAAATCACCTGTTTTAAAAAACATTTTTATCCTTTCTAGCCTGTCTCTTCAGTGCCGGGCGGCCATTCCCGGCAGACGGCGATTTCCCGCCGTTTCGACTACTTCTTTTTTCGGTAATACCAGTACCAATCCTTCACCGTCTCAAAAACATCAAGCATAAAATAGGCCCCACCCACGAACATGAAAGGCAGGAGGATTTCTGAGCCGATGCCAAAAACGGCTCTGTGATTACATGCGTACTGTACTGCTGGTATCCAAAGGATTAAACCAAGAACGAGACTGATAAAAATTGTTTTTCCCTTCATGTTCTCCCTCCCTTCACGACACTTTGTCAATATCTGTTGATAGAACTTTATTTATAGCATCTTTTTGTTGGTTGCCAGGGGTATCTCCATAGATTATTTTACTTATCATTGATTGAGAAACACCGATAATATCTGCCAATTGAGCAACCGTCATATTTTTATCAATGAGCCTTTTTTTAATCCATTTGCCATAATCAGTTGGCTGTTTAACAACTCTGCGCACTTTCATCACCTCTTATTCTTAAGTTTTCTCCAATAATGTGTGTTCAATTAAGAACAAATACTGTATAATTGTGTTATTCCAACTTATGAATATATTATAATTCGTATTTGCGAATATGTCAAGCTTATAATTTATATTTGCGAATTACAAAGGAGTGAGATTGCAGATGCAAATAATCGAACGAATATATAAAATTTTAAATGAGAAGAATTTAAAAGCTAAAGATTTGGCTGTCTTTCTTGGTATTAATCAAAGTGTTTTAAGTACATGGAAAAAAAGGTGTAAAAACCCTCCGTCTGAATATATAATTCGAATTTGCGAATTTTTAAGTGTTTCACCTGAATTTTTGCTAACAGGAATGGACGACCAAACATTTCATAAAGAAGATACGTCTGACCATAAAAAAATTGAGTATAATTTAAATTCTGAAGAAAAAGAAATTATTACTCAATGGAGAAAACTTTCATATGAAGATAAAGTAATTTTAAAAGGTGATTTATATAAACTATTACGAGACAAAACCTCAAATTATGAATATGAAAATTTCATGGTGGCCGAATAATACTTTTTAATCCACAAAAGTAATTTTTTTTGATATTTTGTTCATATGTATGAACACGGAACCAGTTCCGCGTTAAATATATTTTTGTTCCGTGAGTTCCGAGAACAATTAATCTCAATAATGATTTGTCCAAAAGCCCTTGAACGCCTTTTGAAGGGCTTTTGAATACTTTAATTCTTAACAAATCAATTTTCTTAACTATATTATAAGATATGTTACTGATTTTAATAGTGATTTCTATCAAAATTTAAACATCGTTGGCTTATCTCGCATTCTGTACTTGTCCATTTTAACAACATTTCAGCGTTTTTTTATCATTATTTAAACGCTATTTAAACACTTTACAAAAAATAAAAAATCGGCCAATTTCTTGGCCGTTCAAATGCTCTCTCTTTTTTACAATCGCCCTTTTCACTTCTTCCACTTTTTCACTTTCCTTTACACCCTAAACCCGCTTATATTCAGCCTTTCCACGTTTCTTCCCTTCTTTTCACGCCTTTTCACGGTTTTGTGTTCTGCATGTAAATTAACAACATCCTTATACAGCTGCGGAACACCGCGCAGCGCACAGAAATGCCCTACCAGAGCCAGGAGCAGATCCGGGCCTCCGGAAATTTCAAAAACACAGTCCGCATGCTCCCAGGTAATCTGCTCAAGCATCCGCACCACCCGGTTGCCGTCCTTTAAATCCGTCTCCATAAAGCGCAGCTCTGCCTCAATGCCCTTTCGCCGCAGCAGACGCTCAACAAGGCTCTGGACCCGGTCGGTAAGACTGCCCTTCAGACCAATGAATATCAGGACTTCCGGCTTAAAGATCAGCGCCGCCAGAATATTTTTGACCGGATGAGCCGGATCATAAAGCTCAATTAAAGTCTTCATAGGCTTTTTTGTAAGCCGCCAGTGTCCGCTCGTCAAACAGAACAAACAGGATGCGGTCAAAGCTGTCCGCATGGGCATCCCAAAAATCCTGGACGGTCTTCAGCGCAATGGCTGCCGCCTGGTCCACCGGATACCGGTATACCCCGGTTGAAATCGATGGAAAGGCCACCGAACGGGCGCCGGCTTCCTGAGCCCGCATCATGGCGTTCTCATAGCAATCCCTTAACAGCGCTGCCTCATGCTGTCCGCCGCCGTGCCAAACTGGGCCGACCGTATGGATAACATATTTGCAGGGCAGCCGGTATGCTCTGGTTGTTTTCGCCCCGCCGGTGGGGCATCCCCCCAGAGTCCGGCACTCTGCCAGAAGCTCCGGCCCCGCCGCACGGTGGATGGCGCCATCCACGCCACCGCCGCCCAGCAGCGAGCTGTTGGCCGCGTTGACAATAGCGTCCACACCGTGATCCTTTGTAATATCTCCCAGTAAAAGTTCAATGTTTCCCATCCTTCTCCTCCTCTAATTCCATTTTACATAAATTTTTCCAGACATGCGGCTCTGCCCATCCTATTCCTGTTTGATCAGATCTTCCCAGTTAACCTCGTAAGGCGAATCATACGATGGATTGCGCACAAAGGAAAAGGACGTCTCATCATAATAGAAATAATTGGTATCACAGATGATATCATCCCGGATCTTCTGCATTTTATCGGAATAATCCCGGGCGCTTTTCAAGCGTCCGTCCTTAAACTTGAGCAAATACACATCCTTGTAGGCATAATGCTTCTGAACACCTGTGGATTCATAAAAATCCTCCACCAGATCCCGCCCAATAAACATACCGCCGCTGTAGGCCGCTGGGATATTGACGCCCCGGTAAACCTTAAACAGGCTCAGAAAAAAGTCTTGGCTGTTTGCCTCTGGAGCCACACCCCTGATTTCCGGGTAATCGCCCAAAGTGGTCATGTACAGGTTTCTCAGGCACAGACGGCCCTCGCGCAGACCGTACTGCCCATAAAAACCTCTGGCGCAGGCTGGACAGAAGGATATTGGAAAAGCGCCGTAATCCGAAGGATCAAACACCAGCGAATTTTCCAAAGCTGTGATATGATATGCTTCATTTTTAAAAATATACTGATCTGTAAATTGAACGTTCATTTTTAATTCCTTTCCATAACGGAAATTTCTTCTTGCTTCCCCATCATTTTATGAAAAAAGGCAGACCTGAATAAAACCTCAGCCCTGCCCTCTATCGTTTTTCATTATACCCCATCGGTTTTAAAAAATCAACGCATCCCCAGAGATTTAACGACCAATCAGGCTGCTTTCTTCCGCATGGCGGCCAGAGCTCGTTTGTATGCTTTTGTCACAGCTGTCGGGCTCACGCCCTTTTGAGCTGCCAGTTGTTTAAAGCTTCCCTTTTCCTCATACCGCCAGCAAAAAACCTCCTTCAGGCAAGGTGTCATCCCCTTAAAGGCCTGAGCCAGGTCCTCCTTCTGTTCTATGTCCAGGCAGGCGGCCTCCACATCGGCTTCAGAGTCGAGGATGAGCGCAATGGCACCATCCTCACCCTGTATCTCCCGGTCCAAGGATTCCTCCGGCTTCACCGAGCGGTCAAACCGGCCCTCCCGCCGCTTTTTAAAATAGTTTTCCAGCCGCAGCCGGATAAAAACATGGAAGTACACCGAAGCCCCAGGGGCAAAATCCCGCACGCCCTCCAAAAAGGCGCAGCAGGCGTCCTGCCCGGCATCCTCATAATCGGACGGATTGTAAACATATTTTTGAACCATGGACAGCATCAGGGGCTTAAAGGAAAGCAGCAGCATCTCCTGGGCCTTTTGATCGCTCTCCTGGGCTTCCTGCACCCATTTTTACACCAGCTCATAACGCTCTTCTTTCATCTAATCCTCCTCATAAAGCTCTGTTATTTCAAGCACGATTTCCGGAAACCGATCCTCCACCGCGCCGCTGTACGCATAACATCAGTCTTCTGCCTCCTCATAGGTGCGGGCAGGGCAGCTCAGCGAGACCTTGCACGCCGCCTCAATGGCGAAACGCCTCGGCAGCCGGATGACCGCAGGTCCTGTTCCAAGTCTCATCCCTGGGCCTGCTTTCTCTCCCGGGCCTCCCACAAAGCATTAAATCAGGCGACCTCATTGTCCGGGTACAGCGCTCTCACGGCAGCCTCCTCACTCTCAGTCAGCTTTGGCAGCAGATTAAAGCCCATGAGGGAAGCGCCGCTGTCAGGATTACTATAATATATAAAAGCTTGTTTATTATTTACAGTATTTATGTATGGTTGGGTTTTGTGTCCAGATCCTGTCACGCTCTGTGTCCAGACTTGCGTCGGGCCATGACGGTTTTCACTCTCGACAGAAATGACCGCCAGCCCTCTGTCAAAGGGGATGAGGGTGTACTGCCCGGCCCGGCAGCCTGTGTCCGGCGTGTAGGTTATCCGCTCTGTCTTAATGAGCGTCTGCCTTTTTGTCCAGAGCGCCTGTCGGTTTTTAAGCCCCAGGGCCGCCATCAGCGTTGTGTTGGGCACATTAAAGCGCACACAGGCCAGCACCAGATATTATCCTTTCCAAGCACAGCGGCCTTGTTATTGTAATATATCAGCAGATGCCAGTAGGTCGGCTTTACCCAGCTTATCCATCAGAAAGGCCTGGCCCTTAGGTGTTACCCGGGTGGCAGACCACAGCCGCCGTTCAGGCATTTCATAAGACAGACCAGAGCCCCCCCTCCTTGATCTCAAAGTAGCCGGCCTCCACAGCCCACTGCAGCGGTTTATTCCAGCTGCCCTTCTGACAGCTGAGCACCCCAGAGCCGCGCAGCGTCTCAAAGAGTCGGGTGCGCCCCATGGCGTTCCCATTCTGCCTGAGCAGCTTGGCCATATCCCCCATAGAGATGGACCCCTGTGAGGCAATGATGCTGTCCACGAACAAAAGCTTTGGCCGGGCCAGGCCAAGGGTTTCCTTCAAAACAAGCAGCTCCTCCTGCATCTGCCGGCTTTTGTCCATTTCCTCCGCCAATGCCTGAATCAGGCGGTCTCTGGCTTCAGGGTCCTCCTCTGTATCCCCTTTAAGGTTTCAGGCGTCATATAGGCCCCATATTTTAAAATAGAGGGCACCACCACACCTGTCACTCAGTTGCAGAACCGCTTTGCCTCGGTTGTCCTGCTGCCAAGAATCAGGGCGATGAGCCCCGGCAGGCTCAGCACAGTGGTCATCTGCCGTCTTCCCTTAGAATCCACGACTGGTAATTTCAACCGGTCGTCCTCATCCACATGGTAGCGCACCGCCCGCGACGAACCCCGGAACTCCAGCACCTCCGCGGCATCCTTAGCCACAAGCCAGATCGCCACACGATCCTCCACCACTGCCCTGAGCTTTTTGCAGCACAGCTCCCGCTCACGCTCCAGATCTGCGCGGTCACGCCCGCCATTATCTTGGCCCAGAGCTTTGTTAACAGCTCGAAGCTGATCAGCGATCCGCCCGGCATCCACCTGCTCTACCACGGTGCGGATATTCTTTAAACCGTCATATTTAAAAATTTCCAGAAATCCGTTCATGTTATTATTGGCATTATTCGACTTCGTCATGACAGGCCCCCTCCCTTTCCACCAGCACAAAGTACTTTTCATAGCCAAACTCAACCGTCTTATACACCATGCGCCCCATATCCACACTGTCAAGCAGCAGCTCCACATCCATGGTAGGCCGCAGCTCTGGACTCCGCAGCGCATACCAATCCTGCCTGTAGAGATCATGGGTTTCGGTGCCGGGGATCTCTGCCAGCACACAGGAGACAGGCTGGCCCTTGGCGTTAGTCCCCCGGAAAACCGGATCGTTGTCGTGCATGGCGCAGAGCAGATGCACCTCATCCGAGCTGAGGTACAGCCGCACCTTGGTAATTTCCCGGATCATCTCACTTCCCTGTAAAAAATCAGGCGTTTCCTCAGGCTTCCAGCCCTTTGGCCGCATGGCCTTCGGGTTCTCCAGGCTGAATCCCGCCGCGTCCACCCCGGGGGCTCCTTCATCGTCTCGATGCCCAGATTTTTCAGGTATCTGGGAACCGGATAAACACGCTGGGAACCGTGATTATTTTGACCGCATGGAACCAACCCTTTCTCCGCAGTTTTTTGGGAAAAAGTGTTTTGCTTCTTTTGTACTGATTTCTTCATCCTCAGTACCTCCTCATTCAATTTTGGCGCTACGCTTTCCTGCGCTGACCTTGACTCTATTCTACAGCCTGATGGATGGTGTGAGAATGTACTCGGAGTTGGACTTTTTTCGCAGAACTCTGTTTTTCCAGAGCGGATCGCCATTGGTGTCGGAGCATTTCAGGCGCAGCAGGCTGTACCAGTTTTTTTATACAGGCGATTTTATCTATGAACCTGGCGGCAAAGGCCTTGGCCCAGGCTGCCATCTGGCTCCGCCGGTTTCTTCTGGCGTCCTTGCGGTCAGGCTTCTCGCCCTTTTTAAGGGCTGGGATATCTGGCTCTGGCAGAAGCCCCATAGGCCCCTGAACAACTCGCTTCGCATAGGCAACGTTTTTCTGGAAATCCCGTTTTCGGGCCTCAGCCTGCCCTCCTCGAAGTAAACCACCCGCTCACCGGCGTCCAGAAGCTCCAGAATATCCTCAGTCAAAAGCTTTTCATAGACCTCGGAATCGTAACAACAGTGCTTGATCATCTCAAGGGTGAGCACCCGGTGGCAGTACTGGAGCTTCTTAAAACATTCGAACTCCCGCCGCTTTTTACAGTCGGGGCAAAAAAGAACCGGTATGAGGAAGATGGTGATCTCCTCATACCGGTTGATTACAA
>CAUEUD010000047.1 GCA_959020865.1 Eubacterium limosum | reverse complement strand
TAAAAGAAATTCTGGCTGATGATTGGGAAATCGCAACAGAAGAAAACTGTTCGGTGCCCATTGTTTAAAGATTATTAAATGGAGGTTTAACATGAAATTAAAAGAGTTTTTAAAAAGTAAAGGTCTTTCAGATGAGCAGATTGCAGACATTCTGAAGGCTACTGGTGAGGACGTTATGATTGATGACGGGAAGGCTGCTGCCAGGACAACAGAATTAGAAGAGCAGCTCAAAACCGCTAATGATACCATCAAGGGGTTGAAAAAGGACAATGTTGACAACGAGGCCCTGCAGCAGAAGGTGACGGAATATGAGGAACAGATCAAGACCCTGGAAAAGGACAGTAAAGAAAAAATCCGCAGCATGGCCCTGGACAATGCTATTTCCGGATTCCTGAAGGAGAACAAAGCCAAGTACCCCGATCTGTTGGCAAGCAAATTTGACCGTGACAAGCTTGTGGTGGATGAGCAGGGTCAGGTCAGCGGTCTGGGTGAACAAGGCAAGCAGCTCATGGATCAGTACAAGGAAATGTTTCAGGAAAGTATTTCCGGATTTACGCCGCCGAGCCCAGATACAGGTTCCCAGGCATCCGGCAGCACCTATGAAATTCTGGTTAAAAACGCGGATAACATGTCCGTTGAAGAGATTCAGGCCCAGCTGGGCGAAATGAAATTTTAGGAGGTAACACAATATGGCAGTAACAAGTTTTAAACCAACACTCTGGGAAGCGGCTTTGCTTCTCAATTTTCATAACGTTTCGATTGGGGACGCGATCACAACCGCGCCGACCAGTGTCCAGGGTGAGACATGCCGTTTCAACCGGATTGGGGCAGGCACGATTAAGGATTATAGCGGATCGGTCGAGTGGGATGATATCACGACCACACCCGTGGACATGACCTTTGACCAGCAGAAATACTTTGCTTTCAGCTTGGATGACTGTGACGCGGTACAGCTGAAAGGACCGGTGATCCAGGAAACCACAGCCGAGCATTCAGCAATTCTGGCAGAAAGCTATGACCGCTATATTTTGGCACAGGCCGGAGCAGTGACGAAGACCACCCAGAACATTGGCAGCGCGTCTTCTAAGAAGTTGGTCACGCCGAAAAATGCCTATGACTATATTGTTGATCTGGCGACGCTGCTGAACAAGCTGAAGGCGCCAAAGGTCAACCGCTTTGTGGTCGTGACCGCGGATATGCTGGGCGTTCTCTCCAAAGACCCACGCTTTACATCCAATCCGAATGTACTGGCAAACGGCATTGTTGAAGGCCAGACCATCAGCACGTTGCAGGTGGTGCAGTCTGAAGAGCTACCTGCCAACAAGATCATCGCGCTGCACAAGTCTGCCATCGGTGCAGCCAAGCAGCTGAACGGGATCGAAGCCATGCGGCTCCAAGATTCTTTCTCGGATGGGGTCCGTGGTCTGTGCAAGTATGGCGCGAAGGTATTGCGGGGAGAGGCCATTGCGGTTCTGAACTGTACCATTGGTACCATCGAAGATGTACCGCCGACCAAGGTTGAAGTGGCCAATACCGCCGAAAACCCGGTTAATACCAAAGAAGTGGCCGCATCAGCGTAAAAGATCAGGCGGGGCTTTGCCCTGCCTCTTTTTAGATAGGAGAAGCAATGGAAGAACAATTATTGATGGAGCTGGGGCATTATCCCGGCTTCGGTACGCTGGATGAAACGCTGCAGAAATACCTGGTAGAGGACGCGATTGCAGAAGTCAAGAACTATGTGAATGCAGCAGAATTCGAAACGTTGCCAATGTCGGTGAAGCATATTGTCAAGGAGCTGGCGCTGATCCGCTTCAACAGGTTTGGGGCTGAGGGCATTTCGTCGACCAGCCAGAGTGGTATTTCTGAAAGCTATATTGAAGATTTGCCAGCAGGATTGCGCAGACAGCTGCGCCGCATCCGGAAGCTTCCGAGGTGAGACGATGAGCATTAACAGTGAAATGCGCAGCTATAGTCTCCAGCGCAAGATTAAAATCCGGACCGAATCCGGCGCTACCCGAGAGGAATGGGATGCCGGGCGGATTATTATGGTTACTGTGAAAAAGACGAACGATTTACTGCACACCCAGAGCATCCGCTATAACGAAAGCACCCATACCGGGCTGACGAGGTGCAAGTATATCAAGCCTTACGTTAACCGCCTGAAAAAGACAGATACAGGCGAAATATATGAGATCATCAGCGCCACTAACGATGGGCGGTTTAACAATCTCCTTCTTAAGAAGGTGGATACCGATGTCTGATAATAAGGCGTTTGAAGCCAGTATTAATAATGTGACACTGGAGATACTGAAGCGCCTGGCTGGAAATATGGATAAGGCCTGTCTGGTGGTCGAGCGAACCGCTAAGCAGGACTGCCCGGTAAATTATGGAGCGCTGCGTGCCGACATCCACCATGAGGTAGATTTTGGGCCGGACGCCATTGTGGGTACGGTTGGCAATTCCCTGGAGTATGCACCCTTTGTGCACAACGGCACTGGTATCTATGCCAAAGGCGGCGGCCGGAAAACGCCATGGAGATTTAAAGTGGCATCTGGGAAGTACAAGGGCTGGCACACTACCAGAGGGCAGAAACCAAAGCCCTACCTAGAAAATGCCAAAATGAAAAATAAAGACCAGATCGCAAGGATACTGGCTGGAGACTAAAATGGAAAATGATTTGATAAGCTATATTATGACAGAGGTCCCAGAACTGAAAGACCATATTTATCCGGTCTTTACGACGGATACAGAAGTGCCGACGCTGGTTTATAAGACGGCGCCAATCTCCAGGGGAGTGGTTAATGAGACACAGCTGGAAGTGAAAATTATTTTCAGGGATTATGACAAATGTCTGGAGCTTGATAAAAAGCTCCAGGAGGTTCTGGACATGTCGCATGATCTGGTGTACCGGCTGCACGGTGGTATCCGCTTCCGGGGCACATTGGCGGGCAGCGGCGGCACGGAGGATTATGATGTGGATGGGCTTCTGGTATTTGAAGTGACACGATACTATTTGATAAGATGGAGGAAACGAAATAATGGGTAAACTTGATAATCAGGAAATTATCCTGGGGGCTGGCGAAGTCTACATGTATGAAGTTGAAGGCGTATTGTCCGATGTCCCGACCGCGGATGAGATCGAGACGGAAGCGCACAATGTCGGGCACTGTTCCGGCGGCTTCAGCGTGGATTATAAACCAGAAAAATATGATGTAAAAAACCAGTATGGCACCATTGTGAAGTCTGCGATCACCAGCGAGGAAATGACAGCCAAGACCGGCGTTCTGCGTTGGGACTTGCAAAACATTGGGCTGCTCAGCTGTGCGAAGTTTGAGGTGGACCGAACCACAAAGATGAAAAAACTGATATTCGGCGGCTCTGGCGTGAAGCTGAAGACCGTTCTGCTGCGCTTTGTTCATGTGAAGGAAAACGGCAAAAAAATCCGTTTTACCATGATCGGCCAGGGCGGCAATGGCTTTGCCATTGAGTTCGGTGAAAAAGAGCTGACGGTGGACGCTGAAATCACAGCGATCTCTTATTTGAAGGACTTCTTGGCAGAGTTCTCTGAAGAAATGACGGATGCTGAATTTACGGCTTGGGAAACGGACAATCCAGCACCGCAGTCGGATACGCCATCTTAATGTTGCATTATCCTCTGTTAGGGTGTATGATATGCCTATAAGGGGGTAAGTGATATGAAAAAGTTTTGTGGAACATTAGTATTTTTCTTTGTTATAGCCTGTGTTTTATCAGGATGTCAAAGTAACAGTGTAGGAGACAAAAATGTACAAAAGGCAAATAGCATTCCAGAAATGGTTTTAAATGAGCCGTTAAAAGTGGAAACGGAATACGGGGACTACACAGTTACGATAAGTGGCGCAACTGATGTAAGCAGTGATCCAATATTCGGTGAAGATGGAAAGAAAGCGGTACGGTTAGCCTATAGCTATACAAATGAATCATTTGAAGGTGAAAACTCTGATCTTCTGATCGATATGGGAGCTTTTCAGGTAGTAGACGATGCTGGCACTATTGTTAACAAGGCTTCCACATTTTCAAATGATGGACAGCCAATAGCGACGCCTATCGGAGCTACATGCAATGCTGCGGTCTTTTATTACTTAGAAAATAATAGTGATAATATAACGGTTACTTTTTATAGAGGTAATAATGAAAAGCTCGGAAGAGTAACGGTTCCAATAAAATAAGAATAAGCTAAGCACTCGCAAGGGTGCTTTTTGATTGGAGAAAATAATGATTAACTTAAATAACTATATCAACAAAACGGTTGATTTTGAAATTGAAAAAGATAAAATTCATGTCAAGCTGCCAACCTGCAGCATTCTGGCAGAAATTCTGAAGCTGGAAAATGGAGAAGGCAGCGATGTACCTGGAGAGGATTATAAAATCAAACAAAAATGTGCGCAATTGCTTTTGAATAACAATACCGAAAGCCGAGTGTTTTCGGATGAAGAAATGGACGCGCTACCCTCTGATGCTGTTATGGCAATCTATACTAATGTAATGGCCGGAAAATTGGAGGCAGACTTTGACCCAAACTCCAAATCCCAGTCCCCGCAGGAGACGTCGGAGACGCCATCATAAAAAAATACTTTCCACGGGAAGCCTGGGAGAATCATTATGTACTCTCAACCTATGAGATCAAAAGAATTGCAAACTATACTGGACTAAATTTCTATGAAGTGATGAACCTGCCCTATGGGGCTTTTTTGTTATATCGAAAAGAAAGCTGGATTGACGCAATGAACCAAACAAAGGATGGATGTGACATATTGAAAGCAATCTGGCGTCTGCAGCAGACCGAAGCCGATGAGGAAGCCATCGAAGAATACAACGAAGGGAGAACAATGAAATGAGTATCACAAGCGGCATCAGCCTGGCACCACTGGAAGTAAAGCTTAAAGCGGATATTGCGGGTTTTAAATCAGACATGGAAAAAGCCCGTGTGGCTGGTGTCGCTGAAGCGGATAAGATTTCGAAATCCCTGGAAAAGACAGCGCGAGTAGGTGAAAAGCTGTCTGGTGTTGGCACAAGCATGACAAAGCACGTCTCGGTTCCTTTGGCAGCAGTTGGAGTGGCAGCCGGAAAAATGTACCTTGATTTCTCCAAATCCATGGGCATGGTATCCACGCTGATCGATGGAACCGGAGAAACAGTACAAGCGAGGACAAAACAGCTCAGCAAAGATGTTCTAAAGGTATCAGATGATACCGGGATTGCAGCAAATGATATTTCTGAAGGATTGTATCAGGTTATTTCTGCATATGGAGATACGGCAGATTCATCAAAAAACCTCGAAATAGCCGGTAAGGCGGCGAAAGCAGGCGCGGCTACGACCACAGATGCCGTTAACCTGCTTTCTGCAGTCACAAAGGGTTACGGTGATACCAGCGCCGAGGCTAACAGCAAAGTGGCTGATCTGGCTTTCATGACCGTGAAGCTCGGGCAGACAACTTTCCCTGAGCTGGCATCCAGCATGGGGCGCGTAGTACCACTTGCTGCAGAGCTAAAGGTCAGTCAAGAAGAACTCTTTGGTGTTATGGCAACAGGTACTGGTGTCACTGGTACGGCCGCCGAGGTTTCGACACAACTGCGTGGCGTCCTGCAGGCGCTCATGGCACCGACCGATTCCATGACCGAACTGATGGGCAGTCTGGGATTTGAAACTGGAAAAGCAATGATGGAAGGTCTTGGGCTGCAGGGGACGATCGATGCGATTGTTAAAGCGGCCAATGACAGCGGAATGCCGCTCCAGGATTATATTGGGAGCATTGAAGGGCAAACACTCGCGCTTGCACTTGCCGGGGCACAAAGCGATACACTTCGTGAAAAGACCGCGGCCATGGCGGACTCCCTTGGCGCAGCCGATGAGGCATTTCTGAAAAGCCAGGAGAACGCCGGTGCAAAATTTGAGGCTGCTCTGAATAAGTCTAAAAATGCCCTGATCCGTTTGGGTGATGCGGCAGCACCTGCCCTTGAAAAAGCCGCTGATCTCATTGGTGATGTGGCGGATTGGTTCTCGCAATTGACCGATGAGCAACAGGAAAACCTTGTTCAGTGGGGAGCTGTTGCAATGGCAGCAGGACCAGTCATCAAGCTGCTGGGGGATGGTATTACCACCTTTACCAAGCTAAAGCCAGCAATTTCTGGTGCTTCGAAAGCTCTGGAAACAATGAGTGCTGCTGGAAAAGTTCTTCCTAAAGTGATGCCTAAAGCAGCAGAAGCGACCGAAGCAGTCGTCGATGTTGTATCCGGTCTGCCATCCGTCGTCAAACCGGCAGCCAAAGGTATGAGCAGTGTCGCAGATGCTGGCGGAGCCATTACAAAGGCTCTTCCTGACGCTGCAAAAATGATTGAAGGTGTTAAGTATCAGGTTCTTGATCTGCCCGATGCAGCGGGAGCTGCTTCAAAAGCATTGGGCGGCGGTTCAGGCCTTACAGGCATTCTTTCGAATATTTTGACACCATCTTTAGGAACAACAGCTTTGGCGGTCGGCGCGATTGGTGTTACAGCCGCGGCAGTTGGTGTGGGCGTCGCAGAGGCGTACAAACAGCTGAATGCAGATGTTGTGCCGGAGGTGGATATTTTTACCGCCAAATCGGACGAAGCCGCTCAGCGTGTGACAGCCAATGCCGGGCAGATCGGATTTGCCGCGAAAGACACGTCGGTGAAAATTTCTGAAGCAACACGCCAGGCGGTCGGTGCTTATGTTGAGCTTGACCAGGGCGTGCAGCAGAGCTTGTTTAATCTTCAGGTGAATGGTTCAATTATTACCGGACAGATTGCGGCTGATCTGACCACTCAGTTTTCAAATATGGGGACGATGATTACCCAAAAGCTGGATCAGGATTGCCAGAATGACCTGACAACACTGAACAACTTTTTTGCTTCGTCTTCAACGATGACCGCTACACAACAGAACGATTTGATGCTGGGACTAACTAATTTTTATGAGCAGCAAAAAGTTAATACTCAGAGCGCGCAAGATCAAATCGCATTAATCTTGCAGACTGCCAGTGACCAGAACAGAGCTCTGACACAATCAGAACATGACCAGATCAATCAGCTGCGTGAAAATATGCGGACAAATGCCATTAAAACCCTTTCTGAGACAGAAGCCGAAAGTGCTGTGATCCTTGGGCGGATCAAAGATCAAGATGGGCGTATGACCGCTGAAATGGCTTCTGAGCATGTTAAGAAGTTGGAAGAACAGCGTATGGGCTCTGTTGATGCGGCCAATAGCGAGTGTGCAGAATATATAAGTTTAATCCGGCAAATGCGCGACCAGGGGATCATTACAACTGACGAAATGGCGAACGAAATGATTTCAGATGCCGAGCGACAAAGGGATGCGACAATCGAAGCGGCACAGTCTACAAAAGACCGCGGAATTGACACGTTAAGAGGCGCTTATAGTGACCTGGATAGCACTGTAGATACCAATACTGGAAATATCCTTACAAAATGGGATCAAATAAAATCCTGGTGGAATGGGTGGTGGCCTGAAAGTAAAAATGCTACCGTCACAACAACCTATCAGGAAGTTTATGAACGTATTGAAAGAAACTCAGGCTGGCATCATTACAATGGTCTTGATTATGTTCCCAATGATGGCTATATTGCGTACCTGCATAAAGGCGAAAGAGTTCAAACGGCTGAAGAAAATAAAGCCCGCATTCAATCTAATGGAAGGCAACAAGGAGATGGCGACATCCTCATCACCGGCAACACCTTCCAAATCCGAAACGACCATGACGCTGAGCTGGTTGCCCAGGAGCTCTGGAAATTGAAACAGAAAAAAGCGAGAGGAGGCTGAAAACATGGCAGGAACAACCTGGATGCTATTTGACGGAAGGCGGTTTGACCATATTCTGGGCATCCGTGGCCGCGGAATCGAAATGGACATTAAGCAGACCGAGACGGAGCTGCCCCTGCAGAACGGCAGCAAGCTTCGGAATGTGAAGCTGCAAAACAAAAAACTGCGGGTTAACCTGTTTCTGGAACGGGAACAGGCCAGCCAGACCATTGAGGACACGAAAGCCAGACTGCTTCAGGTACTGTACACGTCTGGAATGGAGCCGCTGATCTTTGGCGATGACCCTGGTCATGAATGGCTCGGTATCCTCTCGGGCACCGAGCTGATCAAAGAAAGCCCAGACTTTGCAGAAATTGAGCTTTCCTTTACCTGTGATCCCATCCGCCGCGAGCTATCTGAGATTGTTTACGAAGATATCGATGGTAAAACTTTTAAAAATTTTGGACGGGATACCCACGGTGTGATCACTTTCACGCTGCCTAGTGGGCGCAGCAGCCAGGTGATCAGCCTCTACGGGACAATCGCGAAGGTTACCCTGGCCGCATCCGACCTTGCCGGTGAGTGGCGGATCGATACTGAGAAGCGTGAAGTGTATTTAAACAACGTTTTAAGCATGTTAAAAGTGGATTTTAAAAACACCAACTGGCTGGCGCCGGAGGGCCGGAGCTTTTGTGTCCCAGCTGGCAGCTTCCGGTTTGATTTTATACCGGCGGTTTCCGGCGCTAGCATAAAATATAAAAGGCGGTGCTTGTAATGATCACAGAGTTTCTCATCCAGGACCGCGACAACAACCTGATCGGAACGCTGACCCCTGAGGACTGCCTGATCGCCAAGCGGGACTGGCAGAAAAACGGCTTCCATACGCTGGACCTGGCGGTGCCGTTGAATCATCGGTACACAGGCAAGCTGGTCAAGGGCAATCGGATCATGTTTAAGGATACTGACCGCGATAAATGGTATGAATTTGAAATTGTCCGGGAGAACACCGATGCTGAAAAACAGGCCGTGTACTGCGAAAGCAGCTACTACGATACCCTCTCCTGTTCCATTCCATTTGTGGATATTACCGGAAATACACCAATTAACGGTTTGAGGAAGCTTTTGGACACTGCACAACCGAAAAGCCGCTGGCAGGCCGGTGTGAGCGATATTCCGGGGTCTTTTTACATGCAGCGCACTCGAAAGAATCTGAAGGAGACCATATCTGCTTGGGCCAATGCCTGTGGCGGCGTGATCTCTGAACGGATCGAGTTCTACAATGGCCGGATCGTCCGATATATCGACATCCTGCAGAGCGTCGGTTCAGACCGAGGCCGTGTAATCTACGATGACCGCGAGGTCACGCAGATGAGCGTACAGATTCCCGAGCGGACCAACTATACCATGGCCTTTGGTTATGGAAAAGCCGAAGCGCTTACGGATTTGACGACCGGAATAGAAGAAAGCAAACCCATTACTTTTGCAGATGTTGAGTGGAGTATCGCTAAAGGTGATCCGGTTGACAAACCAAAGGGACAGACCTGGGTAGCGCTTCCCGACCGTTATAAGGAGCAATACGGCATTTTAGATGCGGATGGAGTACGACAGCACCGCTGCACGATCTGGGAAGAAAACGGTGTGGAAGTGCCTGAAAATCTGCTTCAGCGAACCTATGATGGTCTTCTGGCTGGATTAGAAGACAACACCGAATACAAAATCAAAGCCGCAGATTTCAAGTCGCTAGGCTATTCCACTCAGGACATCCGGGAAGGGGATACCATCGGAGTCGTACTCTCAAAACTGAATATCAAGCTGAAGGCTGAGATCGTCCGTTTTAAACCGGATTATTTGAACCCAGAAAACAATGACTTTGAGCTATCCAACTATAGCAAGGATATTATCGACGATATGATGGATGATTCAAAATTGGTTAAAAATGTCAGTGATCGTTTGGATTCTATGATTCGAAAGATTTTTCGTCAGTCTGTTTTGGATGATTGGAACAAAGAAATTGCCGCAGAATCGGGATTCTTGATCTATGGAGATCCCCAGGACGGTCTTGTCTGTCTGAACGCCCCGACCTATGAACAGGCCACTAAGGCCACGCGCATGAAGGGCGGCTCGCTGCAGATTGCCAATCAAAAGCTGGACGGGGACTGGAAATGGACCACGGTCCTCACTGGTGACGGGATGATTGCGGATGCGATTTTTACGGGTATCATCATGGGCGGGCGAATGGACATCAACTTGGACCTCTCAGAAATTCGTCTTGGAGACAGGAACCCTTCTACTGGAATCATTGAAAATCCAGTTTTTCTTTTCAATGATGACGTTCTGCGCATCCGGATCGGCGGCACCGATCTGGAGGGAAATCTTTTAGGTATCCACTCTTCCATTGATGCCTTAAACAATCAGATTGTGCTGAAGGTCGAGCAGGGCGATATTATAAACGCGGTCAATGCTGCGAAATCCGAAATCAAGCTCACAACGGATCAGATATCATTGAATGTAACCGAAGCTGTACGGACAGCAACGGGCTATACGGATGAACAACTGAGAAATACAAAAGCAGAAATCAAACTTACAACGGATTCAATCGCACAAGGCGTATCCAGGGTTGAAAATCGTGTTACACAAATAAAGGCACAAGGTTCCAATTTACTTAGAAATACAGGCCTTGTGAAGGATACGAGCTTTTTCACATTGAATGATGGGGCTTCAAGGGTTGATTGCAGCTATGGCAGTCGGCCCTATGCATCTCCTGCCGGAATCGACAAGCATTTTGTATTTATGAAAACCGGAGCAACAGCAGACAGTTATGTTCAGGCCAATCCAACAGCTGTCAAAGTTTTGGCAGGACAGGATTATTCTGGGTCTTGTTATACTTACTTTCCAAATATAAGCAACATTGACAAAGGTGTAAAGTTTTATATTCGTTGGTTTAACGGTTCAATGCAGACCATCAAAGAAAGCAGTTATGAAATACCGCTGCTGCAAAGTGAAAAATGGCAGCGTGTTTTTCATACGGAAGTGGCACCAGCAGATGCATCTTATGCCACCGCACGCGTCGCTTTGATCCGAAATGGATCAGTATATGTAAGTGCGCTTTACTTTGGCCCTGGAAACATTGATTCAGGCTGGAGTCCGAATTGTGAAGATACCAATTCAACCATCGAACAGGTATCGGAGCAAACCGCACAATTAGAGATTAAATATAACAGTATTGAGTCGACCGTAACAGAGAAAGTTCAAACGGCTGTTACAACAGCAAATGGATACACCGATACCAAAACACGTACGCTGCAAAGCCAGATTACGCAAAACGCTCAAGCCATCACGCTAAAAGTGTCCGAAGATAACATTGGAACGGTCATTGAACAAAACCCAACCTCCGTTCGAATCGCATGGAATCATCATACGCCGTATATTCAGCTTGAGGCTGGAAGACTAAATGTTTATGACGGGACCGATACCAATAAATTTAAGATCATGTCCCTTGGTTATGATGGGATGCGGCTGTTTCGTAAAGATGACGCCCATTATATTGGGAAAATCGGAACCAATCAATTGGCTTCCAACCCGCAGATTAAAGGACTGGAGTTTGACCTGGATATGCATGGGAACTATATGACATGGGCATCAAAAGACACAGAAAATGGTTTGTATATCATGCGAATGACCTATGCCAGAAGTGGTTTTGAAAATGTACCAGCAGGAATGAGTTTTGGTACCAATATTGATATGCGAGGTTATACAATCAATAATTCGAACCTTGTAAAGTCACACGGTGGTGTTGTATCTCTAGGATTTGTCCTCGAAAATGGAAATCCAAATCGTTATGGCTATTTAGAAGTTTCAACAAACGGCGCCGGTCTGGTTGGTTTAGACGCTTGGAAGTCGGATGGTCGATTAAAGTCAAACATTGCAGCCGCAACCAAATCGGGCCTTACTTATCTTGAACAGATGACTGTAAGACAATTTAACTGGAAAGCGGATGGCTTTCATGAAGATTTTGGTTTTATCGCACAGGAGCTTGAGCGGGTTGATGAAAGCCTGGTATATAAAGTGCCTCAAAAAAATGATGAAGGAGTGATTTTAGATGAAGCCTATCAGATACGAACTCATAAGCTGTTGCCGCCAGTTGTAAAAGGCATTCAAGAGCTGAAAAAACTGGTGGATGAACAGCAGAAAATGTTACAAAAACTAATAGTGCACAGTGGGGTGTCTTACACACCATCGACAGTAAAGGCAGCAAGGGCCATTGATGTAGTCCCGCAGTATGAAAGTGAAATTATCATCTGTAAAAAACCGGAACCGCCAGAACCCCAGCCAATCTGCTTTAGAAAAAATGAAAAAGATGAAATTGAATTCATTACAGGAGATGAAAAATGATAAATCCTAAAATAACGGTCATGATTACAGATCAAAGCCGAATCGACAACCAAGATGCTATGTATTTAAGCGCATCCATCGTTACAAATGACGAAAAAGGCATCCAAAGCGCATCCTCCACTTTTATAGAAAACCATCCTGAGGTATGCAGTCAAAATAAAACGGAATGCCGGGCAGATAAAATTGCCTTTACACAATATGTCGAAAAAATTGAAGATGCATTATCCCAATACTTGAATAAAGGGGAGGCTGAATTATTATTTAAAAGCTATAAGGAGTTAAAAAATGTCTGAGCAAACCAAAAAAGAAACGCTTATGCAGCCAATTGTTGTTCCAAAAGGAAATTATATTGTTGATATTGGTATCAGTGATGAACAAGCGGATCGTATCGTGGCGATCGATTCGGATGTTACAATCACATCCTTAGCAGGTAGTGGAGCGAGTGTGGCAATGGGATTGATCAAACGCACTGAAAGGTAAAAATAATGAATATAAT
The DNA here is from genome assembly GCA_959020865.1 of Eubacterium limosum. Lineage (GTDB taxonomy): Bacteria > Bacillota > Clostridia > Eubacteriales > Eubacteriaceae > Eubacterium > Eubacterium limosum_B. The sequence goes on along the minus strand of CAUEUD010000047.1, from coordinate 7,657 downwards.
AACAACCGAAGTAACCATTGATCTTTACCGACAAAATCCGTGGATCGAAATTGATGCAAAACAGTATGATGATAAATCCAGGCATCTATTGATTAATTTGACCAGTAATGGAGAACCCTACACCATTCCTTCTGGAACGGTTATTCGCTTCCAGGGAAGAAAAAATGATGGAACCCAAGTGATGCGAGATTGCCCTGCACCCGTGAATAACAAAATCAATGTCGAGTTGACTCAGCAAGTTTTAACAGTGGCAGGACCCATGCGATGTGAAATTTTTCTTGCGGATAGCACAGGAGAACTTCGAAGTACAGATTTTATTTTAAGTATCCAGCAAGCCGCTTTATCCCGTTCGGATATTATAAGTTCCAACGAATACCAATCCATCGACAAAATCAAAGCGGATACCTTACAGTATAAAAAAGATGCAGAAGTCGCTAAAAACGCGTCGGAAACCGCCCGGGATACTGCCGCCAAACAGGTAGACCTTGCAAAAGCAGAAGTGACAAAAGCTCAGCAAAAAGTAACGGACGCTGCCGCCCAAGCCCAGCTCGCCCAGCTAGAAGCCGAAAAGGTCCAAAAGATCGTAGCCAAAAACGAGGCCTACACCAAAACCGAAACCGACCAGAAATATGCCACCGCGCCCACCAAGACCGCCATCGGCACCGGTACCATCGTGCTGGATGACTGCGATCAAGGCAGCATCCCCGTCGGGTTCATGGGAGCAAGTGAACAATACGCTGCAACTGGGACAAATTTATTTGATGTTAAGCAGTTAGTTAAGACGATGCAGGGGTTACAACCGGAAAGAATAACATTGATGCAAGATAGTGACGGAAAGTTTATGCGTATCACAAATAATTACTGGCATAATGGCCGACTATATACTTTTGTGAATGATATAACAAAGTCATATGAAATAGGATTTAAAGGAAGGTTTGTAAGCGGTTCCCCTGGACATTTGATATTTGCGGTAAAATTTAAAGATGGAACCATTATAAACTCAGGAAGAATAGCAGACGAGAAAGATTACAAGACTGTAAATACAACAATACCAATTGGTAAAGAAGTAGATTATATGTATTTTACTTATGGAAATTCGGCTGGTATTTATGATGTTTTGCTAGATGGTTTTTATCTGTATCCAACAGATGCACCAAGCGATGAAAAGCCCACAGGCGGTTATGGCACCCCAACACCCGACTACCCCAGCGAAGTGAGGAGCGTCGGAGACATCCCGAAAGATGTCAATGGGGTAGAGATAAGGAATTTGCTGGATATAGATAGTGTTTTAGCAAAACCAGACGGTGATTGGGTGGTAACTGGCGAACAGGTATTTGCGCTCCCGCTAGATGTTCTAAAAACAAAAATATACGGTAGATTATTTAAGGCGTTTGATCGGTCTGATATTAATGTTGGGTTGTCTGCGGCATCAAATGGTATGACAAGCGGTACAAACGGATTTTATTTGCAAGCACCAAGTGTGCAGATTGCAGGATTCAATTTTTCATCATTTAGTACTGTTTATTTGTTCTTTTATTTTTCTAGAAAAGCATCTAGTCTTGCAGAAGTAAAAGAAATACTAGACAAAGAAAGAAATAAATTTGTATTTACTTATGCCAATGAAGTTGATGAATACCGCCCCTACATCGGCGACAACAACGCCTGCCTGCACGTCATTAACCAGGACGGTGCAGGCAACAACGTCACCGATGATTACATTATCCTAAAAGAACCCCTAAGGGGCATCCCCGACGGTCAGGGCGGCTGGCTGGCCAGAGACGTGATCGATTCGGATGGGAACGTGGTGCACCGAGTCGGGGAAGAAATTGTAGACGCATCCCTGCCAATCGTTCAAGAACAAGCAGCCCAATATGAAGGATATTTGTTCTACACTGCCATTAGTGGGAAAATACAAAAAGCACCAGGAAGGACCTGTGTTAGCAATATCTTAAAATACAATGCTAATTACAATACAAATGGCGGAATATCTGTCAGCCCCAAATATGATGTTTTTTATTTTAATTTAAAAGGATATTTAATCGATAAAACCATCAATGGTGCCAGACAATTTCTAATAGACCATAATGCAGCATTCTATTATCTGTTAAAAAATCCGATCACCTACAAAATCGCCCTCCCAGGCTTTAAAATCACCGAAGGCCGAACCCTCATCATGACACCATCCGGCGCGGTGCCCTTCCCGGACATCTTCGCGGAATACAAGCAGACCGTTAAGGGCTCTGCCATTGAAGCTATCACAGAAGACAAAAAACGTAAAATCTACGGCGTGGAGATACTAAAGCAGGCAAACGGCGACATCCAGAGTAGCCCCACACTAACCCGCACCGATGACGCAGTTGGCATAACCGCCAATGCCTCCATGGACGGAAACGCCGTGGTCAATGACTTTGACACCGCCCCGGACTGGCCCCGGCTGATCCGCTGTAACGGCTACTACACCGATACCGGACAGTTCGTGGTGACCGCCTACAAAGGCGAACCCGGCTATAGAGAGGACGGAAGCAACGGCAATGTCTGGGTACAAATCGAACGGTTCTACCATGAACACGTGGAAACCGCCGAAAAGATCACAGACCGGATTTCAACCAAACCCTTTCCCGGGGCCATTCTGCCCGATATCTTTGTAGGCAAAGACGGAAAACCCCTGCGCTACGCCTACAAGGGTGCCTACGAGGGCGCGACCGTTGGGGGCAAGCTGGTCTCCTATAGCGGGGTGAAGCCGGGCGGCCACTCCATGAACACCGCCATCGCCCAGGCCAGGGCCGCAGGCCCTTACTGCCACATCGGCACCACCAGCGAGAACGAAATAATCAGACTGCTGATCCAGATCGAGTTCGCCACTTTAAACGGTCAGGCCGCCATTGGAAACGGCGTGTCTACTCTGCGGTATACCAATGCCGCAAGCGACACCGCCACCGTGGCCACCACGAACGGCAATAAGATCATTGTGGCAAACGCCGTGGCCGCCCTGTTCGTGGTGGGCCAGTACATTTCCATCGGCGCGACCGCCTACAGCGGCAGCATCGCCGAATCCCGGAAGGTAACCGGCATCGCGGCCTACGACAGCGCCAACAAAGCCATCACCTTCGATGGAGACGCGGTTAACATCCCGGTGGGAAGCTTTATCTCCTCACGGGTCTACTACACCGGAAACGCCGACGCGGTAAAAGCCAGCTCCGGCACCATGGCCAATGACGGCAAGCACGCCAACATCTATAGAGGCTTCGAGAACCCCTTTGGCAACTGCTGGGAAGTCATGGGTGACGTAATCTTCCACAACGGCCAGAGCACCTATTACAAGTGCACCAACCCAGACAAATGGGTGACCAACAGCACACTGAGTGATGACTACATCCCCCTGTGCTACGCGCCTTCCCCAACCGAAGGGTATGTCAAAGCCTTTGGGTACGATAAAAGATTCCCCTACAGCCGTTTAACCACAAAGGTCGGGGGCAGCAGCGTAACCTATTACTGCGACTACTTTTACAGGCCGCCCGTGACCACATCGCCCGACACCTTAAGAGAAGTGCTGCTCGGCGGTGACTTCGGCAGCGGCGCGCTTGGCGGTCCGGGTTACTGGCACCTGAGCTATGCCGTGTCGTTTTCGCACTGGTACTTCGCCGGTCGGCTTTCAGGGACTGGTTGTGGGGGTCTGGGGGAACCTTCCCCCAGCGACCAGACGGAAGTCCGGTCGGAATAAAAACAGAATAACTTACATGTAAAACATACCTGGTAAACTGAACACCAACAGGGATGCGCCGCGCGTCGGCGGTAACTTCAACAACGGCGCGAATGACGGTCCGGGTTACTGGAACCTGAACAATGCCGTGTCGAATTCGAACTGGAACATCGCCGGTCGGAATTCTTGAGAGAAAGACAAAACACTGCGCAGCGCATTCCTTTCCGGAACGGAAAAAATTGATAAAACCAGGCGGAGTTAGTAGGCAGCCCTAAGACCGAAAGCCCTGTAATCCAAGAAAGTGAGAAAACGCACAAATTTGAAACGCGTAAAAATAGACGATGAGGCCTTTACAAGCCTGGCAAACATCGAAGCCGCCATTGTAAAGACGGCAGAGAACAAGAACTACAGGCGGAAGTACATCGACAAGGTGGTCAGCAACAAGCGCCGCTTTGCCCGGGAACTTCAGCAAATGCTGAAAGAAGAAAGCTTTGAGCCAAAGAAAAGAGATCCCTTCATCCGGGAAGACGGCATTGCCGGAAAGCTGCGGGTGATCGATTCCGCACCCTTCTGGCCCGACCAGATCGTGCACACCTTAATCATCACCCTGGCACAACCCAAGATGGTGAAAGGCATGATCCCCACCAGCTGCGCCTGCGTGCCCGGCAGAGGGCCGCACTACGGCAAGCGCATCTTGGAGAAATGGGTGCGCAAACAGAAAAAACAGTACTTTGCCAAGCTGGACATCTGTAAGTATTACCCAAACGTCAAACCAGAATTAGCAGAAAGCGCTGTAAAACACAAGTTTAAAGACAGCAAGCACCGTAGAACCCTCATAAAGATCATCAACGCCTATGACCACCTGCCCATTGGCCTGCTGACCTCCCAGTGGCTGGCAAACCTCATACTGGAATCCGCCGACCACTACGCCAAGGAACAGATAAACATCAAGCGCTACATGCGGTATATGGACGACATTGTCATCCTGGGGCCAAACAAGCGCAGGTTAAAAAAACAGGTAAGAGAACTGGCAGATTATTTAAACCAAAGAGGCCTGACCATAAAACCCAACTGGTGCACCCACCGGCTGAGCTACAAAGACAAGACCGGAAAATACCGGGGAAAAGACATCGACTTTATGGGCTTCCGGTTCTTCTGCGACCGCACCACCATCCGAAAAAAGCTCTTTCGCCGCCTGCGCCGAAAAACCTTAAGGCTGAAGACCCGAAAGATCACCCCAAGAGCCGCCAGAAGCGTCCTGTCCTATTACGGCTGGTTAAAGCATACCGACACAAGGAAGTTCTACAATGAAAATATACAGAAACACATGAAAACCCTGAAACATATCGTAAGAGAAACCGATAGAAAGCGAGGAAAAAATGAAAGCACAAAGTGACCTAATACCCCAGCGAGTGGAGGTCAACAGCCTGACCAACGGCATGGCCGAAGTGATTCTGGCCGAGAACATACAGGAACTGGAAGCCCCACAGACCCGCGAAATAACCCTCACTGATCCAGAAACCGGGGAAGAGGCCGCCGTGGAAACTGCCCCAATGGTCTACGAATATGACCACTATATCCTGTCCATGCAGGACCGGAAAGGCCTGTACGAGGACATCGAAACCAATTTTGACCAATGGCTGGCTTTTGCCAAAGGACAGCAGACAGAGCCGCCACAGAGCGACAAAGAAAGAATCTGGGCACTGGAAGCAGAGGTAGAAGCCGTAAACGCCACAAACGCCCTGTTAGACAGTGTGATCAGCGAGATGCTGTTTGAAATCATCCCAAACACAGGAGGTGAAGCCTGATGGAAAAGAAAGGAGGCGAAAGCGCAATGGCACCCTATTTTGCAGAAAAGATTCTAAAAGGCGAACAGAGCTACAAAAAAATCTTTGCCTTTAGACTGTACCAGAAGTACCAGGAAGACGTGGACTTAATTTTAACCACGGAGGGCCGGGAAGATTTGATTGAACGGTAGGATATGAAACAGGAGGCTTTTAAAGTGAAAAAATTTAATTTATCTAAAATTGATGTTGGAACAATTGTAAGAACAGGAGCAGCTTTTATTGCATTGATCAATCAGATTTTTGCAATTATGGACCTTCAGCAAATCCCGTTTGATGATCAAGCGGTTTATCAGTGGCTCTCTATGGGAGCAACGGTGATTACTTTCGCGATCAATTGGTGGAAAAACAACAGTTTTACTAAAGAAGCGCAGTTAGGAGATCAGGTTAAAAAAGCAGCCAAGGAAGATATAGTGGTTGCAAACAAGATCGAAAAAATGCTGAAGGAAAGTGAAGAGGCAGCCCAAGCGGCAGCCAGAAAGGCGGCTTAAAATGGCATTAGAATACTATAATGCAATCGTCGAGTTTGGTGATATGAACGATGACGTTCTTTTTTTACAGCGTCAGCTCCATATTTGTGGGTTTAACCCCGGACTAAAAGATGGAGACTTTGGTAACGGCACTGGTAATGCATTGGAAAATGCCCAGATTTACTTTGGCATTCCAGCAGATCGGATTGCCGGTCCTCAAACTTGGCGAAAGCTATACGACTACTGTGCGAAGCTTCAGGAACAGCTGAACCTTATTGGCGGCTTCGCGCTGGTTATCGATGGGAATGTCGGCAGCCATGGAACGGCTACAGTGGAGGCGTTCAAGACTTTCCAAGTTCGGGGAGGTAGAGAACCAGACTGGTGCTGTGGTCCGGTAGAGGAACAAGCACTAAATATGGTAGACTTCATGAAAGCTATGCCGTCTGGAAATGCTAATGTTCCATCATCCTCCGGTCTGATTGTGCCAACTCAATCCGGAAGGCTGGATGGGGTAAAAATCTATATTCCAGCAGGACATGGTGGCTCTGATCCAGGTGGCGTTGGGAATGGCTTGAGAGAATCAGACGTCGCACTTGCTTATGCTACAAAACTTGGAAATATTCTTCAGGGATATGGTGCAACGGTTCTCCTAGGGCGGACAGGGGATTATTACAAGTCCCTTGCATCACGTGTTCAGGAGGCAAACAATTGGGGGGCAGATATCTACTTTTCCTGCCATGAAAATGCGTATGGTGATCCAGCAGCCAACGGATCAGAGATGCTCTTTGTTTCAGAAAGCGGGAAGCAGCTGGCCTTATGTAGCGTCAATGAGTTGTCTGCAGGACTTGGTACGAGCAACCGCGGGGCAAAATATCAGGATGACTACGAGGTTGTCTATTCCGATATGACCGCTGTGATCGCTGAGCCTGGCTTTATTACAAATGTTGGAAACGCGGGATTCATGAACAACAACGTGGGTCTTCAGAATCAGGCTCAGTGCCTGGCAAATGGTATTGTGAAATATTGTGTATAGAAAGGGAGGCTCTGGGCTTCCCCCAGGGCCTTTTATGGTGAAAATATGAACAGTTTTATTCCATGGATTGGTGGGAAACGTCTGCTTAGAAAATCTATCATGGAACTTTTTCCAGACGATTTTTCCCGATATATTGAAGTGTTTGGCGGTGCAGGATGGGTTCTCTTTGCGAAGGAAAAGCATGCAGAACTAGAGGTGTGGAATGATTATGAAGGGCAGCTGGCGAACCTGTTTCGCTGTGTAAAATACCACCCGGACGCTGTGAAGCAGGAGTTGTCCCTGGTCCTTAACTCCAGGGAGTTTTTTGAAGATTTCAAAACTCAACTCGTTCTTAGAGGCTTAACCGATATCCAACGCGCTGCGCGGTATTTTATGATTATCAAGACTTCTTATGCAGCGGATCGGCGGACATATGGGGCTGTGAAGAAAAACATTCAAAAGAGTATCTCATATCTTAGTGATATCTCAGAACGCCTCAACACCGTTGTTGTTGAGAACAGGGATTTTGAAAGTTTGATTCGTGTGTATGATCGACCGACGGCGCTTTTTTATTGTGATCCGCCTTACCACAAAACTGAACAGTATTATACGGCTGAGTTTAAAGAGGAGG
>CAUEUD010000046.1 GCA_959020865.1 Eubacterium limosum | reverse complement strand
TTTATCATCTTATCTTCTCTTTGCTCGCCTCAGTCTAATTTGATGTCATAATCCGTTTTGATCAGCAGGGTAGAAAGATAAGGGATATCGCCCTTGAGCACCTCAATATCACGGATCATGCTCTGGTTTTCCATACCGATATTGGAGACCAGCACAAAGGAATTTTCCAGCCCGCGTTTTTCCAGCTCCTCTGCCAGACGTTTATTGTCCGCGCTCACCTTCATAATAACAATGTTGCGGTGCACGTCCAGAATCTGCTGTACTTCCTCAATGGGCTGTGTCATTGCCACGATGCCCAGGGATTCCTCTCCCTGGGTCAGCGGAACATTGATCTGCGCGGCCAGGTTACAGAAGGACGGCACGCCGGAAAGGGTTACCACCTCGACGCCCCGCTCCAGAAGGTATTCCATCACATAGGAATAGGTGCTGAATACCATTGGGTCTCCGAGGGTTAAAAAGACAACGCTTTTTCCTTCTTCCAGAATTTTTTCAATTTCATCTGCGTTTTCCTTCCACTGCTTTTCCAGCGTTTCACGCTCTGCGCTTAAGGAAATCATCGGGAAGGACATCTCCACAACGCGTGTGTGGTCGGTAATGTGGCTTTCCACAATGCGATATGCGATGCTTGGTTTTCCCATTTTTTTAGTCGGTGTGATGATCACATCTGCCGACTGCAGAATTTTGTGTGCCTTTACTGTCAGTAAATCCGGATCTCCAGGGCCGACGCCCAAACCATAAAATATACCTTTCATTCTTCCTCTTACCAATCCCGTCCTAATTTATAAAGCATAGCGTTTAAAATCGCCGCAACCACCGGGCTTCCGCCCTTTCTGCCATTAATGCGAATATATGGAACCCCCAGAGCGTCCAGCTCGTCGAGGGCTTCCTTGGATTCTGCCGCACCCACAAAGCCGATGGGCGCCCCCACAATTAAATCCGGCTTTGCTTTTCCGGCCTTGATAAATTCGATGAGCTTGTACAGCGCGGTAGGCGCATTGCCAATGGCAAAAATACCGACTGAGTCGTCATCCAGGGCTTTTTCCATGCCTACGGTTGAGCGGGTAACCCCCCGTTCCTTGGCGGCCTTTGCAACATCCTCATCGTGAACATAGTTGACAATCTCAAGCTGATGGTCTGCCAGTGCTTTGCGGTTGACCGCAACCTTGATCATGCTGGTATCCGCATAGATTTTTTTGCCGGCCTCAAGGGCTTTCAGTCCGCTCTCAACCGCGTTGTTCTTAAATTCAATCAGGTCTGCGTACTCAAAATCAGCAGTGGTGTGAATCACACGTTTTACAATATCCGCGATCTCCGGCGGAAAGGTCTTTCCGCCGAGCTCCTCGGTAATAATCTCAAAGCTTCTCTTTTCAATTTCTTTCGGGTTGTTGATATAAGCTGTCATTTAATTTTCCTTTCGTTGTTTGCGCGGTAACTCCGCCGCTTCTCCGGCTGTGGCCTAAAAGAAAGGCCGTGCTCAGTTTTCTATGGAAACCCTCAGGCCGCCGGGAATAATATTCTTCAAAAACAGCGCGTCGTAATCCTGCTTGGGGACAACGTCCAAAAATCGCTGCATAAAGGCAGTGTAGTCAAAGGCCTCCTCGCTGTAAAGCACGCCGATAACCGTGCCGCTGTGGCCAGTAATAACCCCGTGTCCGCCGAACGCCTCAGACAGGGCCGCCAGCGCTTCAAGATGGGGCTTGTATAAAATTTTCTGGTTTAACCGGGCGCTTTCGGTACAGGCACGGCCAATGGCGTTGAGGTTTTTATCCTGCAGCCCCTGTTTAAAAAGGTTCAGAACCGCTTCAAACCGATCGACCTCCTCACGCGTATAGCCATCCTGCTGACGATGAAAATTCATGGTGTTGACGGCTCCCTTGAACTCCACAATCAAAATCTGCGCTTCAAGCTGTGCCTCAAAATTCATCAGCACATCGCCGCACACATGGTTGAAAAGATTCAGCCGTTCAAACATAATATTATCGGTCGGCTCGATAAACACGCAGAGCTCCGCAATGGTTTTGTCGCTGAGCCCCAGATCATAGTAGGCGCTCAGCCCCCTGGCAATCCCGGCGATATCCGCAGTGCTGCTGGCCATCCCTTTTTCAATGGGAATTTCCGAGGACATCTGGATATTGATGTGATGCTTTTCCTCTCTTGGAATGCTGTACTCTGAAAAGATCAGATCAAGCATCTGAACCGCCTTGGTGTCGAGCATACGGGTAGCCGGCCCTTCCACAATACGGATATTGGAATAAAGATCGATGGGGCAGGATACAAGGCACGGCTGTTCCTGATAGATTCCCTGGATAAATTCTCCGCAGGAGCCCGGTGATTTAACCGTTACTGTTCTCACTGTCCTGTTCCTCCAACCTTTTGATTTCTTCGGCTTTATCAAGGAGTGCCAGCAAAAACTGCGGGTTGCTGTAAAAATGGATGTGCGGGTACCCGGCAAGGGTATTGCCCCTGCAGAAGCCACAGGTCCATTTCCGGTCACCCTTGGTGATCTTGTAACGCGTGGGGATCGGCTCCTTCTCATGCACCAGGCTGTGATGGAACTCATGCCCCTTAATATGGATGGGCGCATCGTTAATCACAGTATCAATATCGATATAGCCAAAGCGCTGAAGCCGCCTGGTCATTTTGGTGTCTGCCTTAAAAAAGCCTGCCGCCTGATACCTTTCGCCGTCAAGCATTTCCATACTTTCTGTCAGATACATCAGACCGCCGCATTCTGCAAAACAGGGAAGGCCGTTTTCTAAAGCCGCCCTGATGCTTTCCCTGAAAGCCCGATTCTTCTCAAGGTCTCTTCCAAACATTTCGGGAAAGCCACCGCCGATATACAGGGCGTCCAGGCCCTTTGGCAGTTCACAATCCTCAAGAGGGCTGAAGGGCACCAGCCTGACCCCAAGCTTTCTGAGGGCATTGAAATTGTCCTCATAATAAAAGCTGAACGCCTTGTCCTTTGCAAACCCTATGGTCAGATCGTCATAACGCCCTGCACAGGCGTCAAACGGATCTTTCTGAACCTGCGGTATGGTTTCTCTCCGGCTGAGCAGAAGCATCTTATCGAGGTCGATGTGTTCCTCTGCCAGCGCCGCTGCCTTTTCCACCTGCTCCCGAAGCCCCTGAAGCTCATCCACCGGAATGAGGCCGAGATGCCGGCTGTTCATAACAATATCCGGGCAGTTCGGAAAATAGCCCACGCAGGGAACGCCCGCACAGGTCTCAATCATTTCCTTTAAAAGCTGGTAATGGGATTCCGAAGCAATCTTATTGATGATCACACCGGCAATCCGGGTATCCGAGTCAAAATCCACATACCCTTTTACCATCGCCGCCGCGCTTTTGGACATGCCCCGGCCGTCAATGATCAAAAAGACCGGCGCGTCCACCACCTTTGACAGGTAAGCGCTGCTGCCCACATCAGTCTCCAGACCGTGCCCGTCATAGAGCCCCATGACGCCTTCGATCACCGCGACCGAATTCTCCGACAGCTTGTGGTAAAACAGGGACCGGATCGTCTCCCGATCCACCATCCAGGTGTCCAGATTGGTGGATTTTTTTCCAGTGACAAAGGTGTGAAACATCGGATCAATGTAATCTGGTCCGGTTTTAAAGGGGACAACCGGACAATTTCTTTTGCACAGGGCTGCCATTACCCCCATGGTTACGGTTGTTTTCCCCACATTACTGCTGACTCCCGCCAGCATAAAAGTATTCATAGCACAATCTCCCAGGTATCCCAATTTCTAACGCTGCTGAAGCATTTCCAGAAACTCGTCGTGGTCTCCGATTTCGACCACTGTTTTCTTTTCGCGTATCTTATTCAGACAGGCTTCCAGCCTGCCCTCGGTAAAATCATTATTCAGACAGTTTGCGTGCAGGTAAATCTCTGCGTCCAGAGCCTCCAGACCTTCCAGATTATTGACATTGCCAAGCCCAAAGGGCACATCCGCGATCAAAATGATGTCCGCATCCTGCATCAATTTTAAATTTTCCTGCTGCTTTTCCATGGAAATGGTGGTAAAGGGCCGCTCCCCGACAATATCGAGGTTCAGCGATTTACAGACCAGCCAATCGTCGCTGCCTTCATTGATGACGCCCGCGGTTACACGGTGTCCCATGTCGTCCAGCTCCTCAATGACTTTTGAAGCCCCGCTGCCGCCGCAGATCACATGGATATGCAGCGGATTCCGGACATCCTCGCCCTCCAGGACACGGATGGGTACGATCTCCGGTTTCTCAAAAACCGCATTCTCCCGAACCAGCATTTTCATATTGTAAAGCTGTTTCAAATTTCGCTCAATGACCACGTCGGCCGGGGGCCCGTCTGCCACCACCCGGCCTCCCTGAATCATGATCAGGCGCTCACAGTAGCGCGACGCCAAATTGATATCGTGAAGGACGGCCACTACAGTCATATGGTCGTTTTTATTGAGCTGGTCGATAAGCTCCATAACCTCGATCTGATGATGCACATCCAGCGCAGAGGTGGGCTCATCCAGCAAAATAATATCCGGCTCCTGAGCGATGGCCCGGGCGATGATCACACGCTGCTTCTCACCGCCGCTCAGTTCATTGAACATGCGGCCTCTGAAGCCAAGGGTTTTGGTCATTTTCATGGCCTGCTCCACGATCCGGTAATCCTCAGCGCCCTCGCGCTCCTTATAGCTCAGATAAGGATTTCGGCCCATGAGCACAATATCCTCAACCGTAAAATCATAATCGATGTCAAAGGACTGAGGTACCACTGCCACCATCTGAGAGCGCTCGCGCTGCTTAAGACCGGCGTTATCCCTGCCGTTCACCACAATCCGGCCGCCGGTGATGGGCAGAAGGCCCGACAGGCATTTGAGCAGTGTGGATTTACCGGTACCGTTTGAGCCGATAAGGCCAACAAACTCGCCTTTATGGATATCGGCTGTAAAGCCCTTGATCACCTCTTTGCTGCCGTAACCGGTATGAACGCCTTCAAATTTCAACATAACAGAGTCTTCCATTAACGGGCGCCTCCTCTCTTCGATTTACGCAAAAGGTAAATAAAGAAGGGGCCGCCAAAGGCAGCGGTGATGATTCCCACTGGGATTTCCTGTGAGGAAACCGTCCGGGCCAGCGTATCGCAGATAATGAGGAAGGTGCCTCCAAATACCAGTGAAAAGGGCAGCAGAATCCGATGCTTGGGGCCGGATAAAATCCGGACAATGTGCGGCACCACCAGCCCGACAAAACCGATAATCCCTGTCACAGAAACCACCGCTGCGGTGATCACCGACGAGACAATCAGCACTTTTTTCTTCAGATGGTCGGTATTGACCCCAAGCTGTGTAGCGGCATCTTCGCCGAGAAGCATAATATCCAGCTCCCGGACGGTTGTGAACAGGATCAGACAGCCGATGATCACGTAAGGTAAAACTGTGATTACCTGGTCCCATCCCTTACCATTCAGACTGCCCATGGTCCAGAACATAATCTGATTCATACTCTGGACATTGAAAATCATGAGCAGGGACATAAAAGCCGTCAGCGACTGGCTCACGGCAATCCCGCTCAGCAGCAGGGAAGCAACCGGCACTTTTCTCCCGACCTTTGAAATGTTGTACACTAAAAAGATCGCCAGAAAGGCACCTACAAAGGCAAGAACAGCGGTTCCGTTTAATCCCAGGAAGCCTGCTGAAAAGTGCATGACAATCCCGATGGACGCGCCCAGCGCCGCGCCGGAGGACACCCCAAGGATAAAAGGGTCTGCCATGGGATTCTTGAAAATCCCCTGGTAGGCAGCACCGCAGACTGCCAGCGCTCCGCCTGTCAGAAAGCCCAAAATGACTCTTGGCAGCCGGACATTCCAGATAATCGCAATATTACCGGCGGATATTCCCTCCATATTAACAGGCAGGTGCAAAACCTCGTGCAGTAAAATCCTGTTGGCTTCGCCAAAAGGAATGGAGGTAATGCCTACGATGGTGCATAAATAAATTAAGATCAGGCACCCCACAATGGATAAGGGCATCGCGTATCTTTTCAACTTTGTTTTCATCCGTCCTCTTCCTCAACCGTCTGTTTAAAACCTCCGCAGGCGGCAAATGCCTGCCTGCGGAGAAATTTTTCTACTTAAACTGATCCGGATAAACGGCTGTAGCCAGCAGCTCCAGCCCATCCACAACGCGCGGTCCCGGACGCTGGATCAGGTCGCTGTCCGGAGAGAGCATTTCATAATAGACAATGGCGTCATTCTTAACCGCATTGACCTGGTCAAAGCCCGGTACCTTCTTAATTTCATCCGGTGTGGTAAAGAAAGACACATAGACATCCGGATTCTTTGCGATGATCTGCTCAACGCTCAGCTGCGGCCAGTCTGTGCCGGCATCGGAGGCGATGTTCTTGGCATTGATATCCTTGAGCATGTTGCCCAGCAGTGAGTTGTCCCCAGCGCTGTAGTAGCCGCCGATATCAATAAAGACCGATTTCTGCGGATTGGCTGCCGCGGCCTTTTCCTTGATTTCATCGTATTTCTTAGTCATGCTGTCTGTGATTTCCTTGGCCTTGTCATTGGCGTTGACCACTTTGCCGGTATTGATGATCGTGCTTTCCACCGCGTCCACAGACATGGGTGTAAAGGTGATGACTTTCGCGCCGGTGGCTTCAATCTGACTGCGGACATCGTCGCTGATCAGATCGCCTGCCAGAACAACATCCGGGGCAAGGGAAATGATCTTTTCCACATTGGGATTATTGTAGTCGCCGATGGCCGCTACCTGGGCGGCTTCCTCAGGATAATTGCAGTAATCGGTCCGCCCGACAACCTTGTCACCCACCCCCAGTGCAAACAGAATTTCTGTATTCGCAGGCGACAAGGACACGATCTTTGCGGGTTCCTTTTCGATTTCCACATTGTTGCCCAAATCGTCGGTAATGGAGACGGGATAAGCGGTTTCTCCGGTAACTGCGCCGGAAGCTTCTCCGCCCTCCTGGCCTTTCTGAGCACAACCTGCTGCGCCAAACAAAAGCGCCGCGCAGGCCAGAGCCATCAGCAAACTTTTCAACACTCTCTTTTTCATTGGTTCCTCCATAAAATAAATTTAAAACAGCTTAAAACAAAGAAAACCGGCCCCACGAGAGAGGCCGGATTATGATCATATACAATCCTCTACTTCCCTCCGAAGTGATTATATCGCTTTGCTTCAAGTGTCCTGACTCTTGCTTCCTTCTCCATCCTCCCTTCCCATCAGGATACGCCTGACAGTGGTCTATGAGGATCTTGTCTGCAATTACAGTAGCGGGGGCTGTAGCGGATTTCAACCGCTTTCCTCTAACAAAACAGCATCATTAAGTTATTAATTGAAGTTTAGCACAAATCCCCGAATTGTGCAATTAGAAATTATTGTTATCCATATCCAGACTGCTCCGAACTGCGCGGCAGAAGTCAAGGGGCTCCCGCTTTTTCCATTCGTCATTTGCAATGACCTCGTAGGAAATAAAATCCACACCGCTACTCAGGATCTCAGGCATGAGCTCGCGGAAGGGAATTTCTCCCTCGCCCGGTATCCAGTGTCTGTCAACATGCAGGTCATTGTCGGACAGGTGCAGCGCCTTAATGCGGTCCCTGTACGCCTCCAGAAGCCTCCCCCTGCCGCAGGGCAGCATATAGTCATGGGAGCTGTCATAGCACATCCCAAAATGATCGGCATGGATGGCGTCCAGTAGCCCCTTCAGCAAAAACTGACGCGACACATTTTCAACGGCGATATTGACACTGTACTTCTCTCCGGCCTCCGCCAGCTCAGAAAAAAAGGCCAGCCCGTTTTCCCATTTATAAGGGCCGAGATCCAGATCATTGGTGTGTACCACCACCGTCGGGATTTCAAAGATATGGCAGTCCCGCACAAAGCTGACAAAGGTGTCTAAAAGCGCCCGGGTTTCCGCAGGTTCCTTTTCCCAGATATCGTTATAGCCCATAAAAGGCGCGTGAATATTGGTGATCCCAAGGCCCTTGCTCCGCACAATATCCGGGAATTTTTCCTTCTCCAGATAATAGGGCTCGCACTCGTCCTCCCAGGAAATCATCACCTCGTCAAAACCGGCTTCCTTGATCACATCAATGCGCTCTTCAAAAGGCATGAAATAGCCAAACCACGAAAACATACTGTATTTCATCGGTTTCCCCCTATTTATCCTGAAGCCTGGGTATGCTCAGGTCAAAGGGCGGGTACACGACACCCTTTTCTGTGATAATCGCTGTGACATTCTGATGCGGGGTAACGTCAAAGGCCGGGTTTTCCATGCGCACACCGTCCGGCGCGATCTGCTGCCCCTTGATATGGCTGATTTCCCGGGTATCCCTTTCCTCAATGACAATATCATCGCCGGACCACATATTAAAATCAATGGTTGAGGTTGGCGCTGCCACATAGAAGGGAATACCGTGGGCCTTTGCCAGAATGGAGACGCTGTAGGTTCCGATCTTATTGGCCACATCACCATTTCGGGCAATGCGGTCTGCACCCACCACCACACAGTCGATTTTCCCCTGTTTCATCATCCAGCCAGCCATATTGTCTGTGATCAGTGTAACAGGAATACCGTCTTTGTGGAGCTCATAGGCTGTCAGGCGGGCTCCCTGCAGGAAAGGCCTTGTCTCGTCGGCATAGACGGAGATCTCCTTGCCTGCCTCCCAGGCGGCGCGCACAACGCCGAGCGCTGTCCCGTAATCCGCTGTGGCGAGGGCGCCCGCATTGCAGTGGGTCAGAATGGTGTCCTTGCGGTGGATCAGCTCCGCGCCGTATGCGCCCATATCCCGGCACATCTGGATATCCTCACTGCAAATGGCGTCTGCCTCGGTTTTCAGAAGCGCTGTGATCTCTGCCGGTGTTTTTTCCGCATTGTTTTCGATCACGCCTTCCATCCGGTCCACTGCCCAGAACAGGTTGACCGCAGTTGGCCGTGTTGCCCGGAACACCTGGCAGACTTTCTCCATTTCCTTTAAAAAAACCTTCCGCGGCCGTTCTTCAAATTCCAGGGCGCCAAAATAAACGCCATATCCGGCGGTAACGCCAATGGCCGGCGCGCCGCGGACAATCATATCCACAATGGCTTTTGCAATCTCACGGTAGTCAGTGTAACTGTGCGTTACCTCCTCGGTTGGCAGCAGCGTCTGGTCAAGCATTTTTAAAGCGCCGTTTTCATAATAGACAGGTTTCATGGTTCTTCCTTTCTCGGTATCTGAAAAAGCCTCCCTTGGTTAAGGGAGGTCAGAGTGTCAAAAACTGTGAGACGAAGCCTTTTACCTGAGGAAGAAAAAAGTGTCCTGCGGGCACTGCGCTCACACCTGTATCTTCTTCACTAAAGTTGATGCCTGATCTCTCCAGTGTCCGGCTGTTCCAGTAAAACGGCACGATTCCTGACCGTTATCCGCAGCGCCTGGACCTTTTTCCTTATCTGGATAAAAGGCGCAGTCTCACGCTGCGCCAACTCTTTGACAGTCTAACCTCACCTATACTTAAGGGAGGTAACTTTTTCTATATTCGTTCAATCATCTTAAAAATCAGCTGTTTTACCCGGTCATTGTTATCCTCGAGCACACGCACTACATCCTCGGCCTGCACTGGCTTGATGTCCGGGCGGCCCTCGAGACCGGCGTCATAGTCGGTAATCAGGGCGATGTTGACAACCGGAATCCCCTTTTCCAGACACAGGTAGCCCTCTGGATACTGGGTCATATTGACGACATCTGCGCCCATCATGGCAAACATGCGGCTTTCGGCACGGGTTGAGAACCGTGGTCCGTTGACCACTACAACGGTGCCGCCGTCATGGGTTTTGATCCCCAGCTTTTCCGCTTCCTCAAGGGCAATCTGACGAAGACCGGGATCGTAAGGATCTGCTGAGCTCAGGTGGACCACATTGGGGGACTCGTTAAAGGTATCCTTGCGGCCCGAGGTCATGTTGATAAACTGGTCTGTGACGACAAAATCGCCAGGTGCGATTTCCGGACGCAGCGAACCTACGCAGCAGGGTGAGATCAATGCCCGGATCCCCAGCTGGGCAAAAGCATCGATGTTGGCCCGGTAGTTGATTTCAGATGGGTTCAGGGTATGGTCCTTTCCGTGTCTTGGCATAAAAGCGATCTTTTTTTCCCCGACGGTCACCAGACTGATGGCATCGGAGGTTTTGCCGTAGGGTGTATCCACATCAATTTTTTTAACATCCGGATACAGCTCATAGAGGCCGGAACCGCCAATCACGCCGATATCTGCTTTATAATATAACATTGCTTATCTCCTTGTTTCTTTATACTACTGTAAATCCCAGTGATGACTTAAAATGCTCCAAGGCCCATTTGTGGCCCTCTGCGTTGAAGCTTGCCACACGGTCTTTGTGTACCGTGACCTCATAACCCAGATTATAGGCGCTGATGGCAGTGTGCAGCACACAGATGTCTGTGCACACACCGGCCAGCTCCAGCTTCTGGATATGGTTTTGCCTGAGCAGGATATCCAGCGCTGTCCCGGCAAAGGCCGAATAGCGGAACTTATCCATATAGAAAACCTGCCTGTTTTCAAGCGTCTGGTACGCCTGCAGCTTTTCAGCGGTTTTTCCGTATACCGCTCTGCCCGGACTTCCCAAAAGATTATGGGGCGGAAACAGCGCGGTTTCGGGGTGGCTCCCGTCGTTTTCCAGATGCAGGTCGTTCACCACAAAGACCATGCCGCCCGCCTCAATCGTTTCGCCGATGGCGGCTGCCAGATTTTCATCAATGGCCTGGGCAGGCGCCCCGGCGGTCAGCTTACCGTCAGGCGCCACAAAATCATAGGTATAATCAATCAGAATGAGTGCTGGATTCATATGACCACTCCTTCAGCTTAATAATTTTTCTTCCAGCCGCCTTTTTTCAAGCCGTCATCCTCGTCCAGATTCGTGGCTTTAAAGCCCAGCCATTTGTATTTGGAGTCATCCTCCTCTTCCGCTGATGCTGGCTCTGCGGCTGTGGGCTGCGCAGCGGGCGCAGACTCATTAAATACCGGGGCTTCCTCCGGGATAAAATCGTCGCCGACAACATCCTTGGCGATTTCAATGGCGGCGCTGAGCACATTCGCAACACTAGAGGCGTCCAGGAGCTCAATTTCTTCCTCAACTGGCTCTGGAGCCGGCGGTTCTGGCGCTGGTTCCAGCTGAGGCTCCGGTGCTGTCTGTGCAGTCTCTGGCTCTGGCTCGGCCATCGGTGCTTCCATAATCTCCGGCACAGTCTCTGCCGCCGGCGCTTCTACTTCTGGCTGCGTTACCTCAGCAGCGTTTTCTTCAGGCTTTTCTTCTTCCTCGGGAACGTTGAATTTTGGAATCGGACGCTTTTTAAATTCCTCTTCCGCTTCCTCAACACTCCGTTTAAAACCGAGCCATTTGTATTTGGAATCTTCTTCGTCCTCTGAGGCAGTCTCTGGCTGAGCTGGCGGCTCCGGCACAATGGTTTCCGGTTCCACAGCCGGTTCGAGCTCTGCACTGGACTCAATCATTTCCTCTGCCAACGCGACGGTTTCTTCAGGTGCTGCTGAAACCTCCTCGGGCTCTTCCTCCCGCCAGGGGCGCTCTTTGACGTAGTCGCCGCTGTCTAAAGCTTCACTTTTAAAGCCAATCCAGCTCTTTTGCGGCTTGTAGGCAGGATCTTCTGCCTTTTCCTGGTTCTGCTTTTTCATATTGTCAAGCCAGCTTTCCTGGCGCTTAACGCTTGGGCGTACCTCATTCCGGGCCTCAGGCGCTGTGTCCGAAAAGCGCAGCCAGCTCTTTTTGGCATCCGGGAAATGGGCCTTGATGGCATCCATCGGGATCTTCTCATTGCTCATAAGAGCCATCACTGCGCACAGTTTTTCGGGCAGATGGCCTTCCTTTGGCCAGAGCAGGAGCACGCCGATTTCATACTTGCAGATGGCGTCCACGTCAAAGCCCAGGGACTCGAGCGAGAACCGCATGAGCTCTGGATGGCGGCATTTCTGTCCTTTTGGCTTTGCGCAGCCTTCTCCGGAAATGTCACAGACATGGCAGTTGCCTGGCATTAAGGACAGTGTTCCCGGAAATTCTGCCTCCAGGTCCAGAAGATCTTTCCATGATTCAACCTTCATGGCCTGCATAACCTGCTTGCAGTACTCGGCCACAGGCTGAATACCGAAGATTTTCTGACGGTCTTCCCGTGGAATTTCATATTCCCGGGCAATCAGGTACATATACTTAAATTTCTTTAAAAACAAAGCCTCGTCGAAGGCGTAGTCCGGACAGGACCAATATTTGTTGTAGTTGGGACAAGCCGCGCAGTAGCGGCGGGTTTTTCGCAGTTGATGATACTCTTCGAGCATTTTGTCCATTTCTACCGGACCGATGCTAAATTTGTGAATATAATCCATCCCATTACCTCTTTTCATCTATACAAAATTTCATCTCACTAAACACAGCGTTCGGGTAAATTTTAGCAAATTTACATTTAGATTTATTGTACCGTACCTTTAAACGAACATCAACCCAACTTTTTGTCTATTACAGATAACTTTTCACAAAAAAAGTTCAATTTTCTAAGAATGGCTAAATTTTACTCTATTAGCCGTTTTCATTTTCTACATTTTTGTCCCGGCGGGACAAAAAATACAAAATGACAAAAAATTACCATATTTTTTTTGAGACGCCCATATTATAATAACTGTAGGAAAAATTCGAAGGGAGTTTAGCGAATGGAATATTCTCATGAAGTAAATAGTATGTGCTGCGTAGCCAGCAATGCAAACCACGGCTGTGCCCCAATCCCTGAAGAAGGCAGATGGGTACAGGCAAAAGAAGTTAAAGACATTTCCGGTTTAACACACGGTGTAGGCTGGTGCGCCCCTCAGCAGGGTGCCTGTAAATTAACCTTAAATGTAAAGGACGGTATTATTCAGGAAGCCCTGATTGAAACCATCGGCTGCTCTGGTATGACGCACTCTGCCGCGATGGCATCTGAAATCCTGCCGGGTAAAACAATTCTTGAAGCCCTGAATACAGACCTTGTCTGCGACGCCATCAACACCGCTATGCGCGAGCTGTTTTTACAGATCGTTTATGGCCGTACTCAGACAGCTTTCTCTGAAGATGGTCTTCCGGTCGGTGCTGGCCTTGAAGACCTGGGTAAAGGCTTGAGAAGCCAGGTTGGTACCATGTACGGTACACTGGCCAAAGGCCCGCGTTACCTGGAAATGGCAGAAGGTTATGTCACAAAAGTCGCTTTAAACGAAAAAGACGAAATCATCGGTTACGCTTTCGTACAGCTCGGCAAAATGATGGAAAACATCAAAAAGGGCATGGACCCGAAAGAAGCCATGGATGCAGCTTCCGGCCAGTATGGACAGTTCGATGGTGCTGCTAAGTACATCGATCCGAGAAACGAATAGGAGGTTCTGAGATGCCATTATTTGAAAGTTATGAAAGAAGAATCGACAAAATCAATGAAGTCTTAAAAGCAAACGGCATTGCCTCTTTAGAAGAAGCAAAGGCCATCTGCGATGAAAAAGGCATTGACGTTGCAGGTATCGTAAAGGGTATTCAGCCAATCTGTTTTGAAAATGCCTGCTGGGCTTATACGCTCGGCGCCGCACTGGCCATCAAACGCGGTGCAAAAACAGCGGCTGACGCGGCTGAAATCGTCGGAGAAGGCTTACAGGCTTTCTGTATTCCGGGCTCTGTTGCAGAACAGCGTAAGGTTGGCTTAGGCCATGGTAACCTGGGCGCAATGCTGCTGCGTGAAGAAACCGACTGTTTCGCTTTCCTGGCTGGCCACGAATCCTTCGCGGCTGCTGAAGGTGCTATCGGGATTGCCAGAAACGCCAACAAGGTTCGTAAAAAACCATTGCGCGTTATCTTAAACGGCCTGGGCAAAGACGCGGCTCTGATTATTGCCCGCATCAACGGTTTTACCTATGTAAAAACCGATTATGATTATGCGACCGGTACCCTTAACATCGTGGAAAAGACCGCTTATTCGGACGGTGAACGCGCCGCGGTTAACTGCTACGGCTCTAACGACGTTCAGGAAGGTGTTGCCATCATGCACCACGAAGGCGTGAATGTTTCCATCACCGGGAACTCCACCAACCCGACACGTTTCCAGCATCCGGTTGCCGGCACTTATAAAAAAGAAGCCCTTGAACAGGGTAAAAAATACTTCTCAGTTGCTTCCGGCGGCGGTACAGGGCGTACCCTCCACCCGGATAACATGGCAGCTGGCCCTGCTTCCTACGGTATGACCGATACCATGGGACGTATGCACTCCGACGCTCAGTTCGCCGGTTCCTCCTCCGTTCCAGCCCACGTTGAAATGATGGGCCTGATTGGCATGGGTAACAACCCAATGGTTGGCGCTACCGTATCGGTTGCAGTTGCCATCGAGGAAGCCATGAATTAATCCCAATAAACAAAAAACCTGCGAGATGAATCGCAGGTTTTTTAATGGACTAAAAAGCCCGGTTCCACATTAAAGGCGGCGTAGTAGCGCGTGGTCATGATGGTGCCAACGGTCTGGAGGCAGGCGGACAGGGCGCCTTCTGCCTGGGCTCTGTAAGAGGGGCTTCCGGCAAGATAGGCGTCATTCATTTCCTCAATCTTCCGGAAGATGTCACCGGTTCCGGAAACGGAAAAGCTTCTGGGCTGCCGCATGGTCTCGCCCAGCTCTTTCTCGTTGCGCATACAGTAGCGGTACAGCTTTTTCTCAAACAGAATATGTTCCTTCAGGTTTCCTTCATAGCGCTCGGTATGGGCCTCGCAGAAAAAATCTGCGCAATAGTGGCAGATGCTGCCAAGGCGTTCTGCCAGAAAGAACCCGGCATCGAAGTCCATAATATCGCCTGCCTTAATGGCCGCGTCGATGGCAACTCTCAGATGCTCAGAGGCATATTTCCTTTCATGGGGATGAAAGACAAAGCTAAAAGTAAGGTCCGGCGCGATATTTCCAAGCAGAAAGCCGGCGCGGTTTAAGGTGATGCCATAGTTTTCGTCAAGGTATTTCCAGATAATTTCTCCAAATATCAGGTGTGTTGGTTTGTTCATTAAGTGTTCAGCTCCCCTGTATTAAACTTGATTTACCTTTATAATACACCATAAAAATTAAGAAAATACAATCCAAATTATGAAGATTTTCCTAAGATTTTACATGGCCTTTATTATTTTAACACAAACCCGATAAGTTATTTACCCTTAACAAGTAAATTTACTCCAGAAAACCTTTTCTAAAATTTAAAAACCACAATGCCTTCAAACAAGACATTGCGGTTTCACCATCATCAATAAAAATTATTTCCATAAATCAGCCCATAACAACGCATAACGACCAACATCTGGGGGTAATACTTCAAAACCGACATAATCTTTAACCTCTGGTAGGCATTTTTGAATAAATATTTATTTTTATTCAACTCTGTTTACATAAAATATTCTTCACCGTTAAAGAATCCCTTTAACTCTGAGAAGTTAGTGGTTATGCGTTGTTATGGAAATTTCTGATCTCCAAAATTCTATATGAACAGTGCCACAATTCAGGCCGGCATCAAAATATAGCGGAAAACAGCGTAATAGTGGCACAGGCTTCCAAGCATGACGAAGACATGAAACACCTCATGAAAGCCGAACTCCGGCCATATATTGGGCTTTTTAAGGCCATACATGACCCCGCCCACCGTATACATAATGCCGCCGAGCAGTAAAAACACAAATCCGCCGGTGGGCAGCGCGTCGTAGAGGGGCTTGAGGGCAAAAAGGGCAAACCAGCCCATGAAAATATAGAGGCCTGTGTTCAGCCACCGGGGCATATTAATCCAGAAAACCATCATCAGCACGCCAATCACTGCAACCGCCCAGATCGCACTCATCAGCGCCACCCGGGTCACACCTGTCAGGCACAGGAGGCAGAAGGGCGTATAAGAGCCGGCGATCAGCAGGAAAATCATGGAATGGTCGGTTTTTTTCATGCGCATGATTTTTTCAGGTGAACCGTGGACGGCATGATAGGTGAAGCTGGTCGTATACAGGGCGATCAGGCCAAGTCCAAAGGCCAGCACCGAGGTCAGTGTCAGGGCATTGACTTCTTTTTCCACAGTGATAAGGATCAGCATGGCGATGGTGCCGATCACGGATAAGACGGCTCCGATCAAGTGGGTCAGCGCACTCATCGGGTCTCTGAATTTTTCAATCATTTTGTGTCACTCCTTATGTAGTTTTTAAAACTATGTATTGCGTTCTTTAAAATATATCACATCCTGTATACAATGTCAAATACGTTTTTGATATTGTCTTTTTTGTGGCTTTAGCGTAAAATAAATAGAAATAACAAGGAGGTCTCCATGACAGAAGAACAAATTTTTGACTTGATTGACAGCCTGCAGCTTGACAGCCAGATCACTATACAGGACATCCCGGACCTGGACCTTTACATGGACCAGCTCATCACGCTTTTTGAAAAATACCTGGCGCCCACAAAGCGCAGGCCTGAGGACAAGCTGCTGACTAAGACCATGATTAACAATTATACCAAAAACAAGCTTTTAATCCCGGCCCAGAAGAAAAAGTACACGGTGGACCACGTGCTTCTCATGCTCCTGATCTACCAGCTGAAGCAGGTAACCTCCATGGAGGACATCAAAACGCTTTTTGGCTTTCTCAGGGATGGGGAGACCGTGGAACACGAAAAGCTTCAGTTTGTATACCAGAAATTCCTGGACAGCCAGGCTGGACAGCTCGGCGCACTGAAGGATGACGCCCGCCGCGTCGTCAAAAATGCCAAAGAAAAAACCGCCGACTCCAATATGGAATCGACGGATTCAATGCTGATGTGTCTGCTGCTGTTTCAGCAGAGCCTTAATTACAAACGCCTCGCTGAAAAGCTTCTGGATGAAATGGCCCCGGACGCGGAATAACTATTCTACGTAGTTCCAGTTTTTGTCCGGGTAATAAGCCAATGGATCGGTAAAGCTGCTGTTCACCATCCAACCAAAGTGGAGATGCGGTCCCGTGGAGTTCCCGGTGCTGCCCACATAGCCGATGATGTCGCCCTTAGAGACGGTTGCGCCGACTGTGGTTGCGATCTGGGACATGTGGCCGTACAAGGTTTCAAGCTTATTGCCATTCGTATCCGTCCCCATATTAATAACGACACAATTGCCGTATCCACCATAATATTCTGCAATCGAAACAGTGCCGTCCCCAGCTGCCAGAATCGGGGTGCCATAGCTGACGGCCACGTCAACGCCCTGATGGTTGGACCATTCCCCGGTGATGGGGTGGATACGTCCGGCAAAGGGGCTGCTGATCCAGAAGGCCTGTGAATTATCTGGTGAAATCGGCCAATAGTACTCTCCAGTTTGAATAAAAGAACTGGCATCCTGACCAAATAATTCCTGAGAAATACTATTTGCATCAGCCATTTCCGCTTCAATACCTGCCTTCAATTCATCGACCAGTGCCTGGTTTTTAGCCAGAAGTGCGTTCTGCTGGCTTTTGGCATCTGTCTGGGCGGCTTTGGCCTCCTCGGCCACAGCTTTATCTGCCTCTAAGCCCGCATTCTGGGCTTCAATTTCTTTTTTGGTATTTTCAAGGGCGGTTACCGCGTCCTTATCGGCCTGCATGACATTTTTCATCATATCGGCCCGGGCGATAAAATCCGTGAAATTATTTGATGAGAACAGTACCTGGAGGTAGCCGTCATTCCCGTACATGTACATGACGCGGAGTCGTTCTTCCAGTTCCTTTTCCTGTTTGTCCTGCTGTTCCTGCAGCACGGCGATCTGTGCCTTACGGTCTGCCATACGGGCGTCCAGGTCCGCGATCTGACCATTGATGGCATCAATGGCGGCATTGGAGGCATTGATCTGTTTTTCGATCTCCGCAATATCACTTTTGGTTGATTCCATCTGAGATGACATATCCTTAATCTTCTGAACACTGTCATTCAGCTGCGCCTTGAGGGCATCGGTGTCCTCAGCAAAAACCGGGGCGCACAACATTGAAACGCATAATAATCCTGCCAGAAAACCACACAATTTTTTCTTCATAGACCTTACTCATCTCTCCTTCTTCGTACTAACAATTACACATTTATCTCTAAGCATTTAAGAATTTCCTGATTGAGAACAAACTGCCAAAGGCGCCGATAATAATACCGTACACCAGACAGAACACAAAAATCGGCCCCATAATCAGCGCCGGAGATACCAGGTCGCTGTTCATGGGCATATTGACCGCGTTGGTGACATAGGCAATGGCATAGTAGTAACCCGTGCGTATGATCAGCATAGCCACCAGCGCCCCGAGACATCCAAGGAAGGTCCCTTCCAGTATAAAGGGCAGCCGGATATACCAGTCCGTTGCGCCAACATACTTCATGACCCCTATTTCCCTTCTTCTGGCAAAGCAGGTCAGCTTGATGGTGTTATAAATAATGAAGACCGAAATGATGAAAGCACTGCCAGTATGACAATACACAGCGTATTGCTGAACTTGCTGAAGCTTACCAGCGCATTGACGTATTCCTCACCATATTTGACATAATCGACCCCCTGGGACGTCAGCCCTTCGGCAAAGCTTTTGACGCTCCCCAGGTCCTCAGGATTCTGCACCTGGACAATAAACGATGCGGCCATCGGGTTATTGCTGCTGTCATATCCTTTTAAAAGGCCTGAATAATCATCGAGGCTCGAAGAGAATTTTTCCAAGGCTTCGTCCTTGCTCTCAAAGGAGATGCCGGTCACCTGGCTGTTACCGCGAAGCGCTGTCTCAACCGAGGTTTTCTGATCCTCTGTGTATTCTGTTTTCATAAAAACACGCAGCTCCATGGCGGATTCCACATTTTCTGTAATGTGCTGGAGATTCACGGTGAAGATCACAAAAATCCCCAGAATGATCAGAGCCGCGACAACAGAAAGAATGGAGGCAATACTCATCAGATTATTTCGCTCAATGCTTTGAGCTGTATCTCTGAAAATACTTTTCAGCATCGAAAAAAAATGATGCTCCTTTTTTCTTTTTCCCATTAACATTCTCCCTCTCATCTGCACCCTCTTAGATGCAAATTATTACACAGCCCTCATAAAAATTTACAAATTATTTATTTCTGCTGTCTTATTATAGGTCATTTTACTTATAAAAAACTTTAAAAAACGTCGAAATCTGAAAGCATTGTAACAGATATATTTAAATTGTAACAAAAAAAACAATTTTTAGCAAGGCAAACGTAAGCTCGCGCCGTCAAAATCATGATAGGTGGTCTCACGCCCAGGCGGAATCACGCAGAAGTGTTCCTCATCCCAGTTGCCCGTCAGCAGTTTTTCGATGGGGCTGATGTCCCCCTGCTTGACAACCGGTTCCAGCTTAATGGTTTCAGCGATCTTATCCACCCTTGGCTTCGCCTGGTTAAGATCATAGGCGCCAGTGTCGATGAGCATCAGATATTTGTAATGCCGGTAGATCATGTCCATGATTTTCCGGGCCCGCTTTTCGCCAAAGCGCTTGTAATTGTAGTCGATCTCCCACTCCAGGCTCTGCTTGCCGTCCAGCCAGCCCCTTGTCAGAAAATAGGTGGTGGTCCGCACCCGCTCCAGATTTTCAAGGTTCGACAAAAACATGTCAATGCAGTCCCCATATTTGGGAATGATCATGGTCGCGCTGCTGCTTTTTAACCCCACCAGGCCATTGCCGCAGTTGCCGTAAGCAAACAACAGCTCCTCGGCCTCCGGCTCTGCCTTGTCAATCTCTGCCTGAAGAGCGTCCCTCAGGTTTTCAGGGTAAGCGTGCAGTGTGTTATCCATCCAGACGGTTTCAATGTCGACGCCGCATTTTTCCTTAATGAGCTCGACTTCATCCTTAATCGTCTCACAGGCCAATAATTTTCTTCTTTTCATTTTGCAATCCCCTCATTACTTTTTCAAGTCCCGTTTTTCATTTTCCTCATTCATAGATAAGTATAGCGCATTTAACCCGGCGATGCAAAAATTTTTCTCTATCAACCGTGTAAAAGAGATGATATAATGGGAGAAAATGCAGGTATAATCACAAAGGAGAAATTATGGATAAAAAAGCTTTTCGTCAGGAAACCTTAAAGAAACGTTCTGACATTTACTCAAAGGAAATCGATGCACAGATCATTGACAATTTCATTCACTCCGACGCATACGAAGACGCGGACTGGATGATGCTCTACGTGAGCTTCGGCACTGAAATTCACACCCACGCCCTGATTGAGCGGGCACTGTCCGAGGGCAAGCACGTGGTCGTGCCGATCTGCAACACCGCGGACCATACCATTATCCTGTCTGAGATTCTAAACTTCCCGGGCGATCTGGAGGAAGGGCACTATGGCATCCTGGAGGTTAAGGACGACTGCCG
>CAUEUD010000045.1 GCA_959020865.1 Eubacterium limosum | reverse complement strand
AGCACTAAAAAATCCTCGTCCTCATATAAAACCGCAAACGGCAGGTCGGCTTTTTGGCGCTGTAGTCCGAGACGCTGCCGGTGTTTCAGCCTTTTTTCTCAGACAAAATTAATACAAAGTGGGTATACTAGAGACAGAAGAAAAATGAAAGGAGCGGCAGATGGTGTTTAAGAAGAAAAATTTGAAGGACTCAATCCTTTTGATCACGTATGCTGTCTGCCTGCTCATGGCCCTTGTCAATATCAAGTATATCTGGAATGGCCTGGGGATTCTGGTGGATATTGCCATGCCGGTCCTCATCGGGATCGCCATTGCCTTTGTGCTCAATATCCCCATGAGCTTCTGCGAGCGCTATGTCTTTAAATTCATGGACCGGATACGGGGCAGGAGGCTCCGGGAAAAGGGGAAGCGGGCTGCGGCCATTGTGCTGACCTTTATCTTTATCGGGCTTCTGATCACCGGGGTCGTCACCTTTGTGATCCCCCAGCTCCAGAAAAGCGTTGAGATGCTCATCACCAAATTTCCGGGTTATGTGGCCAGCTTTAACCTCTGGGTCAACCAGCTTCTGGAATGGCTGCACCTGCCCGAGGACGCCTGGAACCAGCTCTCAAGCCAGTGGCAGGACCTGTTTCCCAAAATAAGCAGCAGCCTGATCGGGGCCATGCCTGAGATCGTGAACACAACGGTCAGCATTACCCAGGGCGTGTTCAATTTTCTCATGGGCTTTATCATTTCTGTCTATATGCTGGCAGACAAGGAACGCCTGCTGGCGCTCAAGGATAAGCTCATGTACGCCTATATCCCGGATAAGGCCAGGGCGTTCATCCATGAGGTAGGCCATACGGCCAACCAGACCTTCCACGGCTTTATCGCCGGACAGATTACCGAGGCCTTTATCCTCGGAACCCTGTGCGCTGCCGGGCTGGCGATCCTGCGGGTGCCCTATGCGCTGCTCATCGGCGTGCTGGTGGGGGTGACAAGCATTATCCCCATCTTCGGGGCCTTTCTGGGCGCTGTGCCCAGCGGGCTGATTCTGCTGGTGGTCAAGCCGGTGTATTGCCTGATCTTTATCATTTACATCATTTGCCTGCAGCAGGTGGAGAGCAATGTGATCTACCCTAAGGTGGTGGGGACCTCGGTCGGGATCTCGGGCCTGTGGGTGCTGATCGGCATGCTGCTGGGCGGCAGCTTCTTCGGTTTTACGGGCATGATCCTGGGCATACCGGGCTTCGCAGTGCTGTACTCTGTGGTGCGGACTCTGACCAATGACCGGATTGCCAGAAAGCAGGCGGCTGAACAGAGCGAGACCATCACGGTTAAGGATTTGGAAGATTCATAAATTAAAATTGAAAACATAAAGGAGTGAATGACATGAGTCGGGAATTAAAAAATATTGAACCGGACGAATTGGAAGCTTTACTGGAAAAAAATGACGGGAACACTGTCTTGTTGGATATTCGGGACAAAATGGAAATTCACAATGAATTTGAGGATCAGGAGTGTGTGGTCAACATTCCGCTGAAGCTCCTGCCCTCACAGCTGGAAATGCTCACGCCCTTTAAGGACAAGACCATTGTGCTGGTGTGCCGGTCGGGCATGCGGGCGTCCAGAGCCCAGAAGCTGCTTGAACAGGAGGGCTTTACGGACCTGCGGGTGCTGCGGGGCGGCGTGACGTTCTGGGAAAAATATAAAAACAGTTAAAATATTTGAAGCGGTAAAAAACAGGCTCAAAAGACTCAAAACCCCGGAAGTGGGGCTTTTGAGTCTTTTGAGCCTTTGTTTTGAAGTTTCTTTTTTATTTTTGATTTTCCTTGTAGCGGGTGATGTCATGGCAGGACAGCAGGCAGGCTGGAAGGTTCTTCCAGGTGATCAGGGAGGCGTCGGCTGAGGACCACACGCGCAGCAGCGGGTTGTAGATCTCCATGGTGCAGTTTTTACGGTCCGTTCCGACACTGCGGGCAGGGCAGCGCGCGCAGGGGGCGGTCCGGTCGAAAAAGGCCTCGTAGCAGCACATGCCGACCTCTGAGGACGGGACCAGATCCTGTGTCTTCTGGTTGATGTACAAAAGCCTGTAGGTGCCGGGCTCGATGACATAGATCCAGGAATTCTGGTTGTCAAGCACGGTTTTCATGGCCGCGGCGGACTGCTCAACCCGGTCCTGGGCCCTCTTTTTCAGCAGGAAGGTGCTCAGGATTTCCGAGATAAAGGACAGGGCGGCAATCTGTTCCTGGGTCCAGAAGCGGTTGTTGCGGCACTCGTCAAAGCCCACATAGCCCTTGAAGCGGCCGTTGTCCCGGATGGCGCACTGGAGAAGGGATTTGATGCCCTGGGGCGCCAGAATATCGAATTGATCCTTCGGGAGGCTGGCGACGTCCCGGCAGTAGAAGATGCCGTTCTCGTCAAAATTGTCGAGGTAGATGCCGCCCAGGTCTGTCTCGTAGGACACATGGCTCAGGTTCTGGATCTCCGGCGCCACGCCATCATTGCACCACTCAAAGGTATTGGTGCAGTGAGTGTCGTCCTCGCTGTTCTCAAAAATATAGACGCGGCTGACATCAAACTGGCGCCCCACAATCTCGAGGATAGGGTGCACGGCGCTTTCGATGTCGATGGATTTGTACAAAATCCGGAAGACATACTCCACCAGCTGGCTGTTCACCGTCTGGGGGATCACCTCGCTGTCTGAGTCGATGCGCTCATTTACAGCGCTGTAGGCGCCCAGGACGGCGTTTTTGAGGGCCATGTCCTCCAGCTCCCGGTCAAAGATCACATACTGGTTTTTGCCCTGGCGCTTGGCCTGGTAGAGGGCGTAGTCCGCGCGCTTGTACAGCTCGTGGAAATCTCTGGCGTGGTCGGGGTAGCAGGCGATGCCGATGCTGCAGGAGGTCTCGGCGTCGTCTTCATTAAACACATCGAGGCTGTGGAAATTCTCGATGACCTGCCGGGCCTTTTCGGTGGCGATCCGCATATCTGGAATATCGCGGATAAAGGCGATGAACTCGTCGCCGCCGATGCGGCCCACCACGTCGCCGCTCCGAAACAGGGTCTGGATTTTGCCGGCGATCTCCATCAGAAAAGCGTCGCCGAAGAGATGCCCCCGGGTATCGTTGACGATCTTAAAGTCGTCAATATCGATGATCAGCAGGGCGCAGAGGCTGTTTTCCGGGCAGCGGGACAGGTGGTTCTCAATGATACTCTCAGTGGTGCCTTTATTGTACAGCTTTGTGAGGGCGTCACGCTCGGCCTTCTGCATCAGCTCCTGGGAATGCCGCTTCTCACTGTCAATATCCACAATCACGCCCACGGCCTTGAAGGGCCTGCAGTTTTCGTCGTACTGGGCGGTGATGCGGATGCGGCACCAGATATACAGGGCGTCGGCCTTCTTGATCCGCACCTCGGTCTCCACATAGGGGCTGCCCTGCCGGATGTCCTCGAGAATCCCGGTGAAGGCCGGAATGTCGGAGGGCAGAATATGGGAATGGGCGACGATGTCTGTGCTGATGTTTTCAGTCATGGGCTCGTAGCCAAATTTCTTCTGCCAGTTGTGGGAAAAGATCAGGGTATCCTTTTTGATGTCCCACTCAAAGATGATGTCGGTGGTCTGATCCATGATGATCTCGTGGCGCTCCAGGCTCAGCCGCAGGTTTTCCTGGGCCTCCTTTCCGACGGTGTCGTCGATGAGAATACAGTAGAAGGAATCCGGGCCGCTCTCACTTTTGATGAGCTGCCCCTTGTCCAGAATCCAGATGGTGCTGCCGTCGCTGCGGGTCGCGCGGTACTCGATCTGCTTGGTGCTTTTCTGCCGCAGCTGGCGCTTGACCTCCAACAGTGTGGAGGAGCGGTCGCGGGGGTCGATGATGGCGATGAAGCTGTCGTCAAAGCGCTCCCGGATCTCGGCGCGGGTGTAGCCGAACATGGACAGAAAGCCGTCGTTGACCTGGAGAATGGTCAGCTTTTCGTCGTAGAGGCAGCGGAAAATACCACCTGGGATATTTTCAGTCAGCTGCTGCAGATCCTGGCTCCGGGCCTCCAGCTCGCGGGTGGTTTTTTCAATGAAGTGCTGGATATGGGGGTCGGAGGCTGTGAGTAAGTTCTGGCTGAGCCCGGGCAGGTGGGCGCTGCCGTCGATGCGGGCAATGTGCAGCTGACGGAGACGGAGCTCGCCGTCAACCAGGCTGCAGACCAGACTGCCGGAGAGCTGGACCTCGGGCGCGGGCGGAGCCGGGGTGTCTGCGCGCAGACGCAGCTGGCAGTCTGCCAGACAGTGGGTATCGGACAGGACACGTGTCTCGACGGATGTGTCCAAAATGGTAAAGGGACAGGGAAAGCGGGAGAAATCCGCTTTCAGGACAGCCTCCAGCCCTCCGCGCTCGTTTATATTGCTGTGATACAGGCCAGACCAAAGCACATCCTCTGTGGCCATCGAGAGAATTTTATCGGTATCCCTCATCTCAAAATAGGCCTGCTGTAATTCCTTGACAAAGGCCCTTGTCTTGCGATCGATGCTCATCCTTACACCTCTTCTAACAAATTATAATCGTGACTATCCTCAAAATCACTTTATGGGGGAAACAGCTTTTTAAAACACAGACAGCGTTTTCAAAACGTGGTATGTTGATGTTATTATACCGCTAAAGAAACTAAACCTCAAGCGAAAAGAAAAAAGAAGAGCTGCCTGAATGGGCAGCCCTTTGAGTATGGGTAAATGCTATTATGAAGAGCTGAAGCGTTCAAGAGAGGACGGTTCAGTTGAAAGTTGAAGGTGGATAGTGGAAAGTTCAGGTACAAATTCGCCATGCGAATTTGATTGGATGCGGCCTGCGGCTGCCTTTCTAATCGCTTTTGACTTTAACTTTCAATCAGGCTCTCAGTAATGGAAAATTTTCGCTTAAAGGGCGCGGTTGATCGCCGATACCAGGGCGGTTACTGAGGCGACGATGATGTCGTTGTGGATGCCGGCGCCCCAGACAGTGCGGCCATCAGGCATGGTGATGCCCACATAGGCAGCGGCCTGGGAGGTCGAGCCCTCTTCCAGCGCGTGTTCCTTGTAGATCAGATCAGTGTAGGGGGTGTCCAGGTAATCCTTGAGGGCGTTGCTGACCGCATCGAAACGGCCGTTGCCTTCCGCGGATACCATGGTTTTCTGGCCGTCACGCTCAATGGTGATGGTGGCTTTGATGTGCTCGCTCACCTGTTCAAAATGGTATTCGGGCAGGGTGACCGGGTGCTGGATATTGACATAGGTTTTCTCGAAAATATCCCGGACTTCCTCGGCGGAGAGCTCCTTATGCTTGTGGTCGGAGACATCCTTGACCGTGTAGCCCAGGTCCTCGCGCATACCCTTTGGCAGGTCGTAGCCGTATTTCTGTTCGAGGACATAGCCGATGCCGCCCTTGCCGGACTGGCTGTTGATGCGGATCACATCCTTTTCGTAGCGTCGGCCAAGGTCGGTGGGGTCGATGAGCAGATAAGGCACGGTCCACTGGTCACAGTGTTTTTCCTCGCGCCACTGCATGCCCTTGGCGATGGCGTCCTGATGGGAGCCGGAGAAAGCTGCGAAAACGAGGGCGCCGCTGTAGGGCTGGCGTTCGTACACATGCATCCGGGTTGTGCGCTCATAGACCTCGGTGATTTCGGGCAGGTTGTCAAAGTGGAGCTTGGGGTCCACGCCGTGGGTGTACATGTTCAGCGCCAGGGTGATAATGTCCACGTTCCCGGTCCGCTCGCCGTTGCCGAAGAGGGTGCCCTCGATGCGGTCCGCGCCGGCCAGGAGACCCAGCTCGGTATCGGCAATGGCACAGCCGCGGTCGTTGTGGGGGTGCAGGGAGACAATGACGTTTTCCCGGAATTTCAGGTGTTTGCTCATGTACTCGATCTGGCTGGCGTACACGTGGGGCATGGACATGGATACCGTGACCGGCAGGTTGATGATGACCTTGTTGTCTGCGGTGGGCTGCCATACGTCCAGCACCGCATTGCAGATATCCAGGGCAAAATCGACCTCGGTGCCTGTAAAGCTCTCGGGGGAGTACTGGAACTGGAAGTTCCCCTCGGTCTCAGCCGCCAGGTCCCTCAGCATCACGGCGCCGTCCACAGCGATCTTGATGATCTCTTCCTTGGATTTGCGGAAGACCTGTTCGCGCTGGGCCACAGAGGTGGAGTTGTACAGGTGGACAACGGATTTCTTACAGCCCTCCAGGGCCGCGAAGGTCTTGCGGATAATGTGCTCTCTGGCCTGGGTGAGCACCTGGATGGTGACGTCGTCCGGGATCAGGTCCTGTTCGATCAGGGTTCTCAAAAAGATATATTCGGTTTCGGAGGCTGCCGGGAAGCCGACTTCGATTTCCTTAAAGCCCACAGCGACCAGGGTTTTGAAATACTCGATTTTTTCTTCCAGGCTCATGGGAATAATGAGGGCCTGGTTGCCGTCGCGCAGATCCACAGAGCACCAGATCGGCGCCTCGGTAATATACTCTTTGTGCACCCAGTCAGTGGATTCTTCTGGGGGCATAAAATAACCGCGTTTGTATTTTGTTGGGTTCATCATGATGGGTTGTTCTCCTTTTTAAAGATAAAATTTTAAAGAATATGTGACGATGCTGGGACTCTGCCTCTCATCCAGATAAGAAAAAGAATTCAGGCGCTGCGAGTAACGGCTGAGAACAGTGGCTCTTGGCCGGAGCAGCCGGACACGGGCGAGATCAGCGTTCTGATGGATAAAATGCTGATCCAATCGGTTTCTTGTGCCCGCAGAATGTCTTTTTCTTCCTTAGGTGAAGGCGGCGTCCCTTTGATTTTCTTTTAGTAAGTGATGAAAAGACGTTTGTTTTGTTGCCGCTCGTCCGCTGACGCTCCTTACTCGCTGCCAAATTTTTTATAAAAATTTGGACAAAACATCAAAAAATCTCTATATTCACTTAAGAATATAGAGACGAAAGATTTTATCCTACGTGGTACCACTCTAATTTTACAGCATAACGCTGCCTCGTTGGCAGATACGGACCGCACTCGGCCTTATATCCTCCTGGGGTAACGGTCAGGAACCGGCGCCGCCTACTCTCATGGATTTCAGGGTGCCACTCCGAGGCCAGTTCAGATACCTTTCCCAACTGCTTCGCATCAACCAGCAGCTTTCTGGATGTTCCGGGAATCTTACTACTCCTCATCAATGTGTTGTGATAATCATAATCATTTTAAACGAATTTGTCAAGGGAAAAATGGTTAAAGTTAAAGAACAAATTGAGAGATGGATGCCGCGGGTGTCCGGCCAAGGGATGACTTTGGAGATTGACGGTGGAGGGTGAAGCTCTGTCTTTTATCCAGACGGGAAAAGAACCCAGGCGATGGTCGACTTTGACGCGCAGTTGGCCCTTGGAAGATTGTACTACTATTTCGTTTGATGCGAATTATGGTGTGGTGTGAGGTTATGGCTCTTGCCTGGATCGTCCCGCAGGGTGTCTTTTTCTGCTTAGGTAAAAGACGGCGCTTCTCAGGTTGTTTGATGATTTTCAAAGTGATGTGTTGTTGGTCGGACGGGCTTGTGGCATCCGCGGACAGCGCCAATTC
This sequence comes from Eubacterium limosum, assembly GCA_959020865.1. Classification (GTDB taxonomy): domain Bacteria; phylum Bacillota; class Clostridia; order Eubacteriales; family Eubacteriaceae; genus Eubacterium; species Eubacterium limosum_B. The sequence continues at coordinate 12,829 of CAUEUD010000045.1, read as the reverse complement.
TCATCTAACCATTCCCAATTCTTTGACGTCGTTCGGCATAAAAATTTATTCGTGACCACATGCTCAAAAGACTCAAAACCCCACCGCGTGGAAGTTTTGAGTCTTTTGAGCATGTATCTTAAGTTTTTTATGCAAACATCACCGCGTAGATAATGACAATGATGCCCAGCGCAATGCGGTAGTAGCCGAAAGCCTTGAAATCGTGCTTGCGGATATAGCCCATGAGGAACTTGATGGCAAAGACAGAGACCACAAAGGCCACGATCATCCCCACTAAGAGGATGCCGATCTCTGTGCCCGTGAAACCAATGCCGGTTTTGATAAAGAACTTCACGATCTTCAGGAGGCTGGCGCCCAGCATGACCGGCACAGCCAAAAAGAAAGAGAACTCTGTAGCCACATAGCGGGAGCAGCCCAGCAGGGTGGCGCCAATGATGGTGGAGCCGGAGCGGGAAGTCCCCGGGATCAGGGCCAGGATCTGGAACACGCCGATGAACAGGGCGGTTTTGTAATCCAGCTGCTCAAAATTGCGGATGGTCGGATGCTTGGTACGGTCCATGTTTTCCACCACAATAAAGGCAATCCCGTAAACGATCAGGGTGATGGCGACCGTCACGTAGCCGTAGAGCTTGTCGGTGATAAAATCATCAAATAAAAGTCCGATAACAGCAGCCGGAATGACGGCCACCAGTACCTTGCCCCAGAGAGACCAGGTATCCCGTTTCTGCACCGGTGATTTCCTGGGTGAGAAGGGGTTGAGTTTATGAAAATACAGCAGAACAACGGCCAGAATGGAGCCAAACTGGATGACCACCAGGAACATGTCCCAGAAATCCTTGGATACATTCATATGGATAAACTGTTCAAACAGGATCATATGGCCTGTGCTGCTGATGGGCAGCCACTCCGTGATCCCCTGAACGATCCCGAAAAAGGCCGCTTTTAGCAGTTCTAAAAACATATAGATAACTCCTTACGTATTGATTTTTTAACCGAGTAATATTTTACCACAACACCCGATAAATGAACATTAAAAAATTCTTACATTTTTGTCATATTAAAGTTATTTTTATATAAAACGGACAAAAAGTATCAAAACAATTTTATTATTAGGATGAAAATGTTGATTTTGACAGCGGTTTGTTATAATATTAGAAAAGGTGTAACTGATAACAAGAGGGAAGAAAATGAAAAGAAAAGATCAAATAAGAAGACCGGCGTTTTTGTGCGCGCTTTTGTGCCTGCTGATGGCGGTTTCGGGCTGTCAGAGCATGGAAGACCAGAATTATACCGTTCCGACTGCAGGGAAGAGCGAGACTGTTACCCTGAAGTTCTTCGGGAATAAAAATGAAGCCCTGAACGTGGTAGCCATCGAGGAAATTTTAAAGGCCTATATGGAAGAGCACCCGGGAGTGAACATCACTTACGAGAGTGTTAAGGGCAACGATTATTTCGATGTCCTGATGAAACGGATAAAAAGCGGCAACGGGGATGATATTTTTATGATCAACCACGATACCATGCTGGAGCTGATGAAGACCGGAGAGCTCGCCGACCTGTCCGACCTGTCCACCATCGGGGATTTCAGCCCGAGCGTGCGCAGCCAGATGTCCTTTGACGGCGTGGTGCCCTTTGTGCCCATCAGCATCTCGGCCTTTGGGCTTTACTGCAACCTGGATATGCTGGCAGAAAATAACATTGAGGTTCCTGAGAACTACGAGGAATTCCTGGCCGCCTGTGAAACCTTTGCAGAAAAGGACATCACGCCCATTGTGGCCAACAATGACATTTCCTTAAAGACCCTGGCTATTTCCCGGGGAATGTTTGAGGTTTATAAGGACGGCGACTCCGAGAAAACGCTGGAGCAGATGAACGCCGACCCGGGCCTGCTGGCAGAGGCCATGCGTCCGGGCTTTGAGACCGTCCGGCTCCTCATCGATAAAGGCTATGTGGACGCAGGGCGCGCTCTGGAGACTGCCAAAACCAAGGATGACCTGACCGATTTTGCGACGGGAGCGTATCCCTTCATGCTCACCGGCGCATGGGCCTCACCGCGGGTGAAAGCTCTGAATCCTGATTTTGACTATGAGGTTTATCCCTACCCGGTGCAGGAGGACGGCAGCGTGCTGGTGACCAATGTGGATGCCCGCGTGGCGGTCAACGCCCGGGGCGCCCATATTGAGGAAGCCAAAAAGTTTCTGGATTACCTGACCCAGAAGGACGTCATGTGGGAGTTTGTGGACAGCCAGAGCTCCTTCAGCCCCCTGGAGGACAACCGCCTTTCCAGCGACCCGGCGGTACAGCCGCTGAACGCCTACATGACCAACGGCAGAAGCATCCTCGGCACTGACAGCAACCTGAAATATCCCATCTGGGATCTCTCCCGGGAGAGTGTGCGCGGTCTGCTGGAGGGACAGACCGTGGAGGCCGTGCTGGGCGATTTTGAAGCAGGCCTTAAAAAGAGCCAGCCCGGAGGTGCGCAATGAACAACAAGCGTCTCTCAGTGCTTCTGATCACAGCCATCCTGTCCCTGAGCCTGCTGGCCGGGGGGATGCTGTTCTATATCGAGCGTGTCAACACCTCCCTCTGGCAGCGGTCCGTCACAGAGATACTGGAGCTGACCAGCCAGGGAAGCGACACCCTGGATACCTTTATCGAAAAAGATTACGACACCCTGCAGGTTTTCATCAACGAGATGTCCGGAAAGGCCTCGGACGACCAGACATGGATACAGGAGCATCTGACGCGGTTTAAGACGCCGCCCTATGAAAAATATTACTGTGTCGACCTGGACGAAAACCGTCTGTACGGCGAGGACGCCGTCACCGGGCTCGAGCCGGAAAAAGCCGAGTACCTGTCAAAGCTGAGCGGCCAGGGCGTGCTGGAGCCCTACAATGATTCGCTGGACGGCGTGCAGTCTCTTGGGGTGTACAAGCGCTTTACTTTCAGCAACGGCCACAGTGCTCTGGTGCTCAAGCAGCACCGGATCGAGGACATCGCCCAGAACTTTGCCCTGTCCTTTTACAGCGGCAGCGGCTTCAGTTATGTGGTTAAAAACGACGGGGAGGTGCTGATCCGCTCCGCCAATAAAAACAGCAACCGGACCTTTAAAAACCTGTACGACATCATTGATTTGTCCGGAAAGAACAGCGAGGCCGCCCTTGCTTCCTTTAAGACCGCTCTGGAAAACGGGCAGTCGGGCACGGCGGTTTTCAGCTACAACACGGCTCAGAATATTTTCTGCTATGTGCCGCTGTCCAGCGTGGAGGGCTGGTATCTGGTCTCCATCATCCCGAACAATGTGGTCATGAAGCAGGCCGGCAACATTATCAACTGGACGCTGATGCTCTGCGGGCTTATCGCAGCCCTGATCCTGGCCATCATGTTTATCTATAACCGGAACCGCCGGGCCCACCGCCAGGAGGTTCTGCAGATCGCCTACTACGACAGCCTGACCGGCCTGCCCAACTTTGAAAAATTTAAGCTGGCTGGCGCAGGCCTCATGGCCGAAAGCCCGGAAGCCAGGTGGTGTGTGCTTTACATAGACATCACAGGCTTCAAGCTGGTGAATGATGTCATGGGGTTCCAGTTTGGCGACGAAGTGCTCCGCTATCTGGCAGATGTGTTGTCAAAGGAAAAGGGCGAACAGGACATCGTGTGCCGGTTCTCAGCCGATAACTTCCTGTTTCTGCGCGCCTATGAGCATCGGGAGGATGTCAGAGCACTGTGCCAGAGGATCATCGATGCGATGCACAGCCCGGCCATCGGTGACAGGCAGAGGGTGCCCCTGTCTGTGCACATTGGAATTTTCTGCCTTGAGGACGACCCCGGCGCGGACGACATCAGCCTTATGGTCGACCGGGCGCACATGGCGCAGAAGAGCATTAAAAACGGCCGCGGCAACCAGTACTGCCAGTATGACAGCAGCATGCGCTCAGAGATGCTGCGCCGCTCAGAGATCGAGTCGGTCATGGAAAAGGCTCTGGCCGACGGCGAGTTCACCTTCTATATTCAGCCCAAGTATGACGTGGACGGCGGTAAGGTTGTGGGCGCTGAGGCCCTGGCCCGATGGATACAGCCTGGGGGAAAAATGGTAAGTCCTGGGGAATTTATCCCCGTTTTCGAGCAGAACCAGTTTATCCTTCAGCTGGATGAGTATATTTTCACAAAGGTGTGCGAGAGCCTCCGGGACCGCCTGGAGCGTGGGCTGCCAGTGGTCACCATCTCGGTCAATGTCTCCCGGGTGCACGTGCGTCAGAAGAATTTTGTCAGCACCTACCGGGCCATCAAGGACCGCTGTCAGATCCCCGACGGCCTCGTCGAGCTGGAGCTGACTGAGAGCATCTTTCTGGAAAATCTGGACCGCATCGGGGGCATTATCCGCGAGCTGAGGGAGGCGGGCTTTGGCTGTTCCATCGATGATTTCGGCTCAGGCTATTCCTCACTCAACGCTTTAAAGGGGCTTCCTGTCAGCGTGATCAAGCTGGACCGCGAGTTCCTGCTGGACGAGGGCGATACCGGCAAGGGCGCGATCATTGTGCGCAGCATCATCCAGATGGCGAAAAAGCTGGAGATGAAAACAGTGGCAGAGGGCGTGGAGACGCCCGAGCAGCTGGCCTTTTTAAAGGACGCAGGCTGCGATATGATTCAGGGCTTCATTTTCTCAAGGCCCCTGCCGGAGCCGGACTTCGCAAGACTTCTGGAGGAGAACGCCTGAAAGGCCAGCGGAAACTTTTCGGACCCTCCATTGCTATTCTCAGAAAATTGTGATAGGATAAATAGCTAAAGAGAACTAAGCGAGCCGAGATAAAGGAGAAACGATGAGAGAATGTATGGAAGACTTACCGAAACTGCAGGCGCGGCTGAAACGCATCGAGGGCCAGATCCGCGGCATTTCGGACATGATGGAAAAGGACGTCCCCTGCAATGAGATCCTGATTCAGATCAACGCTGCCAAATCGGCCCTGCACAAGGTGGGGCAGATGGTAGTGGAAGGGCATCTGCACCACTGCGTCAAGGACAGCATCGAGCATGGAAATACCGAGGAGACACTAAAGGATTTGTCAAAGGTGATCGAGTATTTTTCGAGAATCTGAGGTTTTAAGCAAAGGCGGAAAGAAAAGGCAAGCAAGGGGACTTCGTAATGGAAAATGGAAGATGGAAAATGGAAAATTACGGTACAAACCTGCTTTGCAGGTTTGATGAGATGTGGCCTGCGGCTGCTTTCTTAATCACTTGAGCCAAAGGCGAAAGTGTTCTTTCATTTTCCATTTTCAATTCTCAATTTTCCATTGACCAGCCCTCTCTCTACCGCTTTACCGCCTCACGATAACCGTTATCTACATTTAACGGGCCCGTATCGCCACGATACGGGTTCTTTTTATATAAATTTTTCTGAACAGGCCTTGAACAATCGGGTCAACGGTCTATAATGGTATTAACCGATCGGGTTAATGAAAGGATAATGGAATGAATGATAAGTTTTTTGAACTGCCGGAGGAGAAACAGCTGCGCATTGTCAACGCGGGATTTAAGGCTTTTGCCGAGAACCCTTATAAGAAGGCCAACACAGCCGACATCGCCGCCGCGGCAGGCATTTCCAAGGGGCTGCTGTTTCACTATTTTGAGAACAAGCAGAGCCTTTACGAGTACCTTTTCCGTTACGGCACCGATGTCCTGAGAAAGCATGTTTCAGAGCTGCTGCCCTCCACGGAGTCGGATTTTTTTGAAATCTGGCTGCGGGCCCAGCGGGCCAAATCCGAAATCGTGATGCGCAGCCCCCACCTTATGAATTTTATGATCCGCTCCTACTATGACCGCTCGCCTGAAAATGACGGCAACATGGATTTTTATGGGAACCTTGAAAAGACCAGTCTGGCTGTGGTCATGAGCCGGGTGGACCGGAGCAAATTCAGGGCTGAGACGCCGCCGGAAAAGGTCATGAGCTGGCTGCTCTGGGCCGCCGAGGGCTTTATGAAGCGTCAAACCGAAAGGGGCGGGCTCGACCTGGAACAGCTGGATACCGAGTTTACCGAACTCGTTCTGTTTCTCCGACAGCACTGCTACAAAGAGGAGGCATTACAATGATCGCAATCGAGCACCTGACCAGAGACTACGGCGAGGGCCGCGGGATTTTTGACCTGTCCTTTGAGGTAAAAAAAGGCGAGGTCTTTGGCTACCTGGGCCCCAATGGCGCCGGGAAAACCACGACCATCCGCCACCTGATGGGCTTTCTGAAGTCTAAGCGCGGCACCTGCGCGATCGACGGCCTGGACTGCTTTAAGCAAGCGGCTGAGATCAAGGAATTTTTAGGGTACCTGCCCGGGGAGATCGCCTTTTTCGACAGCATGACCGGCGTGGAGTTTCTGAACTTTATGGCTGAGATGCGGGGCATGAAGGACCGCGCGAAAATGGAAAAGCTCATCCGCTTTTTCGACCTGAACCCAAAAGGCAAGATCCGTAAGATGTCCAAGGGCACCAAGCAGAAGCTGGGCCTGGTGTCGGCCTTCATGCACGACCCCGGGGTCCTGATCCTCGACGAGCCCACCAGCGGGCTGGACCCCCTCATGCAGAACCGGTTCATCCGCCTGATCCAGAACGAGAAGAAAAAGGGCACGACCATTCTCATGTCCTCCCACAGCTTTGAGGAAGTCGAGCGGACCTGTGACCGGGTGGGCATTATCCGCGCCGGGGAGCTGGCAGCCCTGGACAGCGTGGCCTCCCTCAAGGCAGAGCGCCACAAGGTCTACCAGGTAAGCTTCGCCACCGCTAAAGAGGCCGGAGACTTCGCGGCCCGGTGCACAGGCACCCGCCAGCTGAGGGAGCACCCCCAGCTTGTGGAGGTGCGGGTGGCAGGGAGCATGGACAGCTTTCTGAAAATGCTCACCGGCTACCACGTCATGGCGTTGGACACGGTCTCCCAGGATCTGGAGGATATTTTTATGCAGTATTACGGAGGTAAACATCATGCTTAGCGGGCCGCTTTTCAGAAAAACCTTTAAATCACAGCTCAAGATGCTTGTCATCTTCGCGGCCATTATGGCCATGTACATGGGCGTTGAGATCAGTATGTTCAACCCCGATTCCATGGACGGCATCAAAGAGATGATGGACATGCTACCCCAGCAGATGATAAACGCCATGAACCTGGATGTGGGCGCTGAGACAAGCCTTGTGGGCTTTCTGGGCTCCTATTTTTACGGCTTTATTGTCATCATGGTGCCCATGATTTTTAACATCATCGCCAGCAATAACGCGGCGGCCAAGCTGGTGGATTCCGGCGCCATGGCCTGCCTGCTGTCCGCACCAAACTCCCGGACCAGGGTCATCGCCACCCAGGCCGCAGCCCTGATCCTGTCCAATATCCTCCTCATGGCCTTTGTGACCGTTATGGGGATCGCGGTCAGCCAGGCTCTGTTCCCGGGCGATCTGGACATCCGCGCCTTTCTGCTCGTCAACGCGGGCGCCCTGCTCATGCAGCTGGCTGTCAGCGCCATCGGCTTCTCTGCCTCCTGCCTGTTTAACGAGAGCCGCCTGTCCCTGGCTCTGGGCGGGGGCCTGCCCGTACTGTTTCTGGTGCTCATGATGCTCTCCGGCGTCAGCGAGGACCTGGACGTTGTGCGCTACACCACCCTGTACAGCCTGTTTGACCCTGCCGAGATCATCGCAGGGGGCGATACCGTGGGCCTGTGCATGGCCGCTCTGGCCGCGGTCTCAGTGGTACTGTATACCCTGGGCATCCTGATCTTCAGGCGGAAGGACCTGCCGCTGTAGGAGAAAAGAAATTGCAGATTTAAGAAAGCTCCTGTATAATTAAAAAAAACGACTTGGAGGAACCGGAGATGATGTACGCCTATATGACCCTCGCCGACGGTACGGAGATTGTCCATTCACAGCTCCTTGAAAAGGATGGAGAGAAAAGCGTGGAGGTGCATTTTGAGCGGCCGACAGAAGACGGCTTCGACACAGCCCGCTGCTCCCTGCCCACCTATGAATGGCTGATCCGGGAGGGTTACACCGATGAGGAGATCGCCGATTTTGAGGTGTTTTTGAGACACAATGCCCATTTGATCTATCGTTTTGCAGAAAATGGAGGAACTCAGTGTGCCTAGTCTGTTCAAAATTGGGGGATATACGGTCTATTTTTGGTCAAATGAAAATAATGAGCCTGTCCACGTTCATGTCGGACGCGGGAAGCCCACACCTAATGCCACAAAATTATGGTTGACTGCCGCAGGCGGGTGTGTGCTGGCACATAACAATGGACGCATCCCGAAAAAACGAGCTGGATGAGCTTCTTGATATCATCGCAGCCCAGTATTTTATGATCTGTGATGCTTGGAAAAAACATTTCTGTGTGGATGTGATTGATTTTTATTGTTAATCTTAAATTTACCCGCTCAAAAGACTCAAAACCCGCCAGTCAAGGTGTTTTGAGTCTTTTGAGGTTGTGGGGCTGTACCCACAGCGCCTGGACCTTTTTTCTTATCTGGATAAAAGGCGCAGCCTCGGGCCGCACCTCTTTTTTGACAATCTGAGGCGGCCGCCAGTCCGCAATCCAATCAAATCTGCCAAAGGCAGATTTGCACCACAATTCTCAGCGCTGCATTCGGTTCGTTCCCCGAAGTTATTCTAACTTTGGACGCACCGTCATTTTCCATTGCGTCTCCCTCTCTTATATCTTCCTTATACCACCCCTCCGCTCTGCTTATTCCAGCCTGAAAGTGGTATGTAAGAAGTAAACGGCTGTCATCCCACCGAGAAGCCGAATCTCAGACGAAAGAAGGAAGCATTATGAAAATCGCCATTATCACCGGAGCGTCCAGCGGACTGGGACGCGAATTTGTAAGACAGGTCAGCGAGCAGGGCCAGGTCGAGGAAATCTGGGCCATCGCCAGGCGGAAGGAACGCCTGGAGGAACTGAACATGGAGACCGCCACCCCGGTGCGCGCTCTGGCGCTGGACCTCAGAAACCTGAAGGATCTCGACACCCTCACCGAGCGTCTGGAAAAGGAACAGCCCGATGTCCGGCTGTTCATCGGGGCCGCGGGCATCGGCAAGCTGGGCACCTACGCTGAGGTGAGCGAGGCGGACACCAACGCCCTCATCGACTTAAACTGCCGCGGCGCTGTGGACGTCACCCTGAGGGTGCTGCCCTATATGAATAAGGGCGCACGCCTCATGCAGATCTGCTCCGTGGCGGCTTTTATGCCCCTGCCCGGCATGAACCTGTACGCGGCCTCCAAGGCCTTCCTGCTCAGCTACACCAGAGCTCTGCGCTGGGAGCTGTTCGGCCGGGGCATCCGGGTGACGGCGGTCTGTCCCTACTGGATAAAGGACACCGAGTTTGTGCCCACGGCCAGCAAAAATGCGGACCGCTCTGCCGTGCGCCACTTCCCGCTGGCCTCCACGGTTCAGACCGTTGCGCACCGGTCGCTCATGGACAGCCGCATCGGCATGGCTGTCTCCACCCCGGGCATGATCAGCCTGGGCCTGCGCATCTTCGACGCGGTTGTGCCCCACTTTATCGGCATGGGCATTTGGAACAAGGCCCGGAAGCTGTGATAAAAATTTAGAGCGCCGGCAGTTGACAATTTTGAAAAGTTCGCTTATACTAATATTAACAATTGAATCAAACCATTGAGGGTGCCTTGAAAAAGGAGAATAGGGAAACCGGTGCGAATCCGGTACGAACCCATCACTGTAAACAGGGACGCGCCGCAGTAAACCACTGGCCTTGGGCTGGGAAGGGAGCGGAGTGCGGAGGAGCTGTGAGTCAGGAGACCTGCCTTTAGTGTTACGCGCGTTTGTCCGGTGAGGGGATTGTCACTGAGAGAACCTGAGATAGGTAAATGGGAGCCTGTCGGCATATGTCGGCAGGCTCTTTTTATATGATTTTTTAAGAAAGAGGTAGAAACATGAAAAGCTTGAAGAAACGGTTTTTAGGGATTGCTCTGTCCGCAGTGCTGGCGGCAGGCGTGCTGGCAGGGTGCGGCAGCGCCGGGGGAAATGACAGCGCCAGCCAGAGCGCGGGCACAGACGGCCACTATCCGGTCACCATCACCACCTACGATTACGACAAGCAGCCTGTGGAGATGACCTTTGATAAGGCGCCGGAAAAGGTGCTGGCCGTATACCAGAACTCCATCGAGACCCTGCTGGCCCTGGGCCTGGAGGACAAAATTGTGGCTGCCAGCGGTCTGGATCACGAGGTGAAGCCAGCGTACAAGGACGCTTTCGCCAAGGTCAACTATCTGTCCGAATTCAAACCCAGCAAGGAAGCCGCCACCGCCCTGGAGCCGGATATGATCCTGAGCTGGACCTCCCTGTTCTCCGACAAGAACCTGGGCAGCATGAAGGAATGGCAGAGCCAGGGCGTGAACAGCTACAACATGCTCAACAGCGGCGCAGTGTCCCCGAAAACACTGGACAACGAGTACCAGGATTTTGAGAACCTGGGCAAAATCTTTGACGTGGAGGATAAGGCCGGGGAGCTGGTGAACGCGATCAAGGACGCTGTGAAACAGACAGAGACCTATGCCCAGAAGGAAAACAAGAGCCCCAAAGTACTGGTGATGGAGGACCAGAGCGGGCAGATTGTCAACTATGGCGCCACCACACTGGCAGGCGACATGGTCACCAAGCTTAAGGGCACACTGGCCAGTCCGGACGCGTCCAAGCTGGGCGAGGAGGATGTGGTCGCCGCCAATCCGGAAGTCATTTTCGCAGTCTATATGGACCGTGACGACCAGGACGTGGCCGCCCAGACAAAGGACGCAATCATGAACAACGCGGCCTTTGCCGACATCGACGCGGTTAAAAACAACCGGGTGATCCCCATTGAGCTGGGGCAGATGTACTGCAGCGGCGTGCGCACCATCGACGGCATTCACACCATCGCGAATGGGATGTACCCGGATTTAAACCTGAACTAGGCAGCGGGCTTTTTTATGAGACAAAGCACACTGATCAAAGATAAAGGGCGGCTTCAGAGCCAGCCCTTTTATGTGTTTGTATGCGTGGTCATGCTGGGGCTGCTGATCCTCTCGGCCCTGGCGGCGGTCACCATCGGTTCCATGGACCTGTCCATCCGGGATGTGTACAGCGTCATCGGCTACGAGCTCTTTCACCTGGACAGCCTGAGCGCCTACGCCAGGGGCGCGGCCCACAACGTGGTGTGGCTGATCCGCTTTCCGAGGGTGGTCATGGGGCTGGCTGTGGGCATGGGCCTGTCCATCTGCGGCGTGGTCATGCAGGCCATTGTCAAGAACCCGCTGGCAGAGCCCTATGTGCTGGGCATCTCCTCCGGGGCGTCGCTGGGGGCCACCACCGCCCTGTTCTTCGGGCTGGGCGCTGTGCTCGGCGGCAGCGGTGTGGGCGTGTGCGCCTTTATCGGAGCCTTTCTGATCTCCATGCTGGTGGTGGCAGTGGCCAATATCGGCGGGCCGGCCAACTCCGTCAAGCTCATCCTTTCCGGCATGGCCCTTGGCGCCCTGTGTATGGCTTTCTCCAATTTTATGGTCTTTATGGCCAACGACCCCAACACCACCCAGCAGCTCACCTTCTGGATGCTCGGCAGCCTGTCCGGGGCCAAGTGGGGGACCACACTGGTCATCTTTGTCGTGGTGGCTGCCAGCACGCTCTTTTTCTGGAGCCAGCACCGCCCCCTGAACCTCATGCTCCTGGGCGACGATGTGTCCATCACCCTGGGCACCAACCTGAACACCTACCGCCATGTGTACCTGGTCCTGACCTCGCTCATCATCGGCCTGTGCGTGTACGCATCCGGGACCATTGGGTTCATCGGACTGGTGGTGCCCCACGCGGTGCGCATGGTCTTTGGCACCGACCATTGCAAGCTGGTGCCCCTGAGCGCCCTGACCGGCGGCATTTTCCTGATCTGGGCCGATGTGCTGGCCCGCACCCTGCTGCCCGAGACCGAGGTGCCCATCGGGATTCTCGTGTCCATGGTGGGCGCACCGGTGTTTATTTATATGATGATGCGTAAGAGCTACGGTTTTGGAGGTGGCGAATAATGGAAATCAGATCCCAGGACATTACCCAGACACTGGGCGGCTGTGAGATTTTAAAGGGCGTGAGCATTGACGTCCAGAGTAAAAAATTCATTGGGATCATCGGTCCCAACGGCAGCGGAAAGAGCACCTTTTTGAAGTGCCTGTACCGGACAGCCAGGCCCACCGGCGGCATCATTTATTTTGACGGCGAGGCAGTGGACAGCCTCAGCTACAAGGAGTCGGCCAGAAAAGTGGCTGTGGTGGCCCAGCACAATTACTATAACTTTGATTTTACCGTGGAGCAGGTGGTGCTCATGGGCCGGACCCCGCACAAAAAGCTCATGGAGCGCAACTACGCCGAGGACTATGCCCTGGCTCAGAAAGCCCTGGAGACCGTGGGCATGGAGGCCATGAAAGACCGGAACTTCTCCACCCTGTCCGGCGGCGAGCAGCAGCGCGTGATCCTCGCCCGCGCCCTGACCCAGGACACCCAGTGCCTGATTCTGGACGAGCCCACCAACCATCTGGACATCAAGTACCAGCTGCAACTCATGAGCATTGTGAAAAAGCTGAACCTCACCGTCGTGTCCGCCGTCCACGACCTCAACATCGCGGCCATGTACTGTGACGAGATCCATGTCATGAACGGGGGCCGCATCATCAAAAGCGGGCCGCCGGAGTCGGTGCTGACCCCGGCGTTTATCCGGGAGGTCTACGAGATTCAGGCCGAGGTGATAAAGGACGCGAAGAGCGGCTTCCTGGGCTTTCCGGATGCAGGCGTATGCACCCGGTGGGGGAACGCCTACAGGCGGGAT
>CAUEUD010000044.1 GCA_959020865.1 Eubacterium limosum | reverse complement strand
GCCATCAGCGTCGAGGGGTTTGAGGAAGAGACCGACATGCGGCGCGGTAAAGGAACCTATGCCGCGGTCGTAAAGGCCATGGATATTTTAAAAGCAAAAAAACTGCCCTTTGGCTTTTCCACCTGCTATCACCGACAGAATACCGATGTCATCGGCAGTGAGGCGTATTTTGACGCCATGATCGAAAAGGGCTGTAAATTTGGCTGGTTCTTTACCTACATGCCCGTGGGCGTGGACGCAGTGCCCGAGCTCATGGCCACCGCAGACCAGCGGGAGTACATGTATCACCAGATCCGCAGATTCCGGGCTACCAAGCCTCTGTTTACCCTGGATTTCTGGAATGACGGCGAGTACGTCAAGGGATGTATTGCAGGAGGACGCAACTACCTGCACATCAATGCCAGCGGCGACATTGAGCCCTGCGCCTTTATCCACTACTCCGATTCCAACATCCACGAGCAAACCCTTCTGGAGGCTTACAGGCGGCCGCTGTTCATGCAGTACCATAAAAACCAGCCTTTCAACCAGAACCATCTGCGCCCCTGCCCGCTGCTCGATAACCCTGGCCGCCTGACCAGCATGGTCGAGCTGTCCGGCGCCCACTCCACTGACCTCACCCACCCCGAGGATGTCCAGGCACTTTCCGACAAATGCCTGGATGCCGCAAAAGCATGGAAAGTCAACGCGGACCGTCTCTGGAACGAAAGCCATCCCAATCACTGACATTACAAGCACTTCTGTTTCAGGAGTGCTTTTTTATTGGCCTGGTATTTTTTAAAAAACAATCTTTTGCTTGTTAGACCTTTACAAAGACGTTGAATTGCGATAATATCAAACCCATAATCAAAAATGGAGGATTTGTAGAAAATGAAAAGAAAATTTAAGTTGGCAAGTATTCTCGTTGCGCTGCTGTTGGCCCTCAGCTTTGGAAATACCGCGCTCGCTGCCGGTGGCAATGGCGGCGGTGGCGGCGGCGGTAATGGCAGCGGCGGCGGTAACGGGGGCGGAAGCGATGAACCCCTGACGCTTGTCTCCTCTACCCCGGCAGATGGTGAAACCTCAGCTTCTGTCAGTGACCCCATCAAACTCGAATTCAGCAAAAATGTTGTCAACGCTGAAGTCAAAGACGGGAACAGGGCAGCCGTTGTACTCTACAAAAACAGCACACCTGTTGCGGCTGAAGTCACCATGGCAGATGACCAGGTTGAGCCTGATCTCAGAAACTTTATAACCATCACGCCTTCAAGCCCTCTGGAACCTGGAACGGAATATCAGATTAAAATAGCCGGAACCTTAACAGCAAAGAGCGGCGCAGCTCTGGGAGAAGAAAAGACACTGAGCTTCAAAACTGCCGGTACAGCCCCTGCAGCGGCCAGCGAGGAAAAAACAACCGCTGAAAACACAGCTGCTGAAAAGCCAGCCTCAAGTAATACCACCCTTTACATTCTTTTAGGGATCGCCGCAGTGGTTATCATTGCGATCGTTGTTGTCGTGTTCGTTAAAAAGAAAAAATAATGCTGGATGTAATCATTATCGGCGGTGGTATCCTCGGGGTTACCACCGCCCGGCTTTTAAGCCGTTTCAACCTGGATACGCTTGTCCTTGAAAAGGGCGCCGATCTGGGAGAAGGCGCCTCCAAAGCTAACAGCGCTGTTCTGGCCGCTGGCTTTCATCCCAGAGGCGGCAGCCTGAAGGGGATCTCCTGTGTGCGTGGAAATGCCATGTATCCCCAGATCTGCAAAGAGCTCGGCGTCGAAATCGCCTATCCGGGATCACTTTTCGTCGCCTTTCACAGAGAAGGAGAGGAGATGATCCGTGAAAAATACAAAAGGGGCTTGAAAAATAATGTGCCTGATATGGCGATTCTGTCAGGCAGTGAAAGCCGCGCGCTGGAGCCGGGGCTTTCTGACCGGGTAACCATGTCCCTTTATGCCAGGACCACAGGGATTATTGAGCTTTTTTCCCTTCTGCTGAGAACGGCTCAGTCGGCTGAAAAAAACGGGGTTCACTTTGCATTTGATGAAGAAGTACAGGAAATTATCGAACACGAAAACCACTTTGAGGTGGTAACAGGCCGGCGCTCATTGAACACCCGTTATGTGGTCAACACCGCGGGTGGAATGGCCATGGCTGTCGAAAGCGGCGTAAGACCTCAGGATTTGATCATTAAGCCGCGCTGCGGACAGTTTTTAGTCTTTGACCGTCAGGGAAAAGACGGCATCCGCCATGTACTCTACCAGGCTCAGGAGACCGATGAAAAGGGCTGTCTGCTGGCGCCCTCCATCGAGGGAAATATCATCGCTGGCCCTACCTCGCAGGATGTACCGGACTATAAAAATGTCGAAACCACTGACTGGGGAATTCATCACATTGAAAAAACAGCAAAAAAGATACTGCCTGAGCTGGATATGGGAAAGGTCATCACCTCCTTTGCCGGTGTGCGCGCAAATATCAAAAATGTTGTCAAAGAGGAAAAGGACTTTGTCATCCGCCGTTCAGTCCCCCGGATGGTCAGCGCTCTCGGCATTAAAAACCCGGGAATGACTGCCGCCCCGTATCTCTGTCAGATGATTCTCGACCTGCTCATCGAAGACGGGCTGAGCACTGCTCCCAATCCAGATTACTGTCCGGTGCTGGATCTCCCCAAACCCTTTTTAAAACAGACTGAAAGCATACAGAAAAAATGGTATGAACAGGACCACCGTTACGGCAATCTGGTCTGCCGCTGCGAGGGGATTACAGAGGGGGATATCCTCAGGGTGCTCCGTGAGCCGCTGCCGCCCAAAAACATGAACGGGCTTAAAAAACGGCTCCGCACCACCATGGGCAGGTGTCAGGGAAGCTTCTGCACGCCGAGGATTCTTGAGATACTGTCAAGAGAATGGTCGGTACCGCCTGAAAAGATTATGAAAGAAGCGCCGGGCAGCCCGTTTGTCAAAGGGAGGGTGAAATAAAATGCATTATGACTGCGCAATCATTGGCGGCGGCGCTGCCGGTATGGCCGCCGCTCTTTCCGCATCCCAAAGGGGCGTGGAAAAAATCGTGCTTTTGGAGCGTGACCCTGCTGTGGGCGGTATTCTGCGCCAGTGCGTTCACGATGGTTTCGGCACGCTCTATCTGAAAAAATCGCTCACCGGTCCAGAATATGCCGCTCACTTTAAAAATCAGTTAAAGAACACGCCGGTCACAGTAAAAACAAGCGCGTCGGTTTTAGAGCTCTCCGGGGAATACAGGGCTTTTAGCGTCAAGTATCTCAGCAAAGCGGAGGGGCCTGCCAGGCTGACCGCGGACACGGTTATTCTGGCCATGGGCTGCCGCGAGAGAACCCTTGGGCAGCTGCGTATCCCCGGAAGCCGCCCTGCCGGCATCTATACTGCCGGTACAGCCCAGTATATGATGAATATCCAGAACCTGCTTCCGGGAAAAAACGCGGTGATCCTCGGCTCTGGTGATATTGGTCTCATGATGGCCAGGCGGCTGACACTGGAGGGCGCCAGAGTCAGTCTAGTGCTTGGAGAAAGAGCCACAGGGCTGGCCCGCAACCATCTGCAATGCATCCGGGATTTTAACCTTCCCATCCGCTTTGGATTTACCGTCGTCTCTGTGCATGGATACAAGCGCCTGAAAGGCGTGAGCATTGCCCCGGTCCTGGCAGACGGACGGCCCGAGCTTTCCAAAAAAACATATGTTCCCTGCGATACCCTGCTGGTAGCTGCCGGGCTGATTCCGGAAACAGATATACTGGATTCGGATTTTGTCCGTCTTGACAAAAATGGCGGCATTAATGTCTATGACAATGGGCAAACCAGTGTTCCAGGACTTTTTGCCTGTGGCAATGTGACCGGCGTCCACGATCTTGTGGACAAAGTCAGCATGGCCGGAAAACAGGCCGGCGAGTCTGCTGCATCCTTCCTCGCCGGAAAGCCAGCCGCATCGGGTGAAAAGCTTCCGGACGCTTACCTTGAAAAGGAACCGACCTGTGAAGTCCTGAACAGCCTGAAAGAAAATGAACGCCTCTGTGTTCTGTGCCCAAAGGGCTGTATCCTGAGCTTCGACACTGCCTGCGAACCACCGGAAATCACCGGATACAGGTGCAGGCGCGGCCTCCATCATGGCCGGGAGGAGTGGAAGACCCCCAGGCGGATGCTCACCACCACGGTCAAAACCGCCGCTGGCGGGCTGGTTCCAGTCAAAAGCAGCGTCCCACTTCCTCAAAGATCACTTCTGAAGGCGATGAAAAAAATACGGAAAATCACACTGACATCGTCTGTTGCGCCAGGCACCATCATCTGCGAAAATATCCTGAACAGCGGAGCAGACATTATCACAACAGGAGAAGCACATGAAAACTGAGACGGCATTACAGGATCATCGGCATTTTATAAAAAAAGTCATCTTTATTCTTCTGCTCTTGGTGATTCCTCTGGCTTTTATTTTTACCGCGCTGTTTATCGGCCGTTACAGCGTGTCGGTTTCTGAGGTTTTCAGAAGCCTTGCCAGCCCCTTTGCCGGCGGGGCTGGCATCTCACCACAAACATTGACCGTTGTACTGCAGTTGAGACTGCCGAGGGCCATCGCCGCTGCCTTTGTGGGCGCGGGACTATCCGCCAGCGGTACTGCTTTTCAGGGGGTTTTCCGCAATCCACTCGTCGACTCAGGCTTTCTGGGTGTGAACTCCGGCGCCGGCTTCGGAGCAGGTCTTGCCATTCTTCTCTTTGGCACAAGCCTTGCCACCTACGGCTTTGCCTTTGCTTTCGGCGTTTTAGCCGTTATTTTCAGCTACATGATCGCTAAAATCTATAAAGCTGTTCCCACCATTATGCTCATTCTCGGCGGCACGATTGTCTCCTCGGTTTTCAGCGCACTGCTGACCCTGCTCAAATCCATTGCCGATGTCAACAGCGAGCTTCCCGCCATTGTTTACTGGCTCATGGGAAGTGTGGCCTCCGTCAGCTATAAGGATTTCTGGGCTGTTCTGGTCATTCTGGCGGGAATTGTCGGGCTGGCCTTTTTCAGCTGGCAGATCAACGTGATCTCCATGGGGGAAAAGGAAGCCCGCACCATGGGCGTCAATGTCGTATTCAGCAAGCGCATGATCATTGCCTGCGCGACCCTGGCAACGGCTGGCGCAGTGTGCATTTCCGGCATTATCGGCTGGGTCGGACTCATTATCCCGCATATCGGACGGATGCTCATCGGCAATGATAACCGTAAGCTTCTGCCGGTTTCCATGAGTCTGGGGGCTGTGTTCATGGTCACCATTGACACCATCAGCCGGAGCGTCACCACCTCCGAAATTCCTCTGGGCGTCCTGACAGCGCTTGTGGGCGCGCCCTTTTTTGTCTTTCTGCTTAAGAAAACAAAAGGCGGGGGGTGGCAGATGTGAGTGTGTTAAAAATTACAGACGCTGCTTTTGCCTACGGCGAACAGCTTATTTTTCAAGATATTACACTTGAAACCCGGCCAGGTGAAATCTTCTGCCTGATGGGACGAAACGGCTGTGGAAAAAGCACTCTCCTGGACTGCATCCTGGGCATTCATCCTCTGAAAAAAGGCACAATTCAAATTTCTGATAAAAGTGTCGATGCCTACAAGCCTGCCGAGCTGGCAAAGAAGATGGCTTACCTGCCCCAGAGCCACGAGCACTCCTTCCCTTACAAGGTGCTCCAGGTCGTGCTCATGGGAAGAACCGCCTATATGGGCCGCTTTGGCGCTCCCACCCAGGAGGATAAACGCATTGTCAAAAACCTCCTTGATAAAATCGGTATTACCCACCTTTCTGACAGGCCGTATACTCAGCTCAGCGGCGGGGAACTTCAGATGGTCATGCTTGCCCGTTCCCTGGCCCAGGAAGCCCCGCTCATTCTCATGGATGAGCCCACCGCCCACCTGGACTACTACAATGAGCTTTTATTTTTAGAAACCATCGCCTCACTGGTTAAGGATGGCAGGCAGACCATTTTCATGGCAACCCACTCACCCAACCAGGCCTTTTACCTCGAAAACCGCGGAATCCCTGTCCGTGTAGGTCTGATGTGCGATGGAGAACTTATCAAAACAGGGCCGCCTGCCAAAACCCTGACGCCTGCAAATCTGGGACAGGTTTATCATATTGAAGCACGTATTCTGGATTCCGGGGAGACAAAGCAGGTAATGCCTGTAGGTACTTTAAAATAAAGGAGTTGAAAAATGAAAAAGATTAAAGGATATGTCAGCATTGCGCTGGCTCTGCTGTTTATCACAATGCTTTTGACCGGGTGCTCCCAGCCTGGCAGCACCGCCTCAGATAACACTCCGACACACACCATTACCGACAGCGCCGGCCGCCAGGTGGAAATTCCGACAGAAATAAAGAAGGCCGCGGTTCTCGACGCTTTTATGACAGAGGCCATTGTCATGAGCCAGGGCGGTGAGCAGATTGTCAGCTGTCCCGCCGGTACAAAGCGCAATGTACTGCTCAAAGAAATTTATCCTGAAATTGAAAATGCCGTCACAGTCACCAGCAGCGGGGTCATTAACGCCGAAGCGTTGATGGAGCTCAAGCCGGATGTGGTTTTAATCAAGCGGGAAATCTACCAGAGCGAGGCTGAGGCGCAAAAGCTGGATAAGCTGGGAATTCCCTATGTGGTGGTGAGCTATGACAATATGGCTGAACAGATAGAAGCCCTGCGGCTGATCGCTTCAGTCATGGGGGGAAGGGTTGCGCAAAACATGGAGACTCTCTGCCGGGAATATGAGAAGGTCATCACTCTGTGTGAAGAGCGGAGCGCCAGAATTTCTGAGAGTGAACGGGTAAAAGTATATCATTCCATCACAGAGGCTGTGCGGACAGACGGTGAAAACTCTCTCGGAAGTGACTGGATAAAGACCGTGGGCTGTACCGATGTATCTGTCGGCTCAGAGCTCAAATCTGAGGGGGATGACTATTATGCCAGCATTGAGCAGATTTTTGTATGGGACCCGGATGTGGTGATCTGTAATGACGCCAGCACAGCGGAATATTTCAAGACCAATGAAAAATTTCAGGGCCTTCGGGCCGTACGTGAAAACCAGGTCTATAATATCCCCATTGGCTTTACCCGCTGGGGTCATCAGGGAAGCTGTGAAACCTTCTTTGGCATGCTCTGGCTTGGGACCACTGTTTATCCGGAAGTTTACGGCGACATCGACCTCCGCGCAGAGGTGACAGATTTTTACCAGAATGTTGCCGGTATCCAGGTAGACGACGCCCTCTGGGATAAAATACTCTCCGGCAGGGATATTCGCCAGGGCGGCAAGAATTCAGGAAAATAAGGAGCTTAAAAATGATTAGATATTACCTCTGTGTCGATGACACCGATGACCTGACCAAAAAAACCAGTACCGGAAAAATAGCTGAGCATATCAAAAAAGAGGCCGAATCCCTCGGCAGTGTCATTGATTACGGCATCACACGGCACCAGCTGCTTCTGGACGATGCAATTGCCTACACCTCCCACAACAGCTCCATGTGCTTTTCGGGCAGCATCTCCGAAGGCCAGCTCAGCAGGCTGTGGGAGAAAGCAGCAGACACTATCATGGCAGAAAAAGCTGAAACAGCTGACCCAGGCCTCTGTCTCTGCCGTCTGGATCAGCTGAAATTTCCGGAAAAACTGCTGGCCTTTGGAAAAAAGGCACAGCGCAGCGTCATCAAAAAGGAGGAAGCCTATGATCTCGCTCGCAGCGTCGGCGGCACGCGCCTTGAGGAATTTGGCGGCACCGGTATCGGCGTCATCGGCGCCCTGGCCGGCGCAGGGCTGAGGCTGAGCGGAAATGATGGCAGTATCCGGGGGAAATCCGGCATTGGCACATGTCAGACCACCCTGAGCGCCGCTGAAATGCAGAGCCGCCTTGGCGTATCGCACATCATCGAGCGCTCAGGCGCTGTACTTCCGCCGGATACCCCGGTTTACATTGAAGACTATGCCAAAATCGTTCTGCTCGACCACCGGCTGGTGGCTGTGGCAAAAAGAAACGAAGCCGATGGCTTTGAGCTCTGTAAAAAATCCGATCTCTATATCGGGGATAAAAAAACAGGCGCCTGGGAACTGGGCTGCGCTTTTTTCAAGCGCGACAATGATGAGGAAGAGTGCCTGGACGACCTGGATAAAACCTGCTGCAACTGTCTTTACCGGCGCTGGACAAAGGAAGGCTATCGGTGCAGCATCGAAAAAAGATAGGTTTTTGCCTATCTTTTTAATTATATAATACTATTTGCCAAACGCATTCCACTAAAGTACAATAGAATCATCAAATCTCACACAAAGGATTTTTATATGGATGCCAAGAAACTTTTTAAATTGTTTATCTCAACCTTCAGCCTGAGCATGTTTACTTTTGGCGGAGGCTATGTTATTGTGCCGCTCATGCGCAAAAAATTCGTCAAAGAGCTGGGGTGGATCGAAGAACAGGAAATGCTGGATCTCACGGCCATCGCTCAGTCTTCTCCCGGTGCCATGGCCGTTAATGCCTCCATCCTGGTCGGCTACCGAGTCGCAGGTGTTATCGGCGCTTTTGTGGCCATTATCGGGACTGTGCTGCCGCCGCTGATCATTTTGTCCGTCATCTCACTGTTTTACACAGCCTTCCGCGACAACCTCTACGTGGGATTCCTGCTTAAAGCCATGCAGGCCGGGGTATCCGCTGTCATTGTGGATGTTGTCATCGACATGGGCGGAGATGTTTTCAAAGCCCGCAAGGCGCTGCCGGTCATCATGATGTTTGTGGTTTTTATCCTCAGCGCTTTTGTGAAAATGAACGTGATTATCCTTATTCTGATCTGCGGCCTGATCGGCGCTCTTGTGACCTTTACGGCCAGGCGCACCGGAAAAAATCTTTTATAGGAGGCGGCCATGACTTATCTTCAGTTATTCATCAGCTTTTTCCAGATCGGTCTCTTCAGCATCGGCGGGGGATACGCGGCGCTGCCGCTCATTCAGGAGCAGGTCGTCAACCTCCACGGCTGGATGGATATGACCCAGTTCATTGACATCATCACCATTTCCCAGATGACGCCAGGCCCTATCGCCATCAATGCCGCTACTTTTGTGGGTATCAAAATCGCCGGGATCGGCGGCGCTGTCGTCGCCACTGTCGGCTGCGTCACACCTTCCTGCATCATCGTATTGATTCTGGCCGCGGTATACTACCGCTTCCGCAATTTAAACACCATCAAAGGCGTGCTCTCAGGCCTCCGTCCCGCTGTGGTGGCCCTCATCGCCTCGGCCGGCCTCTCCATTGTCATCGTGGCCTTTTTTAAAAACGGCCTGGTGCAGTTTGCAGCAGACAATATTGATTTTGTGGCGGTGGTCCTCTTTGCCGTCAGCCTTTTTATCCTCCGGAAATTCAAGCTCAATCCCATCTACGTCATGCTGGGGTGCGGGGTCATTGGCATGGGGATATACGCGGCGCTTAATTTTATGGCCTGAACATTTCCTCCCGGATGGTCTCACCCGGCGGGATCACGATAAACCGCTCATCGGTGCTGCCGTTCAGCATCTCGATGACCAGCTCCACGTCGCCCTCGGTTTCCTGAAGCTCGAGGTCCAGCTTTTCGGCCACACCGGCGCATTTTTCACGGACGCTCTGGTCCTCCACGCCGGTTTTGACAAACATAAGGTACTTATAATTTTTATACATGGCTTTTATGACGCGTAAAGCCCTTTTTTCGCCATATTTTTCTTTCATGCGGTCATATTCATATCCAAGGCCTTCTTCGCCCCATAACCAGCCTTGTGAGACGAAATACGAGGTCCGCCGCATTTCGGCGGTGTTGGGGTTATGGCAGAGCAGAACATCGATGCAGTCCTCCACCTTTGGCAGCACCACTGGGCAGTTTTTTGCCTGTATGCTGGTCAGGGCCTGTCCGCAGTGCCCATAGAGCAGGTAAATCCTGTCTGCGCCGGTCTCCGCGTCGATGGCGGACTGTACCTTTTCGTGAAGGGTTTCCGGCACATTGTGCAGCTGATCCTCCAGCCAGTTAAATTTAAAATCCGACAGATCCCCCAGCGCGGCTTCAATTTCTCTGCGAAGCACGCTGCATCCGATAACCACCTTTTTCATTTTTCTCCTCCTTTGCGCCGCCTTTCTGACAGCTTCCCTTAAGGCCATTATAAAAATCTGCGAAAGCCCTGTCAATCCTGCAAAAAAAGAATACAAAGAAAGGGCTGGAAAATCAGCCCTTTCTTGAGAGTGCAGAAAAATGTTATCCTGAACAGGCAGAGCGTTAGAGAGAGGACTTTTAATGGAGAATTGAGAATTGAAAATGGAAAATGAAAGAACCCTTTTACTGTCGTAAAAGCGATTGAGACCGCGGCCTGTGGCCGCCATTCTATTCAAAATGCAAAGCATTTTGTTCCTGTAATTCTCCATTCTGCATTCTCAATTCTTCATTAAAACAGCCTCTTGCTTTAACTTTGCCAATGCCCTTCAACTTTGTTTCAAGCCTCTTCCGTCAGCTTTTGCTTTTCAGCAGCTTTTCCTTAAACACCGCCTCCGAAACCGGCCTGGAATAATAGTAGCCCTGGACAAATCGAATGCCGTTCTTTCTCATGAAATCGACCTGTTCCCGGGTTTCCACGCCCTCGCAGATGATCCTCAGGTTCAGTACCCGGGCGATATTGACAATGCCGGTGATGAACATGGCATTCCGGTGCTCGCTTAAATCCCGGTTGATAAAGCTCCGGTCTATTTTGATCACATTCACAGGCAGCTCCTGGAGAACGCCCATGGATGAGTATCCTGTTCCAAAGTCGTCGAGGGCGACGCTGAAGCCCATCTCCCGTAGCCTTCTGGTCTGGGTGATGGTCTCATCCCAGTTTTCCATGAGCGTTGTCTCAGTAAGCTCAATTTCCAAGAAAGAGGGCGGCACAGACAGCTGCTCCGCAATACGCCTGACCTCGCCTGCAAAGCCGGGGTTTGCAAAATGGCGGCTGGAAAAATTAACCGCCACAGGCACCGCGGGTTCATTGTTTTTAAGCTGCTCGGCAAGCGACCGGCAGACCTTTTTAAAAATATAGAAATCCAGCTGAACCACAAAGCCATTGGCCTCGAAAACCGGTATAAAATGGGCAGGGGAGAGAACCCCCTTGGTTGGGTGGTTCCACCGCACCAGCGCCTCCGCGCCTATGATCTCTCCGGTCTCGATATTATATTTCGGCTGATAGTACGCCTCAAATTCCCGTTTGGCCAGAGCGCCGTACATCTCATCTTCAACCTGCTGCTCGTGCTCCTGGCTGTACTGCATGGCCTGAAGATCGCTGTCATTGGCGTAGTAGAACTTATAATGTCCCTTGCCCTGCTGTTTGGCCCGGCTGCAGGCGAGATCAGAGCGGTGCAGTACCTCGCGGAGGGGAAGCGCCTCTGTCTGGCTGTCCCAGAGAATAACACCCACACTGGCGGATACTGGAAAATCCTTCGGGGATTTCCGTCCGCTCTCTGGTTTTATCTCAGAAACATCTTTTATAATCCGCTCTGCAGTCATCTGCGCTTCTTTCTCTGTTTGAATGTCCGGAAGCAGCATGGCAAATTCCTCGCCGCCGACGCGCGCAGCCATCCCGCTGTTTCTTTCGGCAATTTTCCTCAGCCTTTCACCAACCTCTGTCAGCACCTGGTCGCCGACAAGATAGTCATACCGGTCATTGATGCCTTTAAACTCATCCATATCCATAAAAAACAAAGCCATTCTTCCGCCGCGCGCCTCGATGGTCTCCTTGATATAGAGATCAAAGGCTTCTCGGTTATAAAGTCCGGTCAGGCCGTCCTTCCGGCTTTTTTCCAGCAGCGCGGCATTTTGATTTTTCAAGTCCTCCACCATGGTGTTAAAGCTCTCGGCAAACTGCTGAAGCTCCTGAGATCCGCCGGGAATTAAGGGTTCTGCATCATTTTTGCCAGATTTTTTAAGGCTTTTATAATAGCGGTGCAGGGGAGTGGTCACAAAAGTCATCAGAAAGAGGGACAGCACCAGCAGCAGTAACAGCAGAATAAAATTATAAACCAGCATATGGTTCAGTGAACGCTCAGTCTCGCTGTTAGAGAGGGTGTTCTCACTGGTTTTTCGATTGTGCAGCTGGTTTCTGAACATTGCCATATTGTCTGTGATTTCTTTTTTCTGGTTTTCATAGGTATTATTAAAGATACTTCTGATAGCCAGCTGTTCCTTTTCCTCCGGACTGCTGCCTTCTTCGCCATTTTTATAGACATAAGCGGCCACCTCGGACGGCATCTCACTTTCGGGGATTCCAACCGCGTCAGCCTTAAGCCGCATGGCAAGGGTTTCAGTTTCCATGAGTCTGTTGGAGGCTTCCATTGCGTTGCTCAAAAGCGTCTGTTCCTCCAAACTGATACCTAAAGCATTAAGGTTGTCAACAGCGTCCTCGCGATGGCGTAATACATTAGCTTCCTGCCAGTACTGGTTCATATAAACCGGATCTCCAGTTGCCACGAAATGCCGCGTGGCAGTGGTGAGATCATCGGAAGCGTTTGAGAATTCCAGAATTTTATCCTCACACTGGTTATGGTTTTCCATCCGGTCAGCCTGCTCCCGGATTTTCAGGTCAACATTTTGTGTATTGATAAAAGACAGAACTGCCGCGATAATCGCCAGAGCGCAAAAAATAAAGGTGGTCAGTCTCAGACTGATTTTTAACTTCATCTCACTTGTCCCTTAACTTTCTTTTGAATAAATACTGTTTCTAATAAAACAGTTAAAGTGTATCATTAAATTTTCCGAAACACAAGCCGCATTTACAGCCACTTTCTGAAAATAAAAAAGCGGCCGAAGCCGCATGTAAATGAAATTCTATCCAAAAAAATCGTCTGTCTGTTATCCTTTCAGAATTTCCAGCAGCTCGCCGGTTGTCTTCTGAAGATTGATGCCGGTTAAAAAGGAACGGCCATTCATGACCGGAATGTCAATGTCGCCATCGAGCTGACAGGTACATACAATAATGTCCGGCTTAATCTCAGCAGCCTTTTGAGCCACCTCCGACGCCTTTGCCTGAACGGTTTTCAATTCAACACCATTTTCCGACGCAATTTTTTCAATTTTTTTGGCTACTACGGTAGAAGTCGCCACAGCGGCGCCGCAGGCCACTAAAACAGTTTTCATTTCTTTGCACCATCCATTATTTTTCTGAAACGGCTGATATTTTCGTTCATATCGCCGCCGAACAGGCAGGAACCAGATACAATGACATTGGCGCCGGCTTCCACAACAGTGCTCAGGGTTTCAAAGTTCACGCCGCCATCGATCTCCAAATCAACATCACGGCCGCCGATCATGGCGCGGATTCCCTTTAAGCGTTCTGTGGTTTCGGGAATATACTTCTGCCCGCCAAAGCCCGGATAAACGCCCATGACCAGAATCATGGAAATATCGTCAATGAAAGGAGCCAGCACATCGATGGGTGTGTCCGGGGAAATGACCAGGCTTGCCTTACAGCCAGATTTTTTAATCAGGTCAATACATTCCCGTGTATCATCCTCGACTTCAACATGTACAGTGATGATATCCGCTCCGGCGTCGGCAAAACGTTCGATGTATTTCAGCGGTTCACTGATCATCAGATGGACATCAAAGGGAAGGCCGATGGTTTTACGGAGGCATTTTACCTGATCTGGCCCGATGGTAATGTTTGGAACAAAATGGCCGTCCATCACGTCCACATGAAGCCAGTCCGCACCGCCGGCTTCCACGGATTTCAAATCACGGTCCAGATTGGCAAAATCCGCGCTCAGCATTGATGGGGAAATTTTGTAATTCATAATGAGTACCTCTCTCTTATTAATGATCATCCTAACGATCGGCTGAGAAGCTAATTCAGCCCGTCGATATCTTTTACTAAATTATATATCCACTCAGGGTTTTTTGCACCTGCTATTTTTTGTAAAACCATTTCATCTTGTATCATCAGGACAATTTTCTGCAGGGTCTCGATCTGCTTTTCACCATCTTTTATGGCTAAAAGAAAGACGATGGAGACCTCGATACGCTCCTCGGGCGCGCCCATACCGTGAAAAACCACAGGATTTTTTAAAGTGATGAGCGATACGGCCTCCTCCAGCACATTGTCTGGCTCGGCGTGGGGAATGGCGACGCCGACGGGCGTCGGCAGCCCTGTCGGGAAAATTTTCTCCCGCTCACAGGCAGCGGTGATGTAGCCCGCATCAATTTTATTGTCCCGTAAAAGGGGAGAGGCGGCGGCCTCTATCGCTTGAAAGCAGTCCGCCGCCTCTACATTAATCTGAATGTAATTTTGATCAATCAGCATTTTTTTATTTTTCGTCCAGAATAGAAACCTGGCCGTCCTCAATATCTTCTTCCGGGTCTTCCTTATAAACCTTGGAAATGGTCGCGATCTGTTCGCCGGCCTGAAGCTTCATCAGGCGGACGCCCTGGGTGTTACGGCCAACGGTGGAGATGTCATTGCCCTCCAGCTTAATGACCACGCCCTGGTTATTGATCATCATGATCTCACCGTCCCGGCTGATGACGCAGAAGCCGACCAGCTCGCCGGTTTTCTTGGTCACCTTATAGGTCTGAACGCCCTTTCCGCCGCGTTTCTGCGAGCGGTACTGGTCGCCGGAGGTCAGCTTGCCATAGCCGTTGTCCGATACGCAGAGCACAAACAAGTCATCGGATACAATGTCCATGCCCACAACCACGTCATCGTCACGCAGCTCGATACCGCGGACACCGATGGAGGTACGCTTCAGCGGACGCACTTCCTTTGAGGTAAACCGGATGGCATAGCCCTTCTGTGTCCCCATGACAATATCCTCGTTTTCTTCCACCAGACGGACGTTGATGAGCTCATCGCCTTCGCGCAGGTTAATGCCGATGATGCCGTTCTTTCTGGAAGAATCATACTCCGTGAGGTCGGTTTTCTTAATGATCCCCTGCTTGGTCGCCATGATCAGGCATTTATCCGCTGTAAATTCTTTAACCGGAATCATGGTCGTGATCTTTTCATCCGGATCAAGCTGAAGAATGTTGACAATGGCAGTCCCTCTTGCGGTACGGCCGCCTTCAGGCACTTCAAAGGCCTTCAGGCGGTACACCTTGCCCTTGTTGCTGAAAAACAGCAGGAAGTGGTGCGTGGTGGTGGTGAAGAGGTGTTCCACAAAGTCGTTCTCACGGGTGGAGAGGGCAGTGATCCCCTTGCCGCCGCGCTTCTGCGAGCGGTAGGTGTCTGCCGAAATCCGTTTGACATAGCCAATGTGGGTCATGGTGATGACCACTTCCTCCTCTTCGATGAGGTCTTCCACGTCAAAGTCTTCCACGTCGATGTCAAAGGATGTTCTTCTTTCATCGCCGTATTTTTCCTTGATTTCTGTCAGCTCATCCTTGATGATGTTTAACACAAGCTGTTCGTCTGCCAGAATCGCTTTGTACTCAGCGATCATTTTCTGCAGCTCAGCGTATTCTTCCTCGATCTTTTCGCGTTCCAGACCGGTCAGGCGCTGGAGACGCATATCCAGAATCGCCTGCGCCTGGATTTCGGTCAGGGCAAAGCGTTCCATGAGCTGGATTTTGGCTTCCTTGCCATCCTTAGCCGCACGGATCAGCGCGATGACTTCATCGATGTTGTCAAGGGCGATGCGCAGACCTTCCAGAATATGCGCTCTGGCTTCTGCCTTTTTTAAATCAAAGATGGTTCTTCTGGTAATGATTTCCTTCTGGTGCTCTACATAATAGTGCAGCACCTGCTTCAGGTTCAGAACCTTTGGCTCAAGCTTTGTCTTGTCGTGCTCATTGCCTACCAGGGCCAGCATGATGACCCCGAAGGTATCCTGGAGCTGTGTGTGCTTGTACAGCTGATTCAGGATAATGGTCTCATTGGCGTCGCGCTTGAGCTCAATCACAATGCGAATACCTTTTTTAAGGTCTGTTTCATCGCGGAGGTCTGCAATGCCCTCCACGCGCTTTTCCTTGACCAATTCGGCGATTTTTTCCACCAACTTGGACTTATTCACCATGTAAGGGATCTCGGTGACAACGATCTGTTTACGGCCTTTTTTGGTGGTCTCCATCTCAACCTTTGAACGGATCTTAATACGTCCGCGCCCGGTGCGGTAAGCTTCCTTAATGCCGGATTTTCCCAGCAGGATACCAGCGGTTGGAAAATCCGGCCCCTTGATATGAACCATAAGCTCATCGATGGTAATATCCGGATTATCAATATAAGCGATGGTGCCGTCAACCACCTCGCCTAAATTGTGAGGCGGAATGTTGGTGGCCATCCCGACCGCAATCCCGGCAGAGCCGTTGACCAGCAGATGGGGGACACGGGCCGGAAGGACTTCCGGTTCCATTTCTGATTCATCGAAGTTCGGAATAAAGTCGACCGTATCCTTGTTGATGTCACGCAGCATTTCCAGCGCGATTTTGGACATCTTGGCCTCTGTGTAACGCATGGCGGCTGCGCCGTCACCGTCGATGGAGCCAAAGTTCCCCTGTCCGTAGATGGTCATATAACGGGTTGAGAAATCCTGGGCCATACGCACCATGGCGTCATAGACCGCGGTATCCCCGTGCGGGTGATATTTCCCCAGAACTTCCCCGACGATACGGGCAGATTTACGGGTCGGTTTGTCGGGCGTCATGCCGAGCTCGCTCATGGCGTACAGGATACGTCTGTGGACAGGCTTTAAGCCGTCGCGCACATCCGGCAGGGCACGCCCGATGATAACACTCATGGCGTAATCCACGTAGCAGGACTTCATCTCTTCTTCAATATTTACTTCTTCTATTCGGTCATATTCCATAATTTCATCCATATTTTAAGTTTAACTCCCAATTTTAAATGATCGTATTTTGCATAAAAAATTTTATATCATCCTTTGGATGAATTTTTATACAAAATGCGTTAGCCTCATTGCCGAACACACAGGAGCGGCCGCTCCCTTTGGGTGTTCTGCCAAATTTTTTCGAAATTTGGATTCGGCGTCATATATCCAGATTCTTAACCTTGGCGGCGTTGCGTTCAATAAATTCTTTTCTCGGCTGTACCTTGTCGCCCATGAGGATGGTGAACACCTCATCGGCGTAGGTAGCATCCTCGATGTTGACGCGGTTCAGGATACGGACAGAAGGGTCCATGGTGGTTTCCCACAGCTGATGGGCATCCATTTCCCCAAGACCTTTGTAACGCTGGATGGTGTATTTGCTGCGGTCTTTGTCCTCGAACATCTTATCAAGGGCCTTTTCATCGTAGACATACTCGACATGCTGCCCCCTGGCTACCTTGAAAAGCGGCGGCTGGGCAATGTACACATAGCCCTCCTCGATCAGGCCGCGCA
Source organism: Eubacterium limosum (assembly GCA_959020865.1). Taxonomy (GTDB): domain Bacteria; phylum Bacillota; class Clostridia; order Eubacteriales; family Eubacteriaceae; genus Eubacterium; species Eubacterium limosum_B. The sequence continues at coordinate 3,154 of CAUEUD010000044.1, read as the reverse complement.
TGTAGCGGTAGAAAAAGGTTAAAAGCAGCGTACGGATATGGGCGCCGTCGACATCGGCATCGGTCATGATAATGATCTTGTGGTAGCGGGCTTTTTCAACATTAAAGTCCTCGCCGACCCCTGTACCAAAGGCAGTGATCATGGATTTCAGCGTATCCGCTGTCAGGATACGGTCAAGTCGGGATTTCTCAACGTTCAGAATCTTACCACGCAGCGGCAGAATCGCCTGGATTCTGGAGTCACGGCCAGATTTGGCCGAGCCGCCCGCGGAGTCCCCTTCCACGATAAAGATCTCCGACATGGACGGGTCCTTTTCACGGCAGTCCGCCAGCTTGCCCGGCAGTGCTGTGGTATCCAGCGCACTTTTACGTCTGGTGAGTTCACGGGCTTTTTTGGCTGCCTCACGGGCTCTGGAAGCGCTCAGTGTTTTTTCAATAACGGTTTTGGCAATGGTCGGGTTTTCTTCTAAGAAAGCTGAAAGCTCATCGCCGACAATGGTTTCCACAATCCCCTTGACCTCAGGATTCCCAAGCTTTGTTTTTGTCTGGCCCTCAAACTGCGGGTCCAGCAGCTTAATGCTGATAATGGCTGTCAGGCCTTCACGCACATCCTCACCGGTCAGGTTTTTGTCATTTCCCTTGATGTAATTATTCTTTCTGGCATAGGTGTTGATGGTGCGGGTCAGAGCGCTCTTAAACCCGTTTAAATGGCTCCCGCCCTCGGGTGTATAGATATTGTTGGCATAGGAGTAGATATTTTCGGAATAGCCCGCTGTGTACTGAAAAGCGATTTCCAGGCTGTAATCATCCATTTCCTTTTCATAATATGCGATCTGTTCATAAAGAGGATCCTTGTTCTTGTTCATGTATTCAATGTAAGAACGGATACCGCCTTCGTAGCAGTAGGTTTCCTTGCGCTTTTCGGATTCGCGCTCATCGGCCAGCGTAATGGAAACGCCTTTGTTCAAAAATGCCAGCTCTCTGAGGCGGTGCTCCAGAACATCAAAGTCATAGACCAGCTCGTCAAAAATATCCGGATCGGGCTGGAAATGGACCGTGGTACCGGTACGGTTGGTGTTGCCGGTCACTTCAAGTTCAGAGGTCTTTTTACCCTTGGCAAAGGTCTGGTGGTAAATCTTTTTGTCCTGCTTGACCTCAACGGTCAGCTCAGAGGAGAGGGCGTTGACAACGGAGACCCCAACACCGTGAAGTCCGCCGGATACCTTGTATCCTCCTCCGCCGAATTTACCGCCGGCGTGCAGAACCGTCAAGGCCAGCTCAACCCCGGTCTTTTTCATTTTGTGGTTCATGCCTGTCGGAATACCACGGCCGTCATCCACAACAGTGATACCATTGTTTTTATCAATGGTGACCACAATATTTTTACAGTAACCCGCCAGGGCCTCATCAATGGAGTTATCCACGACTTCGTAGACAAGATGGTGGAGCCCCTGCTTGCCGGTGCTCCCGATATACATCCCAGGTCTCTTCTGGACAGCCTCAAGGCCCTCCAGCACCTGTATCTGGTCGGCAGTATAGCCGTTTTGTTCATTTTTTAAATTGTCTGACATAAAAACCTCCGTATTTCAATAAAATGGAAAATGGAAGATTGAAAATGGAAAATTATAGAACAAAATGCTAAAGCACTTTGAATTTTAATCAAAACCGCTTGGCGGTTTTGCCCATTAATTTTCCACTTTTCATTTTCAATTTTCAATTTGTTTTAATTGTCGCCCATCCTCTATCTCAACAATTTTAGATGGGTGTTCGCTGTAATGCTCAATAAAGGTGGAGTCCGTACAGGTGATAAACGCTTGGGTCTTTCCAAGAATGGAAAGAATGTTGCGCTGGCGCCTGTCATCCAGCTCGGACAAAATATCATCAAGGAGCACCACCGGGTAATCCCCAGTGCTCTCCCTGTAAATTTCAATCTGAGAAAGCTTCAAAGAAATAGCAGCTGTCCGCTGCTGTCCCTGTGAGCCGTATTTTTTTGCATCCTTACCGTTTAAGTGAATCATGATATCGTCCACATGGGGCCCGTAGGTGGTGGACCCACGGGCAATGTCCTCCTGTCTGGAGGCCCGCAGCTTTTCCCTGAAAATCCTTTCAAGGTCTGAAAACTCATGGGGATTCTCGAGAACATTGTTCTGATAAAAAAGCACCAGCTCCTCCTGGCCGCCGCTGAGCTCACGGTGAAGCTCCCGGGCTTTTATATTCAGCCGCCTGAGGTAATCAATGCGGTAGCGCATGAGCACCGAACCATATTTGACCAGCTGCTCGTCCCAGGAATCCAGGGTAAGCGCCAGGGTGCTGTCGTACTTTATTTCCTTGAGCAATGCATTGCGCTGATTATGTATTTTGGCGTAATTCTTTAAAACATAGGGATAATTGGGCTTGAACCCGCTGATCTCATTGTTCATGAAACGCCTTCTTTTTTCAGGCCCTTCCTTAACGATTTTCAGGTCGTCGGGCTCAAAAAGAATGGTGGTCAGGACTCCCAGCACAGCGCCTCGCCTGGTTTCCTTCTTACCATTTAAAAGAACCGTCTTTTTTTTATCCTGCATCTTAATGGACAGGGTATGGGAGATGTCCTCCTTGACAATATCCGCCTGAACAAAAAATCCCGATTCGTCAAAGCCCACCATATCCATCAAGGTTCCCGTCTTGTGGGAATATCCCCTGGACAGAAGGTGAATGCTCTCGACCAAATTGGTTTTTCCCTGAGCATTCTGGCCGCAGATGACATTGATCCCCGGCGAAAATTCAAAGGTTTCATCCCTGTAGTTCCGGTAATGGACAAGGTGCAGCCTGGTGAGAATCATTGGGCAGCGGCAACCTCAAAGCTTCCGGCGTCCTCCACCTCAACCACATCTCCGGGACGAAGTTTTTTACCGCGCATGGTACAGATTTCTCCGTTTACGCGTATCATTTCATCCTGAATCATCATTTTTGCGTCGCTGCCATTACCAACCAGCCCGGCAAACTTAAGAAGCTGATCCAGCTTTATGAACTCCGTGTTAATTTCGATAATTTCCATATTTATTCCTCTTTAAGTCTGTAAGCCTTTTAAAAAATAGTTTTTCTCGCGTTTTGCCCTTAAAATTGGAAATACGCTTAAAAAACAGCAATAAAAACAGCATACATAGAATAGTATA